>JBCAZI010000134.1:0-6269 GCA_038533095.1 Pseudomonadota bacterium
CGCTAAACGCAAAGGTTTTGCGCGCACCGGCCCCGCAGACATTGATAAATTGGCGACGGTGATAACAAGAAGTTAACGAAAACACCGGGCAGAAGGAATGTGATCATGCGGCTGATTTGCCCTAACTGCGGCGCGCAATACGAAGTGGCGGATGACGCGATCCCACCGGGTGGGCGTGATGTGCAGTGTTCCAACTGCCATCTGTCTTGGTTCCAAACCGAAAAACCAACCGTGCCCGGCCGCAAGCCGATGCAACTGACGTCACCGCAAAACCCGGAGCCTGCAGATGATGTGCCTGCCTCGGGTGAGGTAGAGACCGCAGAGGTTGAGGCCGCACCTGAAGAGGAGGTTGTGGCAGAAGCACCAGCCCCGGCTGCGCCAGAAAAAACGCCAGAGCCGGAACCGACGCCCGCCCCCCAACGCAAACCGCTGGATGATGCCGTGGCGAGTATTCTGCGCGAAGAGGCGGCACTTGGCCCCGCAGCGGCTGTTGCATCCAGCGCTGTCGCATCCAGCGCAATTGCAAAACCACCCCCAACTGAGGCTGCCAAGCCCCCCGCACCCGTGACAGCGGATGAAACGCGGCAACGCATCGCACAAATGACAGTCGATGAGGGCGGCACGTCCAGCAGTGCCCGTAAATCAAGCACGGCAGCCGATGACAGCGCCGATGCAGCGCATTTGCGGACAGTCCCATCCATCAACGAAATCAATGCGACCCTGCGCGCCCGCGCACAGGCCAGCGACACCTCTGGCCTGACCGAGGCTGAAAAAGAGGAAGCCGTGCAACGCAAAGGGTTCCGCAAGGGCTTCTTTTTCATCCTGCTCCTGCTCGCTATTCTGGTTCTGCCGTATATTTTTGCAGATCAAATCACTGAAAACCTGCCGCAGACGACCAGCTTTATGGCGTCATATGTCACAACGGTTGATCAATTGCGTGTCGCATTGAATGAGATGATCAGTGGGCTGACAGCGGAAGACCCGGCGCAGTAAACCCAAGATCAAAACTGGTCCAGCAGCCGTCTTAGATAGTCACGTTCGACCTCTGGCCGCTGCTGCTCGGCAGAGCGGCGACGGATTTCATCCAACAATTCTTCAGCACGGCGGTTCACATCGGCGGTGCCACCCAGCAGGTTCTGATCCGTTCCCATTTGCCCCGTGTTACCCATTTCGCGCCCCAGCGGATCGCGCTGGCCGGGTGCGGGTCTGCCGGTTGCCTCGCCCTGCTCGGACCCTTGTCCAGGTTCGGCGTTCTGATTTTCGGCCAAGGCCTGACCCAACTCGCGCATACCGTTGCGCAGGGCGTCCATCGCCTCAGCCTGTCGGTCGATCGCTTCGGCCAGATCGCCGTCACGCAGCGCTTCTTCGGCCCCTTCCATCGCACCTTCGGCGCGATCAAGCGACCGCCGGGCGATATCCCCGGACTCACCGGGCAGGTTCGGCAGGCCATCGCGCTGGCGTTGCAACTCTTCGCGCAGCGCCTGCTGGCGGTCGGCTAGGCTGCGTTCATCCCCTTCACCGCCTGCGCCATCACCACGCTGTTCACCGCTTTGGCTATTCTCGCCCACACCCTGACCGCGCCCTTGCTGGCCACCTTGGCTGGGATCAGCACCTTGGTTGCCTTGCTGGCCGGGCTGCTGGCCGGGTTCCTGACCTTGCTGTCCCTGTTGACCTTGCTGGCCACCGGGCTCTTGGCCCTGTTGCCCTTGCTGACCGGGCTGCTGTTCACCCTGTTGACCAGGGCCAAATTGTTCTTGCAGATCGCTAAAGCTGTCGTCTGAGAGCTCTTCCTGCTCGCGCAATGTATCAGACAGGTCTTGCATCGACTGTTCGCCCGGTGATGGGGGGCCGTCGCCCCCTTCGCCTTGGGTCACGCGCAGGTTCTCCATCAGCTGGTTCAGCTGTTCCATCAGTTCCTGCGCCTCGGCCATGCGGCCTTCTTCCATCAACTCTTGGATGCGATCCATCAGCGCTTGCAGCTCATCCATGCCCATTTCACCGCCCTGTTGGCCGCTATCAGCCTGATCAGTGCCGTCACTGGGTTCGGCCTCTTCAGCCAGCATGCGCAGATAGTCATCTGTAGCTTCGCGCAACTCTTGCATCAACTCGGCGATTTCCTCGTCCGAGGCACCATTGCGCATCGCCTCCGCCAGCCGTTCCTGCGCGCGGCGCAGGCGTTCGCGGGCGTCAGCCAGACGGCCATCTTCCAACTGAATAGCAAGATCCCAAAGCGCCTGAACAATCTCGTCCTGCACCTCATCGGTCAGGCCCACATCTTTGAAATTGTCTAACCGGCGGATGATAGTGCGTAGCCGCAGGTACGTCGTTTCGTTTGAAAATAACCCCTCAGGACGGTGCGACACGGCACGCAGAATCTGGTTCACACGCGGCGCATTGGCCTTGGACCACATCAAGTCGCGGCGCTGTTCGATTACCGCACGCGCAAAAGGCTGAAAGAACCGCCGTCCGGGCAGGATCATCGGCTCGGCTGGCGTTTCACCCGTCTGCTCGGCGGCGTCAATAACGCTGAATTGCAAGGTCACGGGCATATTTGCCAAAGGATGCTCGCTCAGGTTATCGACCAGAAATTCATCAAACTGTGTGCGATCACCCGTGAAAGGCATCGGCAAATCCAGCACCAAAGGGTCCATCGGGTCAGGATCAATCGTCAGGCCATGAAGGCGTTCAACCCGTGTCAGATCAAGCGTGATTGTTGCTGTCCCAAATTCCACCCCATAGTCATCATAGGCACTAAAGGGTTGTGACAGCTCGCCCATCGCATCCGATTCAATTGGCCCGGTCAATTCCACCTCTGGAATGGCATCTGCAACCGCGGTCACGTCCCAAGAGGTGCCATTGTCCCCATCAATCGTGAGTGTCCCGGATTGGGTGATGTCGAATTGCTGCTGCGCCTCAGAGGCGGAACCGACCTCGCCCACGCGCCCCGATACGGTTTCGGCCACGGTCAAGGCACCGACTTCGCCATAAAGGCGCAAGGTCACCTGGCTGCCTTCGGGGACGCGCAAGGGACCTGCGGGGATGTCATTGAGGTAGATCGACGGTTTGCCCGTATAGGCCGGTGGCTCAATCCAACCTTCCCAGACAGGACCTGTGGCCAGCGTTTGTTCGCCACCTGTGACAATGTCACCCACGGATGTAACCCGAAACAGCGATCCAAACAGCAATGCCGCAACAAAGAACAACAGCGCTATAAAGCGCAAACCAAAAGGGTCGCGGTCTGAAACACGCAAATCAGGTTCAACCGGGCGCGCGTCTTTCGTGCGTTCGGCCATGCGGGCCATATGTGCTTTCCACACGGCCTCTGATGCGGCATCGCCGCTGCCAATTGCCTGGGTATCGGCCACGGCGGCAATCGGACGGCCGGGCAGTGCAGCATCAACACGTTCCAATGCTTCGGCTGGGCTGGGCATGCGAAAACGGCGAATGCCCCAAATAAGGGTCGCCAGAAACGCAAGGATCGCGATGACAGAACCGCCCCAGAACACCTCTAGCGGCAGAAAGTCCTGCCAGCCCATCATCAAAGGGGCAAGGATCAGAAAACAGACCGTCCAAAAGGGCCAGAACCCGCGCACAAGCTGTTCGGCCACCATGCCAGCGCGCGTGGCCGCAACAGGAAAACGCAAATGGCGCATTGGATCTTGGCTGTTTTTCAGCGGGCCTCTCCCAGCTTTGCGCGGCGCGCGGTGGTATTAGATCATTCTAACCACGCAGGTACCCTATCGCGTGCGATCATCTCTTCATAGGTAGGGCGTGGGCGGATAACTGCAAATTGATCGCCATCTACCAGTACCTCGGGGATCATAGGCCGCGAATTATATTCGGACGACATCACAGCGCCATATGCGCCCGCAGAGCGGAAGGCGACAAGGTCATCTGCCGCAACTTTCGGCATTTCGCGCCCTTTTGCGAATGTATCACCACTTTCGCAAACGGGGCCGACGATATCATATTTGGCGGGTTCCGCCCCCGGCGCTGGTTCGATCACTGGCACAATGTCGTGCCAAGCCTCATACATGGCTGGACGGATCAGATCGTTCATTGCGCCATCAAGGATGAGGAATTCGCGATCCTCGCCCGATTTCACGTAAATGACCTTGGACACCATCAACCCGGCATTGCCCGATATCAACCGGCCCGGTTCAATCTCAATCTCGCAGCCCAAATGGCCGACGGTCCGCTGGATCAGCGCGCCATAATCAGTTGGCAATGGTGGCGCCTCATTTGAGCGGGCATAGGGAATCCCCAGACCGCCACCTAGATCGAGCCGCTTGATCTCATGACCATCCGCAAGCAGCTGTTCAGTCAGCTCGGCAACCTTTTTGTAAGCGGCTTCAAACGGGGCAAGCTCGGTCAGTTGCGATCCGATATGCACGTCGATGCCCACAACCTTCAGGCCCGGCATCGCGCCTGCCATCGCGTAAACCTCGCGCGCGCGGCTGATCGGAATGCCAAATTTGTTCTCGGACTTGCCAGTCGCAATCTTGGCGTGGGTCTTGGCATCCACATCGGGGTTCACCCTGATTGTGATTGGTACAACAGCCCCCAAGGATTGCGCCACGCGGTCCAGCACAATCATCTCAGGCTCGCTCTCGACGTTGAACTGACGAATGCCGCCCTCAATCGCGATGCGCATTTCGTCGGCCGTTTTACCCACACCGGAAAACACAATGCGGTCGCCCGGCACTCCCGCGGCCTTGGCGCGCAGGTATTCCCCGGCCGAGACGACATCCATGCCCGCACCAGCATCGCCCAACAGCTTGATCACCGCTTGGTTTGACAGGGATTTCATTGCGAAACACACAAGGTGGTCGCCCCAAGCCAAAGCTTCATCAAACAAGGAAAAGTGACGTTTCAGGGTCGCCGTTGAATAGACATAGAACGGGGTACCCACCGCAGCCGCAATCTCAGCCACAGGGACGTCCTCAGCATAAAGCGCGCCGTCACGATAAAGAAAATGATCCAAGTGGGTGATCCTTGTCCAAAACCAAGCTTGGACATAGCAGATCGGCGGCAAAGACCAACCCTGATTTAGACGCGGACAACACCCACTTCGGGCAGATACATCACGCGGCTGCGCAGATAGAGGTAAAGTGGCAAGCCACAGCTGACGCCGATGCAATAGGTTGCGGGGATGGCCAGCAGGCTCAGCCAATTGCGGTTCTTGATCGCCTCGACCAAGATCCAGATTGTCAGGCTGACCGCCGCAATCGTCAGATCCCAGACCAACCCGCTGGTTGCGGCATTCACATGCCAGGCATCAACCATCGCCATGATGTCCCAACCTTCGGCCTGAAACCAACTGATGAAGTAATACATCGGATGGATCGTGCCCCAAACGGCCAGCAACAGGTAGACATTGCGCATCAAAAGCCGACCCCGACAGATACAGTGCCATTCGACGCACCCACGCTGGTGTTTGTGCTGACGCCATTGCTTCCCACGCTTAGGCCGACGTTTGCGTTAGGGGTAAACGGTGCGCCATCTGCGCCACATCCGGCAAAAGCGGCGACAGTCAAAATCAAAACAGCTTTTTTCATTTCAAAACCTCTTTCCAATGCGCCACCTGGGCGCGGACTTGTGACGGTGCGGTCCCCCCAAAACTGGTGCGAGACGCGACCGAATTTTCAACCCCCAGCACATCAAAAACATCCGCACGGATGTCTGCGTGAACCGATTGCATATCGTCCAGCGACAGATCAGGCAGGTCGCAATGTTTGCCCTCTGCCATCGCCACCAAAGACCCGGTCACATGATGCGCCTCCCGGAAAGGTAGCCCAAGTTCGCGCACCAGCCAATCGGCCAGATCTGTTGCCGTCGAAAACCCGCTTGACGCTGCGGCCTTCAGGTTGTCACGCTGGGCCGTCATATCCGCCACCATTCCCGTCATCGCCGCCAAGGCCAGCATCAGGTTATCGGCGGCATCAAAGGTCTGCTCCTTATCTTCCTGCATGTCCTTGGAATAGGTCAGCGGCAGCCCCTTCATCACGGTCATCAACGCGACATTTGCCCCGAAGATCCGGCCAATCTTGGCGCGGATCAGCTCGGCCGCGTCCGGGTTGCGCTTTTGCGGCATGATGGATGACCCGGTGGACCATTTGTCCGACATCTTCACGAAACGGAATTGGGCCGAGGACCAGATCACCAATTCCTCAGCCAAGCGGGACAGATGCATCGCGCAAATGCTGGCCGACGCCAGAAACTCCAGCGCGAAATCGCGGTCTGCCACGGCATCCAGCGAATTCGACATC
>JBCAZI010000135.1:0-6240 GCA_038533095.1 Pseudomonadota bacterium
GTCGAACTGGCATTCGATGACCAATATCAAAACCGCACGCTGCTGGTCCCATTGTGCCATCGTCCAAGATCACGTCGACCTCGACCGTTGGGTTGCCGCGGCTGTCAAGAATTTCGCGGGCGTGGATGTCGATGATCGTGCTCATGGGGATGCTCCTTAAGCAATATGTTAGCGGTATCGGCGCCTCTATAGCGCGGGATTTTCCGTAAGGGAAGCGCGGCGCAAACGTGCCTCGCGCCAGAGGGTAAAGATGCCAGAGGCAATGACAATAGCCGCCCCAATCAGGGTGGCCGCATCAGGGATTTCGGTGAATGCGATGTAGCCGACAATCAGCGCGAAAACCATACGGCTATAGCGAAAGGATGAGATGATCCCGGCGTTACCGCCGCGCGTGGCCGTGATGATCGCTAGATAGGCCAGCATCCCGATGCCGACCCCGGCACCCAGTAGCGCCCATTGCGGTGCGGTCGGCACAACAAAAGACTGGCCTTGCAAGATCACCAGCAAAAATGCAGCAGGTGTGACCATGCCAAAAGCATGAATGCCTAGTTGCGGCCCGGTCAGGTCAACCGTCAGGCTGCGGGTGATCAGGTCGCGGGCGGCAAGGCCCAGCATGCCGCCCACCGCAAGCAAAGTCGCGGGTACAAAGCCATCCATCCCGGGGCGGATGATGATCAAAACGCCGATAAATCCTACGATAATCGCGATCCAGCGACGCCAGCCGATGCTTTGACCCAGAAACAGTGCGGCCCCCATGGCCACGACCAATGGTGTGGCCTGGATCACTGCGGATGCGGTCGTTAGTGGGATCAGCGCGAGGGCAGAGACGAAAAAGCATGACCCGATCACCTCGCAAAGGCTGCGCACGATGACCTTGGGGTTCAAATAGGCGGGCTGCCAAAGCGGTTCACCTCGCATGGCGGACCAGACCAGAAAGGCCGCAAACCCGCCAAAGCAGATGATGCCAAGGACTTGCCCCGCAGGAATGGCCCCGGCCAGCGCTTTGATCAGCGCGTCTTCCACCGCAAAGCAGAACATCGCAAAGACCATAAAGGCCGCGCCGCGGATATTATCCAAGCTAGTCGTCCTTGTCGGTCAAAGGCACCGCATAAAGCTCTAACCGGTGGCCCATCAAACGGTACCCCAGCTTGGCCGCTATCCGTTCTTGCAGGGCCTCAATTTCGGGGTCGACAAATTCGATCACCTCGCCGGAATGTACGTCGATCAGGTGATCATGGTGGTCACGGTCCGCCGCCTCATACCGCGCGCGCCCATCACCGAACTCGTGTTTTTCAAGAATACCGGTTTCTTCAAATAATTTGACGGTGCGATAGACGGTGGCCAATGAAATCTTCGGATCGACCGCGGCGGAGCGGTTATACAACTCTTCGACATCTGGATGATCGTCAGCCGCCTGCAAAACGCCCGCAATGACGCGCCGCTGGTCTGTCATCCGCAGCCCGTTCGCCTCGCAGCGTTCCAGAATGGTTGTTGTCATTGCGGCCTCTTGCGTTCTTACTTTTGGTAATAGCGGGGCAGGCGGCGGGTTTCCAGTGGGTCAAATCAAGAGTTTGCCTTCCATCACCCGTACTGCCTGACCACTGATGGTGACCGGTACAGGATTTGCGTGCCGGGTTGTGGCGGTGATGTATGAGGGGCGCCCCATCGCTTCACCCTGCAGGATGTTCAAATGCAGGTCCTGCGCCAATTCTTCAGTCAGTAATGCGGCCAAAGCGGCGGATGCGCTGCCCGTGGCGGGATCTTCGGGGATGTTATCCAGTGGGGCGAACATGCGCGCATCAATCTGCTGGCCATTGCGGACATAGGCAAAGATCGCAAAATCCAATCCCGCAGGATACCGCGCGGCGCCTTGCCTGATGTGATCCAGCGATGGGGTACAGGCGCTCAGCTGGGCCTTATCTGTCAGCTCTACCAAGACGAAAGGGAGTCCGACGCTGCCGTGAACAGGCGCATGGGTATCTGTCTGGATGGCATCTGTGGGCAGGCCCAAGGCAGCGGCGACCAAATCTGGTTCGGGGAACGCCAGCCGTTCAAAGGGTGCGGCAATCGTAAAGGCAGCTTGCCCATCGGCAAAATCGCATTGGATCGGCCCGACGCCAAGCTCAAGTATCATCGCGCCGCTGTGCCCTTGATCACGCAGGGCGATGGCCGTGCCAATTGTAGGGTGCCCGGCGAAGGGGATTTCCATGGTCGGTGTAAAGATGCGGACCTTGGCCGTATGGCCGGGGTCAGCAGGTGGATAGACGAATGTCACTTCGGAAAAGTTGAATTCGCGCGCGATGAGTTGCAACTGATCCTCGGGAATGCCGGATGCATCGGGAAAGACGGCCAATTGGTTGCCGCCAAAGGGCGTGTCGGTGAAGACGTCATAGACAAGGTATTGGGTCATAGACCACAGCTTGCATTAGCACCCCGGCAGGCGCAACCAGGTCCCACCCAAGGGCCGTACGCGCGCGCCAGTGCCGATTTTGAACCGGGCGAGGCCGGGGGCTGTTTCGGTATCAACCAGACCGAGGTCTAGCCTGTCAAAGCCACGTTCCGCGAAATGATCAGCGGCCTGCATGATCATGACATGATGGGCCGACAGCACCCGCCCGCGCGCGTTGGTCCAGCCGATGTGATAGGTCACGACGGGCGCATGTAGTAGAAACAGTATACCTGCGACAGGCGCGTCCCCTTCATAGGCGATCAACACGCGGACGGACCGGGGGCTTTCGGCGGCATAGGCGTTGATCAGATCATGCGGCAAGCCGCGAAACCCTTTGGTCTTTTGCTGGGCCAAATCGGCCTGCAACAGCCATGCATGGGTGTTAATGTTGTACCGCTGCTCGGCCAGAAACAGCGGTGCTGATTGGGCCGCACGCCAAGCATTGCGCCATTTTGGCTTCATCGCGCGCAGGCGGTGACCTGTGGTTTGGGTCAAGTCCAGTTCCGCCACATGCGCATTTGTCATCACCCGCCGAAAACCGGCGGCACGCAATGCGTGATCCTGCGGGGCCTCTGCATTGATCATGCGCAGGCCAGCGGGGTGCAAGGCATCCTCTGGCGCTTCCCCATGCCAAACTGGCCCGCGTGATGTCATGCGTTGCCCGAATTGGCTGACGGTCAAAACAGGGGCGGCACCGGCCACGTCTATCATATCCACCTGCCGCCCCAGACGCCCAAGTGCGGCTGCAAACAAAGGATGCTGTTGCAAGGGCAGGGGGACATCAGATTTCATCGCCCCCTTAAGTCATTTGAAACCTAAATGCGCGTTAATGGGGCCATGAAAAAGAACAAGAAAACCGTTTCCGGGGTCAGCGCCCCGGCACCCCGACCCACGCTTTTAGGTGCCGCATTGATTGCCACGATTATGACCTTTCCGGTGGCCGTGACGATCCTGTTTGTGGACCTGCTACTGCTTTAGCCCAGCTGGACCAAAGCGTGCCGCTTTTTGCCCGCGCTAAGCTTGATTGGCGTGGTGAGTGCTGCGGCGTCAATCATCATGCCCGCCTCTGTCAGCGGTGCATCGTTCAGCTTTGCCCCATTCTCGGCAATCAGGCGCTTGGCCTCTTTGCCTGACTTGGCCAGACCTGATTTCACGATCAACTGCACGATGGAAACACCATCGCCGACATCATCTGCGCTGAGTGTCAGGGTGGGCAGATCGTCCCCAACACCCCCTTTTTCAAACACTTCGCGCGCGGTGGCCTCGGCCGCTTGGGCGGCCTCTGCCCCATGCAAAAGCGTTGTGACCTCATTGGCCAGAATGATCTTGGCCGCGTTGATCTCGGACCCTTCTAATGCGCCTAAGCGTTCGCATTCTTCAATCGGCAGCTCTGTATACAGCTTCAGGAAACGGCCAGTGTCGGCATCCGTCGTGTTCCGCCAGAATTGCCAGAATTCATACGGGCTGCACATATCAGCGTTCAGCCAAACCGCACCGGCCTGCGATTTGCCCATCTTTTTGCCGTCGCTGGTGGTCAGCAAAGGCGAGGTCAGTCCGTAAATCTCCTGATCCAAAACGCGGCGCGTTAGGTCGATGCCGTTGACGATGTTGCCCCACTGATCCGATCCGCCCATCTGCAACAGACAGCCGTAACGGCGGTTCAGCTCTAGGAAATCATAGGCCTGTAGGATCATGTAGTTGAACTCAAGGAAGGACAGCGATTGTTCGCGGTCGAGCCGCGATTTCACGCTTTCAAACGACAGCATCCGGTTAATCGAAAAATGCCGTCCGATGTCGCGCAGGAAATCGAGGTAGTTCAACCCGTCCAGCCATTCGGCGTTGTTGATCATCAGCGCATCGGTCGGCGCATCCCCATAGGATAGGTATGCGCTAAACACCTGCTTGATCCCGGCAATATTGTCGTCGATCTGATCGGGCCCCAGCAGGGGGCGCTCGTCAGCACGGAAAGAGGGATCGCCCACTTTTGTCGTGCCGCCCCCCATCAAGGTGATCGGCTTGTGCCCGGTCTTTTGCAGCCAGCGCAGCATCATGATTTGGATCAGCGATCCGACGTGCAGCGATTTGGCCGTCGCATCAAAACCGATATAGGCCGGCGTTACCCCGTTGCTTAGCGCCTCATCCAGCCCCTGATAATCCGTGCAGTCGGCCAGAAAGCCGCGCGTCATCATGACATTCATGAAATCGGATTTGGGGTGGTAGGTCATTGGCTTGTTCCTGCGTGTCTCTCGGTGCACTCTATAGTCAGGACAAAGCCTTAGGGAAAGCGGATGTTGCAGGCAGGTGTAGTGACAGCTTTGGGCACGATGTCGGGGACATCGTTGGATGGTGTGGATGCGGCTGTACTGAAAACGGATGGGGTGCGCATTCATGGTTTTGGGCCATCCGCCTATCGGGCCTATTCGGCGCAAGAACAGGCGGCACTAAAGGCGCATTTGGGTCGCTGGCAGGACGCGGACTGCGCGCAAGCGGCAAAGATTGTCGAAGATGCGCATATCGCGCTGATGCAGCCTTTTCGGAATGTCGATATTGCCGGATTTCATGGTCAGACTTTGGCCCATGATCCGGGGGGGCGCGGCACCCATCAATGCGGTGACGGTGACAGGCTGGCACAGGTGCTGGGCTATCCGGTCGCATGGGACTTTCGTTCGGATGATGTGGCCGCAGGCGGGCAGGGCGCACCGCTGGCCCCATTTTATCATTTTGCCTTGGCGAAATGGATAAAGGCGGCAGCACCCATTGCCTTTCTCAACCTTGGTGGCGTGGGCAATATCACCTGGGTGGACCCGTCATGCGATGATCCGGCTGATCCCGGTGCCTTGCTGGCCTTTGATACGGGGCCTGCGAATGCGCCGATGAATGATCTGATGCGCAAGCGGCGCAATGAAAGCTATGATGCAGGCGGCCAGATCGCGGCACAGGGTCAGGCAGATGACGCGACCCTATCAGCATTCCTAGTGCATCCTTACTTCGCCCAGCCCGCACCAAAGTCGCTGGACCGCGATGCATTTGACGACATGGCGCAGGCTGTCACATCACTTTCAGACGCAGATGCACTTGCGACATTGGCGCAGGCCGTGGTGGAAACGGTCGCTGCGGGCTGCGCGCTATGCCCCACAATGCCAAAACAGCTGCTGGTGACAGGGGGAGGGCGGCACAATAACACGCTGATGGCGGGTCTGGCTGCTAGGCTTTCCTGCGACGTGGCCCCGGTTGAGGCCGTGGGCCTTGATGGGGATATGCTTGAGGCGCAGGCCTTTTCCTATCTTGCTGTCCGGGTGCAAAGCGGGCTGCCGATTTCCAGCCCGCAAACCACCGGTGTTCCCCATCCAATGACCGGCGGGCGCATCGCCTCTGCTTTCAAGACCGCGGGATAAATTCTCTGAAATCAGGGCCAAAACCCGCCGATCCGTGCACAATCACGCCGATTTGATGAAATTATGTCAATCGTAAGCAACGATTGGCCGATGTTTTCAAGGTTACTCCGCTCGAAGTTGCCGATCAGATTCACGGCAGCGTGAGACCCGTTGAACATGCGGCAATCGATGTCACTTGTAGCGCACACGACAACCGGATTAACGGAGAAGAAAAATGAAAACGACATTTAAAATCGCCCGCACGAGCATGTTGGCCGCACCTTTGGCATTGGCCACGGGCATGGCGTCAGCTGGCGGTATCTCAGAGCCTATTGCGGCACCTGCACCAGCGCCTGTTCCTGTTGCACCGGCCCCAGTGGCAGTTGGCACGGATTGGACCGGTTTCTATGCTGGTGG
>JBCAZI010000136.1:0-6227 GCA_038533095.1 Pseudomonadota bacterium
CACACCGTTGATGATTGCAGCCTCTGTGGTGGGCATATTCGCTACCTGATAGAACCGCTTTTCAGGGTGTAGGTCACCGATCTGCCGGTCCCCGCGCCAGACCGATATATCGGCCATTGTCGTCAGATAGTTCGGTCCTTGTCCTTGATTGACGCCATCAAGGCGGAATTCAAATTGCCCGACCTCCCAGGTATCGCCAATCTGGGCTACGCGGATATCTTCTTTCTCCCACGCCAGCATGGCAGCGATCCCAAAGATCGTCACACCCATCCCGATATGTGCGATGGATTTGCCCCAATCGGCCCGTGGCAGTCGGGTCATACGGCGCAGGCGGTCTGTTAACGTATCGCGCCCGCTGCGCATCCAAAGGTCTGCAATGGCACCGCCAACCACCCAGACACCCAAGGCCACACCAATAGGGCCAAGGGCGGAATTGCCGCTTTGGATGGCATAGGCCAAGCCGGCCATCGCAATGGACAACACCAGCCAGCCGACAAGTGATTTCGAGGCCCGGCCCAAGGTCCCCCGCTTCCACGCGAGAATTGACCCTAAAGGCAGCGCAATCGCCAAAGCCACCATAAAGGGAGTGAAGGCCGCATCAAAGAATGGTGGGCCGACAGACAGTGTACGATCGAACAATATCTCCGAGACGAGAGGCCACATCGTACCAATAAAGACAACGAAACAGCTAACCGACAGCAAGATATTATTAAGAATCAGCGCGCTCTCACGGCTGACAGTCGAGAACACCCCTTTCGACTCCATGGCCCCCGCGCGGACCGCAAACAACGTCAGCGCACCACCGAGGAAAATCGCGAGGATGATCAGGATCAACATCCCGCGTTCGGGATCATTGGCGAAAGCATGCACGGACGTGAGCACACCGGAGCGGACAATGAACGCGCCCAACAGCGAGAACCCGAAGGCCATGATCGCCAACAAGATCGTCCAGCTTTTCAGCGCCTCGCGCTTCTCAACCACGATAGCAGAGTGCAACAGGGCCGCCGCGATCAACCAGGGCATGAAGGAGGCATTTTCAACCGGATCCCAGAACCAGAAACCGCCCCAGCCCAGCTCATAATAAGCCCACCAGGACCCTAGCGCGATCCCGACCGTCAGGAACATCCAGGCCGCCAGGGTCCAAGGCCGCACCCAGCGGCCCCAAGCAGCATCAACCCGGCCCTCGATCAAGGCGGCGATGGCGAATGAGAACGACATGCTGAGGCCGACATAGCCTAAGTAGAGGAATGGTGGATGGAACGCCAAACCTGGGTCTTGCAGCAGCGGGTTCAGGTCGCGGCCATTCAGTGGCGGCACCTCAAGACGCAAAAAAGGATTGGATGTGAACAGAACAAAAGCAAAGAAAGCCACCGCAATCGACGCCTGCACCGACAGCACACGCGCCCGCAAACGCGCGGGCAACCCATCACCAAACCACGCCGCACAGGCCCCAAACAGCGTCAGGATCACCATCCACAGCAGCATAGAGCCTTCGTGGTTCCCCCAGACGCCCGTGATCTTATAGATTATCGGTTTGTCGGTGTGGGAATTTTGATATACCAATTGCAGCGAGAAGTCAGAGGTCACAAAGGCCCATGTCAGCACCGCAAAAGAAAAGGCGGTCAACAGAAACTGTGCCGTCGCCGCGGGTTCGGCCATGGCCATCCAGCCTGCATTACCGCGGTGCGCACCCACCATCGGCACGATCATCTGGATGATGGCAATGCCAAAAGCCAGAATCAAAGCGAAATGTCCAAGTTCTATCAACATGAGGAGGGACATAGCGCATTCGCTGCCGCGGCAACATCCCCGACCGCTCACATCTGCGGTACATTTTGGCGCAGCCTTAGGGTCAGGACCCATTCCTCCTATACCGTCAGTTTGACAGATTGCCCCCGTGGCGAGGCGCAGAGCCGCAAGAATAGTAGTGCTATTTCAAGGCTTTGCAACGAAGTCCACGGGGGCAATCCGTCAAACCCGAAGGGCGACGTTTTCACTTCATCTCAACGGCGTGCGCCGCTTGCCCGTAGAACAACTATGGCCGGCGCCGCGCAAACCACTGACATTTCGTGAAAACGCCGCTGACGGTTTAGGAGGAATGGGTCCTGACCCTAGATCGCCAAACCACCCTGCATCGCGTAGGTCACACCGGCCATCAGAAGACCGCCGATCACCAGACGGACCAGCCACTTCAACGTGTCCTCAATCGCGCTTAACCGCATGGCCACATTGGCCCGATGCACGTCATCCACCGCATTTCGCATTTCCAGCGCGATGATACGGCGTTCCAATTGCTCGCGTCCTTCAGTTTGCATCTTTGGCCTGCCAATCTTGCAGGGCCGCGTTGCTGGCGGGGGTCGTTTCCTCTTTCAGCGTCAGTTGGTTTGCCGCAAAACTCATCGCGAGAGAGCGTTGAAATTCCTGCGCTTTGACCTGATGGCGCGCACCAAAATAAAAGCTGACAATCGCGCCCATCAACCACCACAGCGGCTCTGGCACCAATGCCAGCCCTTCCATGCCGCGCGCGAATTTCTCGGGCCGCTGCATCGCCATGACGAACAACCAGATCGTCCCCAAGGCCAATGCGGGGCGCGGCAGACGGTTGAGCCCGTCAACAACCCGGTCAAATGCGCCGCGATTGGGGTGTATGAACTCTGCCGCGAATTGCGCGAGGCTGTCTGATCGGGCCGAGGCCGCGCGCACCGCGCCGTTCTCTGCATTTTCACGAAAAACCTCGACCGTTTCGGTCACGACATTGCGCCCATCCCCAAAGAGGAACCCCATAACCCCTGTCATCATACCCATTGCGACACCCGTGTTTTGTGCTGCGCTTCTGTCAGGTGATAGCGGGTCGAGATGAATGCCTCGGCCCGTTTAATCCAGCCACCTTTGCCGCCATCGCGCCGGCGCGCATATTTGCGGCTGGCCGGGCGACGATCGGCCAGATCATAGTAATAATTGCGCCGCGCGATCCCATATGCGTCGACCAGATGATCGGGCGCGGCAGCCATGGCCTGTTTGGTTGCGGCGATGGTCTGCGGCCCGATGACGCCATCAACATCAACGTCGATCCGCATCTCGACCAGCAACCGTTGCAGGATCTTCACCGCATTGGCCCCGGCATTGACATACATATCAAACACCGTCGCATGCAAAGCTGCAGGCAAAAGATCAATCCGGGGACCCCGAAAGTAATGTTCAATAAAGATTGAAATCGCGTGCGCACGGGTTAAAACCCGTACGTCATCTTCATCCACCACCCCGTCTTTGGTCAGGTCCAGCCCCAGACGGCGCATCGTGTGGATTGTCACACCATAGTTCGTCGCCCCACCGGGATCATCGGGGTCGTTCACATAGCCGCCTTCGCGGGCGACAATTTCTTGGGCTATTTGGGTAACGCTGTGCATCTTTGCCCCTTCCATAAGGTTGGGACAAAGATTGTGATCTAAAGGTTAATTGGTGGCGACAGCACCGTTCGGATCGACATAAGTGCCTTGTTCCTTAAGGGCATCAATCACTTCGGATGGCATATAGGTTTCGTCATGTTTGGCAAGGATTTCAATGGCTTCAAAGCGACCATTGATGTAATTTCCTTGTGCAACCATGCCTTCACCTTCGGCAAACAAATCCGGCAGAATGCCTGTATAAACCACGGGGATCACCGCGCCACCGTCAGTGACAGAAAAGCTGACCTGCTCACCCTGACCGCGCACGATTGACCCTTCGGCGACCAGCCCGCCAATGCGGAAACGCTCATTCGGTGGTGGTGGCGCTTCAGCCACTTCCGAAGGCGAGCGGAAGAACTGGAAACTGTCATCCGGCAGAAACCACAAGAGCACCAGGACCAGCGCAATGCTGACCCCCGCGATGCCAATCACCTGAATGCGACGGCGTTTCTTAAGGCTTTTCAAACCGCCCGTCATGGGAACACCGGGGCCAGCATCAGCCCTTCTGTCTCGGCCAGACCCAGCATCAGGTTGGCGTTCTGCAGCGCCTGCCCGGACGACCCTTTGGTCAGATTGTCCAAAGCGGCAATCACAATGACCCGGCCCGGCACACGGTCAGCCACCACACCGATATGGCAGAAGTTCGACGCCCGGATATGTTTGATCGATGGATGTTGTCCCATCGGCAGCACCTCTATGAACGGCTCATCCGCATAAGCGGCCTTTAACGTATCATATATAGTCGTCGGATCACCCTGCACATAGGTCGTCGCCAAAATGCCGCGGTTGGCGGGAATCAAATGCGGTGTGAACTGCACATGGACGGGGCGGCCAGCAATGGCGCTGAATTCCTGATCGAACTCTCCCAAGTGCCGGTGCGTGCCACCAACAGCATAGCCATGCGCCCCTTCTGACAATTCAGCGTGCAACAGGTTCTCCTTCAGGCTGCGTCCTGCGCCTGATACTGCACATTTCAGGTCGATGATGATCTGATCGAGATCAATCACACCTGCCGCGATCAGCGGACGCAGCGCATATTGGCCGGTTGCCGCATTGCAGCCCGTGCCAGCAACCAGCCGTGCGGCTTTGATCTGGTCGCGGCAGAACTCGGTCAGGCCATAGACAGCCTCGCCCTGCATCTCTGTCGCGGCATGGCCCTTGCCGTACCATTTTTCGTAGTCAGCCGGGTCGCGCAGCCGAAAATCGGCTGAAAGGTCGATGATTTTCATCGTTTTGGGCAGTTGCGAGATCACCGCTTGCGATGTGGCATGCGGCAAGGCGCAGAACACCAGATCAACGCCCGACAAGTCCATCTCGTCAATCGTTGTCAGAACAGGCAGATCCAGATGGCGCAGATGCGGGAAGACATCGGCCATCGCCATGCCCGCTTTGGAATTGCCCGACAGGCCTGTGATGGTCAGGCTGGGGTGTGTTGCGATCAGGCGCACGAGTTCGGCGCCGGTGTAACCAGAAGCGCCAAGAATGGCGACGTTATAGGTCATAGGATTTATCCCTTGGGATGAATGGTCTTGTAATGGGGTCAGGCGGCGTCAAAACTGATTTGTCGTCGCAAAAACTGGGTCGCGCGGTTGGATACCTGCGCAGGATCGCCGGTGGTCAAGAACGCCGATGTTGTCCCAGGCCCCACCATCTCGGGCCGCCGTTCCAGATAATCGGCAAGGCTTTCAGCGACCAATTCAGCTTGGCTGAATACCTTCACATCCGGTCCAAGCGCTTTTTGAAACTCAGCTGCCATCAGCGGGTAATGGGTGCAGCCCAGAACGGCTGCGTCCGGGTCAGGCATCTTGCGTTTCAGCGCATCCACATGGCTATTCACCAAAGCCTCAGCCAGAATCATATCGCCATCTTCAATGGCATCCACTACGCCACCGCAGGCCTGCGCCTCAACATCCACGCCAATGGCGCGAAACGCCAATTCGCGCTGAAAGGCCCGGCTGGACACAGTCGCTGGTGTCGCAAAAAGTGCTACATGCTTCACATCCACCTCGCGCGGGGGCGAGTTATCGCCCCATTGCCGTTCGGTCAGTGCTTCGATCAATGGCACGAACACACCCAACACGCGTTTACCTTCAGGCACCCAGCCTTCCTGCATCCGGCGCAGGGCGGCAGCTGAGGCGGTGTTGCAAGCCAGGATCACCAGATCACAGCCCGCATCGAAGAGCCGCTGTGTGGATTTCGTCGTCAGGTCATAGATATCGTCAGGCGTGCGCACCCCATAAGGCGCATGCGCGCTATCGCCCATGTAGACCAGCGGCAGATCAGGCAAGCGTTTGGCCACGGCGTCCAACACCGTGAGGCCCCCTAGCCCGCTATCGAATATGCCCACTGCCATTGCGCACCTTGTACTTCGCTTCAAACTCATGGCCCAAGTGGCTTGCATCCACCGGGCTTGGGCTCAACTCATACGTGGCTTTGCGCAGGAAATCCATGCATCCTTTGGGGTCTTTTTTGAAGGCCGCCAAGGCATCAGCGGAAATCGGTTCACCGATGACCACGCGCACAGGTTTATTGATCTTGGCCTTGAATTCACGAATGAACATACCGGTGCGCAAGGTGCTGTGCAGATGGCTGGCCAATTGGAACAAGCGGCTGTTGTGCCCTTCAAAGAAAACCGGCACGACCGTCGCGCCGGATTTAGCGATCATCTTGGCGGTGAAGGTGCGCCAACTTGGGTCCATCGGCTTGGAAAATGGCGTGGCAGAGGTGGACACCGTGCCGCCCGGAAAAATCCCGATCGCACCGCCTGATTTCAAATAGTCG
>JBCAZI010000137.1:0-6197 GCA_038533095.1 Pseudomonadota bacterium
GCAGTCAGATCGGCAAATCTATCGTGAACAGATGCAGGCAGAGCTGAGCATGCTTGAGAATCTGGCGATTATTGAGGGCGAAGCTGTTGATTTGTTGATGACCGGTGATCGGGTGACCGGCATTCAGATGCGCGATGGTAGCGCGCTGACAGCACAAAGCGTTATCCTGACAACGGGAACATTCCTGCGGGGTGTCATCCATATCGGCGATGTGTCAAGGCCAGGTGGCCGTATGGGTGATGATCCATCGGTGAAGATGGCAGAGCGTTTGGTTAGCTTCTCTTTGCCTTTGGGGCGCCTTAAGACGGGAACGCCCCCACGGCTGGATGGCCGCACGATTGCCTGGGATAAGTTGGAAACGCAGCCAAGTGACCATGACCCAGTGCTTTTTTCGTTTCTGTCGAAAGGGGTCTATGCCCCCCAAATCGACTGCGGCATCACACATACGAATGCGCAAACACATGATATCATTCGTGAAAACCTAGGTCGATCCGCTATGTATGGCGGCCAGATCGATGGGGTCGGCCCGCGGTATTGCCCCTCAATCGAAGATAAGGTTGTCCGATTTGCCGATAAGACATCGCATCAAATCTTCTTGGAGCCTGAGGGGGTAAAGGATCATACGGTCTATCCCAATGGGATTTCGACATCGCTGCCTGAAGATGTGCAAGAGGCTTATGTCCATTCGATCTATGGCCTTGAAGATGCTGTCATTTTGCAGCCGGGTTACGCAATTGAATATGATTACGTCGATCCCCGCGCGCTGCAAGCGACGCTGGAGCTCAGGGATGTACCGGGGCTTTACCTTGCGGGGCAAATCAACGGGACGACTGGATATGAAGAGGCTGCGGCGCAAGGTTTGGTCGCGGGCCTGAACGCCGCCGCACAGGCACAGGGGCGTGACAGCCTCACTTTCAGCCGCCGTACGTCCTATATCGGTGTGATGGTGGATGATCTGATTACGCGCGGTGTATCAGAGCCCTATCGTATGTTCACATCACGGGCAGAGTTCCGTTTGTCTTTGCGCGCTGACAATGCAGACCAGCGCCTGACGCCTCAAGGCCGAAAGCTGGGTTGTGTCGGTGATCAGCGTTGGGCGCATTTCAGTGAAAAGATGGATGGTATTGACCGGGCAAAGCAGAAACTGTCAGAAATCAGCCTTTCTGCGCGCGCGATTGCAGATATTGGTGTAAAGCTGAACGCAGATGGCCCGCGCAGATCGGCGCTTGATGCGCTGGCATTGTCAGACTTTGATTTCACACATCTGGCTGCCTTGGATCAGGATATCGGTGAGATTCCATCAGACATACAAGATCAGGTAAAGAAAGACGCTCTTTATGCGCATTATATCGCACGGCAAGAGCGCGATATCGCGGCAATGGAGCGGGATGAGAAACAAGTGATCCCAGCAGATTTCGATTATTCCCTGGTCAAAGGGTTGTCGAATGAGATCGCAGCCAAGCTTGCCGCTGTGCGACCTGCCAACATTGCGCATGCGGGCCGTATCGAAGGCATGACGCCTGCTGCGCTCATGCTGATTATTGCTGCAACGAAGAGGCAGCAACGGGCGACCGGAACGTAGAGCCATGCCAGACAGCATCGCGGGGATAGATGTTTCACGTGAAACAATTGCAGATTTGCAGGCTTTTGGCGCCTTGGTCACAAAGTGGACCCCAAAGATAAACCTGATTGCCCGCAGTACGGTGGCATCTGTTTGGGACCGGCACATTGTTGATTCGGCGCAGCTGTACAGGTTTGCGCCAAAAACCTATGAAAAATGGGTCGATATGGGTAGTGGCGGGGGCTTTCCGGGCATTGTGATGGCCATTCTGGCAAAAACCCAGCAACCTCAGGTGCAATTCACTCTCATCGAAAGCGATCAACGCAAGGCGACCTTCCTTAGAACTGCGGTGCGGGAGTGTGGTCTAGAAGCGGCTGTGATTGCAGACCGTATTGAGAACGCACCTGTGCAAGAAGCAGATGTGGTATCAGCACGCGCACTTACTGCACTATCTGCCTTGCTTCCATCTGCCCAACGTCATCTGAATGATGATGGTATCGCCCTTTTTCATAAGGGCCGGCAGGCAGCCCAAGAAATCGCCGATGCGCAAAAGAACTGGTCGTTTGACCTTGAAGATTACGCCAGTATCACTGATCCTGACGCCCGAATACTTGCGATCCAAAGGATAAAAGCGCGTGGCCAATGACCCGAAAATCATAGCAATTGCGAACCAAAAGGGCGGCGTTGGCAAAACCACAACGACGATCAATCTAGGCGCAGCTTTGGCCGAACAAAACAAACGCGTGCTTCTCATTGATCTCGATCCGCAAGGCAATGCTTCGACCGGTCTAGGTATTGAGTATGATCAAAGAGAAGCCACAACATATGACCTGCTTTCGGGTGATGTTACCCTTGCAGAGGCGGTCCAAGATACCAGCGTTGATCGCCTGTCGATCATCCCGGCAACAACCGATCTTAGCTCCGCCGACCTTGAGCTGATCGATAACACCAAACGCAGTTTCTTGCTGCGCGATGTTCTACGGTCGAGCGGCACCGCGGTGTCCAAGTTCGACTATATCCTGATCGACTGCCCACCATCGCTGAACATCTTGACCGTAAATGCGATGGTGGCTGCCCAATCCATTATCGTGCCATTGCAAAGCGAATTCTTTGCGCTTGAAGGTCTCTCGCAATTGATCCTCACCGTGCGTGACGTGCGTCAAACCGCAAATCCGGAATTGCGTATCGAAGGCATCGCGCTGACGATGTATGACAGCCGCAATAACCTGTCTTTGCAGGTCGAGGATGACGCGCGCGAAAACATGGGTGATATGGTGTTCAAAACTGTGATCCCGCGCAATGTAAGGCTCAGCGAAGCACCATCTTTTGCTGTGCCCGTCCTGACCTACGATAGCACATCCAAGGGCAGCATCGCCTACCGCGCGCTGGCGAAAGAACTCATTGAAAAAACAAAGAAAAAGAGGGCCGCCTAGATGGCACGCACTACCAAGAAATCACGCGGCCTGGGGCGCGGTCTATCTGCCCTGATGTCAGATGTTGCTACCGAGGATGCACCACAAGCCGCACCAAAACGACCTGATCTTGTGGTGCCAATCGAACAGGTCCAACCAAACCCCGATCAGCCCCGCCGCACCTTTGCCGAAGACGCGCTGAAAGAGCTTGCTGCATCCATTGCTGAAAAGGGCATCATCCAGCCCCTTATCGTGCGCCAGTCCCCAGCCGATATGGATATCTACGAAATCGTTGCCGGTGAACGCCGCTGGCGTGCCGCCCAAATGGCGAAGCTGCATGACGTTCCCGTGCTGTTGCGCGACTACGACGATACCGAAGTCCTTGAAATCGCGATTATCGAAAACATCCAACGCGCTGATCTGAACCCGGTGGATGAGGCTGCTGGCTACAAGCAGTTGATGGACCGATTTGGTCACACACAAGATAAGCTTGCCTCAGCCCTTGGGAAAAGTCGCAGCCACATTGCAAATCTGCTGCGTTTGCTGAACCTTCCCGAAGAAGTGCAAAACTACCTCATCAGTGGCCAACTCTCTGCCGGCCACGCGCGTGCGCTTGTCGGCCATGATCAAGCAATCGCCCGTGCCCGCGAAGTTATTCAGCGCAACCTCTCTGTGCGTGAGACAGAGAAGCTGGCCAAGAAAGGCCCTGCCATCAAGAAACGTTCCGTGCCCGGCGCACCTGTCCCTAAGGACGCTGATACTGTACAGATCGAGAATGAGCTTTCTGCCACGCTGTCGATGAAAGTTACCATCGACCATCCTGCAGGATCAGAAGGCGGCAAAATGGTTATTAATTATAAATCGCTCGAGCAATTGGATGATTTGCTACGCGCCCTATCCGGCAACTAGTCATCCAGCATTTCGCGTAGGACCGCATTAAGGATAGGATATCCTTTGTCAGTCAGACGCAGATTATCACCATCACGCTGAACCAAGTCTAAATCAATTAAACTATTGATTTTAAAATAGAATTTATCATTTATGCAGTCCTGAAACCGGCTCAGATCAACACCTTCGTGCAACCGCATCCCCATCAGTAAAAACTCAATGAACTGATCTTCAGGCGATAACCTCTCTCGTACACCTTCACCGTTACCCGTCTTCGATACCTGCGACAGCCAAACTGCCGGGGCGAGCGGCGCTTCAGTTGCATAGCGCTGCCCGTTCAGCGTCAGACGCCCATGCGCCCCCGGCCCGATCCCGGCGTAGTCTCCGTATTTCCAATAGATCTTGTTATGAATGCTCTCGCACCCCGCGCGCGCATGGTTCGAAACCTCATAGGCGTCAAACCCGGCACCTGCGCAGATATCCTGCGTGACAGCATACATATCCGCTGCCGCATCATCATCCGGCAAATCGCGCAGCTTGCCCGCGGCATAGCGATCACCAAATGCGGTGCCATCCTCGATCGTTAGCTGGTACAACGACAGATGATCCACCGCCAAACCCAGCGCCTGTTTCAGTTCCGCCTCCCAGGCGGCCAAAGTTTGGCCCTGTCGTGCATAGATCAGGTCAAAACTCACCCGATCAAAAACATCACGTGCCACATCAAAAGCCCGCATCGCCTCCGCTGCCGTATGCAAACGCCCCAAGGCTTTCAAATCGCCGTCATTCAACGCCTGAATACCCATCGACACCCGGTTCACCCCCGCATCCTGATACCCCGCAAAGCGACCAGCCTCGACAGACGTGGGATTCGCCTCCAGCGTGACCTCAATATCATTCGCAATGGGCCAGGTGGCGCGTATTTTGGTCAGGATCGCACCAACGACATCAGGGTCCATCAGGCTGGGTGTGCCGCCACCAAAGAAAACCGACCGCAGGACCCGCCCTTCAGTTTCAGCGCCGATCCGCGCAATCTCACTCAGATAGGCCATGGCCCATGCTTTCTGATCAATATGTGCTGCGACATGGCTGTTGAAATCGCAATAGGGGCATTTCGCCTGACAAAAGGGCCAGTGAATATAAAGGCCAAAACCCCCGTTTTCCCAGTCTTCAGGCAAAACAACCCGCAATCAGCTTGGCAAAAGCATCTGCCCTGTGACTGATCTTATTCTTTTCCCAACGATCCATCTCGCCAAAGGTGATGTCATACCCGTCGGGCTGAAAAATAGGATCATAGCCATGACCCTGGTCGCCCCGCATGGGCCAGACAATCTGGCCGGGCATAACGCCTGCAAACACTTCATCATGGCCATCCGGCCATGCCAAAACCATGGTGCAGCAAAACCGGGCAGTGCGCGGGAAAGGCGCAGAAACAGACTCTAACTCTGCCCAACTGCGCTCCATCGCCATCTTGAAATCGCGACCATTGGGTGTTTCTGCCCAATCCGCAGTATAAACACCCGGCGCCCCACCCAGCCCGTCAATCTCGATCCCGCTGTCATCGGCCAAGGCAGGCAAACCCACAGCTTTCGCTGCTGCATGCGCTTTGATCCGGGCGTTTCCAACAAAGGTAGTCTCTGTCTCTTCGGGTTCGGGCAACCCATGATCTGCGTTTGACGTCAAGAACACACCATAGGGCAGCAAAAGATCGGCGATTTCTTCCAGCTTCCCTTGATTATGGGTCGCAATGATCAGCTCTTTGCCGTCAAACCGGCGCATCAGATGACAGCCGCCAATTGGATCGCGGTGAGCTCGCTGACACCTTTCTCCGCTAAATCAACCAGCCCATCCATTTGCGCACGCGTAAAAGTCGACCCTTCTGCCGACATCTGAATTTCGATCAGCTTCCCGCCGGTCATCACAAAATTTCCGTCGACACCCGCTTCGCTATCCTCAGGATAATCCAGATCAAGCACTTCTTGCCCTGCGTAAATCCCGCAAGAAATCGCCGCGACAGGATCAATTAGCGGATCAGAAATCACATCGCCCGCTTTCATCAACTTCTGCACCGCCAGCTTCAATGCAACCCAACCGCCGGTGATCGACGCACAACGCGTCCCGCCATCGGCTTGGATCACATCGCAATCCACAACAATCTGTCGCTCGCCCAGCGCCACCCGGTCCACGCCGGCGCGCAAGGATCGACCGATTAGGCGCTGAATTTCCTGCGTGCGCCCGGATTGCCCATTCTTGGCCTCACGGCGCATGCGTGTGTTCGTCGCGCGGGGCAGCATGCCGTATTCCGCTGTCACCCAGCCCAGCCCAGAATTTTTCAGGAA
>JBCAZI010000138.1:0-5994 GCA_038533095.1 Pseudomonadota bacterium
AGGTCGTTCTGTCTGCGCCCAAAGCACAGCGGCACATGCCGCGAGGCCAAGACCAGCAGGCTTCGCCCGCCCTGTGACCAGCACGATCCACAGCAGCCCCAAGGATAAGATTGGCAAGACATACCACTCTGGCGCCCAGATATGCCCAAGCGCACCCTCACGCGCCGAAACGGTGCTTGCGACAAAGAGAATCCATCGCAACCCAAGCTCCATCAACCACAGACCGATGCCCCATAGGCCAAAGGGTGCGAGACACACGGCAAGCACCGCTGCCGGCATGACAAGCACCCCCATCAGTGGCACGCTGAGGACATTGGCAATCAGCCCGTAATGCGCGATCTGATTGAAATGTGCGGCTGCAAAAGGTGCCGTGGCAAGCCCTGCGATGAAAGACGACAAAACAACCGACAAAATCGGGCGCGACCAACGCGGCAGGCCCGACAGGTCAAACCGCCTAAGCGCGCCAAAGGCCGCCACAAGTGCGGTTGTTGCGGCAAATGACATCTGAAACCCCGGCCCGACCAGGGCCTCAGGCTGCCAAAGCAAAACGATGATCGCGGCCATGGCAACGGCGCGGATCGTCAAGGCCCTACGCCCCAGCAGCACCGCCACGAACATGACGGCGACCATGATATAGGCCCGCTCGGTCGAGACACTGCCCCCCGATAGCGCCAGATAAAACGCGCCCACCAGCAAGGCGGCGATGGCTGCGATTTTCTTGGTCGGCCAACGCAACGCAACACCGCGTATCAGCGCAAGCCCATAGCGGACGGTGGCAAAGATGAACCCGGTCAGCAGCCCCATATGCAAGCCAGAAATCGCCAGCAGATGCGCTAGATTTGCACTGCGCAAATCCGCCAAAGTCTCCTGACCGATGCCGGATCGATCACCCGTCATAATCGCGGCGGCAAAGGCCCCCGCCTCGCCCGGCATGGCCTGCTGTACGGCCCCGGAAATGGCCATCCGCATCGCAAAGAGCCGCATCGCGATATCGGGATCCTCCGGCACGCTGAGTTTTAACACGGGCGTCCGTGTGTAGCCGACAGCGCCCAGTTTCAAAAACCACGCATGTCTTTGAAAATCAAAGCCCCCCGGTTCGGCAGGCCCTGCCGGGGGCGACAAATGCCCTGTCAGGATCAGCACTTCCCCAGGTGTGAACCGCTGATAGGGCTGATCACCATGTAGCGACACCCGCACCCGGTCGGGCGTGCGCGCCGGCGCGGTGCGCGCCAGTACCACACGGTCCAAGGTCAGGCGCACCGCATCGCTGGCCGATCGGTCGATATTGACCACCCTGCCTTCAATCGGGCCGTAGTAGCGGAAATTCAGGACCGGCGCGTCAACAGATGTGACCCGGTATTTGGCAACCCCGATCCCTGACAGCACCAAAGCGACCGCAACCAGCAACGGGGCAAAGGCTGCAGACACCAATCGCGCGCAAATCATTGCAGTCATTGCGCTAAGGCCCAGGCTGACCGTCACCAGCATGTCAGGCTCGGACCCCAAGCTGAAATAGGTGCCAACCCCAATACCCAAAAAGATGGGCACCCAGCCGATCAGCGATCCGCGTTGCGCCAGAAGTGCGTCTTCAAAAGCTGCGCGCACTTGTCCTTCACCCCGCAGTTTCGTATCCCACATCCAAGCCGGAACCCTACCGGAAAGCTGGTTAGCGAAAGGTTAATATCCCATGTCTGTCGTCACACGTTTCGCCCCTTCGCCCACGGGTGCCCTGCATATCGGTGGCGCGCGCACCGCCTTGTTTAACTGGCTTTATGCCCGTGGTAGGGGCGGCAAATTCCTGCTGCGGATTGAGGATACCGATAAGGCGCGGTCAACAGATGAAAACCGCCAAGCCATCTTGGACGGTCTGACATGGCTCGGGCTTGACTGGGATGGCGCGCCTTCGAGCCAAGCGGCCAATGCGGAACGCCATGCCGCAGTCGCGCATGAGTTGCTGGCCAAAGGTACGGCTTACAAGTGCTTTAGCACGCAGGAAGAGATTGAAGCTTTCCGCGAAAAAGCACGGGCCGAGAAGACCTCGACACTGTTCCGTTCACCCTGGCGCGATGTGGCAGAAGCTGATCATCCTGACGCGCCCTACGTGATACGCATCAAGGCCCCGCGCGAGGGCCAGACGACCTTGCACGATAAGGTGCAGGGCGATGTGACGTGGTCGAATGACCAACTGGACGATATGATCCTGCTGCGCTCTGATGGCACGCCCGTCTATATGCTGGCTGTTGTGGTGGACGATCATGATATGGGTGTCACCCATGTGATCCGCGGCGATGATCACTTGGCCAATGCATTTCGCCAGAACATGATTTACAAGGCCATGGGATGGGACAAGCCAACTTTGGCCCATATCCCGCTGATCTTTGGGCCTGATGGCAAGAAACTGTCCAAACGCCATAGGGCAACCGGTGCCGCCGAATATCAGGCCTTGGGCTATCCGGCCGCCGGTATGCGCAACTATCTGACCCGTCTGGGCTGGAGCCATGGGGATGACGAATTTTTCAGCGATGCACAGGCCAAAGAGTGGTTCGATCTGGACGGAATCGGTAAATCACCCGCCCGTTTTGACTTCAAAAAGCTCGAAAACATCTGCGGACAGCATATCGCCGCCTCAGAGGATGCTGCACTGCTGCACGAATTGCAGGGTTTCCTTGCGGCAACCGAGGCCACCCCGCTGACTGACACAGAGGCTGACGGAATGGTGAAAGCCATGTACTGCCTAAAAGAGCGCGCGAAGACCTTCCCCGAACTCATTGATAAAGCACAGTTTGTTCTGGCACAGCGGCCGCTGGAGATTGAAGAAAAAGCTGCAAATCATCTAACAGATGTATCCCGTGGTATACTGATGGAATTGACGCCGCAGTTGCAAAATGCTAGCTGGTCCCGAGACATCCTAGAGGGGATCGTCGCATCCACTGCCGAAGCTCATGACATGAAACTAGGCAAGCTGGCCGGGCCATTGCGCGCGGCACTCTCTGGACGCGCGGTATCGCCTAGTATGTTCGATATGATGTTGGTTCTGGGGCAGGATGAAACCATCGCCCGTCTGCAGGACGCCAGTGGCTGAAATCTATTCGTTACGAATAACGGCTAACCGGACATCACCAATGATTGCAGCCGCTGCGCCATCTCCCGGCGCAGGACCGATAGGGGAATGAATTCATGGCCGATAATACTGATACCGCGAAGCTA
The DNA here is from genome assembly GCA_038533095.1 of Pseudomonadota bacterium. Taxonomy (GTDB): domain Bacteria; phylum Pseudomonadota; class Alphaproteobacteria; order Rhodobacterales; family Rhodobacteraceae; genus Yoonia. Next base: position 3,208 of record JBCAZI010000138.1, read on the forward strand.
ACGCTGAAAGGCAAAACCTACGACCTGCCCGTCCATTCCCCGACCGGCGGACCTGACGTGATTGATATTCGCAAGCTTTATGGGCAGGCGGATGTCTTTACCTATGATCCTGGGTTTACCTCGACCGCTGCTTGCGACAGCACCATCACGTTCATTGATGGCGACAAAGGTGTCTTGCTGCACCGGGGCTATCCGATTGATCAGCTGGCCGCAAAATCACACTACCTCGAGGTCTGTTACCTGCTGCTTTATGGTGAGCTGCCTTCGGCTGAAAAGCTTGAAAAATTTGAGTCCCTCGTGACCAACCACACGATGATCCACGAGCAGATGCACAACTTCTTCCGTGGGTTCCGCCGTGATGCGCACCCGATGGCCACGATGGTGGGTGTTGTGGGCGCGATGTCTGCCTTCTATCACGATTCAACAGATATTAACGACCCGCACCAGCGCGAGGTTGCCACGATCCGCCTGATCGCCAAGATGCCGACGGTTGCGGCGATGGCCTATAAATACTCAATTGGTCAGCCCTTCATCTATCCGCGCAATGATTTGGATTATGCGGCAAACTTCCTGCATATGTGTTTCTCGGTGCCTGCTGCAGAATACAATGTGAACCCGATCCTATCCCGTGCGATGGACCGTATTTTCACACTGCACGCCGATCACGAACAAAACGCATCGACATCGACGGTGCGTCTGGCATCGTCTTCCGGGGCGAACCCATTTGCCTGTATTGCCGCTGGCATCGCATGCTTGTGGGGCCCGGCCCACGGTGGTGCGAACCAGGCTTGCCTGGAGATGCTCAAGGAAATCGGCACAGTTGACCGTATCCCTGAATTCATCGCCCGCGCCAAGGATAAGAACGACAGCTACCGCCTGATGGGCTTTGGCCACCGCGTTTACAAGAACTTTGATCCCCGCGCGACCGTGATGAAGGAAAGCGCCGATGAGGTCCTTGATCTGCTGGGTGTTGAGAACAACCCGATCCTGCAGGTCGCCAAAGAGCTTGAGAAACAAGCACTGGCCGATCCGTATTTTGCCGAAAAGAAACTGTTCCCGAACGTCGATTTCTATTCCGGCATCATCCTTGAAGCGATGGGTTTCCCAACATCCATGTTCACGCCAATCTTTGCGCTGGCCCGCACCGTGGGTTGGATTTCGCAGTGGTCTGAACAGCTGGCCGATCCGCAGCTGAAAATCGGCCGTCCCCGCCAGCTTTATCTGGGCGAAATGCAGCGCGACTATGTCGACATCGAAAAGCGCTAAGAACTTGGGGCTGCCTTCTTCGGGCGGCCCTTTTCTTTGATGACCCTGAAAACCAAACGCCTGATCCTGCGGGCCGCGAGGCAAAGCGACCTGATGGACTTGCACGCGATCTTCAGAGATGCGCGCGCCATGCGCTATTGGTCGACTCCGCCGCATGAAAACCCAGAGAGGACGCAGGAGAACCTTGATCGTCTCATCGCCTCTGCCGAACAGCAGCTGGCCTATTTTGTGATCGAGATGGATGGACGCGCCATCGGTACAGCGGGCATGCATAAGGGCGATGAAGTCGGTTTTCTGCTACACCCCGATTACTGGCGGCAAGGGATTATATCAGAGGCAATGAATGCCATCATTCCCTATCTGTTCGAGATCACCGATCACACGCAGCTTACAGCCGATGCCGACCCGCGCAACAAAGCCTCGGTTGGGTTGTTGAAATCACTTGGCTTTCAGGAAACGTACCGCGCCAAGAACACGTTTTGTATCAACGGCGAATGGTCTGGCAGCATCTATTTCGCGCTTCAGCGCCCCTCGTAGACCGCCTTGCGCTTTTCTAGAAAGGCGACAACGCCTTCCTGAAAATCGCGTGTCTTGCCGCACCGCCCTTGTAGTTTGGCCTCTAGCGCCAATTGGTCGTCCAGCGAATTCTCGAACGATCCGCGGATCGCTTTCTTCAGCTGGCGGTAGGCCACGGTTGGGCCCTGTGCCAGATGCGCCGCACGCCCCTGCACATGTTCAAGGAAAGTCGCGGCAGGCGCGGTTTCATAGATCATACCCCAGTCGCTGGCCTGCTGCGCGGTGATCTTATCAGCAAACAAAGCAGCCCCCATCGCTTTGGCCGCCCCCATCTGGCGTGGCAGCCAATAGGTGCCGCCTGCATCGGGGATTAGACCGATGCGGGTGAAGGCCTGGATGAAATAGGCCTCATCCGAGGCGATGACCACATCCGCTGCCAAGGCAAGGTTTGCCCCTGCCCCCGCCGCAGGGCCATTCACGGCAGAAATCGTGGGCACACGGCAATCAAAGATCGCTTTCAGCATCGGCACGTATTCGTCGCGCAAGGTGCGTTCCAAATCCATGGATGCGGCATTGCCACCGTCGCCCAGATCTTGGCCCGAACAGAACGCCTTGCCTGCTCCCGTCAGCACTACAACCCGCGCCTCAGCCTCGGCCGCTTTCATCGCATGCGTGATCTCGGCCCGCATCTGTGTGTTCAGCGCATTCATCATCTCGGGGCGGTTCAGCGTGATCACCGCGACAGAGTTGCGGATGACAAGTTTGATGGCCTGATAGTCCATGCGCTGGGTCCTTTCGCGAAGTTTCCCCTAACCTAGTGAACTGATCAGTTTAGGAAAGCCCTACGGGGCGTCACGACCCTAATATTTTCTCTAATTCGGCTTTTTCGGCCTCTGTCAGCCCTTCATCGACCGGACGTTTGGCGCGGATCGTTGACCAGCCGACGATCAACGCGATCAGCAACATTGCCGGTGCAGCCAGCAAAAGGATCAGATTGGCGCCGCG
>JBCAZI010000139.1:0-5928 GCA_038533095.1 Pseudomonadota bacterium
GTTTCAGGTCCTGTTTGACGCCGAGCGTTTGTCGCCGACACTGATTGGCGGCACCACCAGCGGGCCTGAAGGGGCATGGAACCGTGCGATGATGATAGATCTGGTCGATCTGCTCAAAGATGGCGCAAATGCGGGTCGTGAAGTTGTCTTTGTCGGTTTCGGTGAAAGCTCTGCCGGGAACGCGGCCGCGATTGAGGCCTCCGCCTCTGCCGCTGCAGAACTGGCCGCAGTGTTCGAAAGCGTGGCGGCGGTGACGGTTGCTGCGGGCGGATATAGCGTTTCGTCTTATGGTTTCGGCAATGTGTCGCCCGCGACTTGTGTTGATGGTCAGGTTGCTGGATCTGAATCCACACGTATCGAAGTTTGGCTGCGCTGACGCACTGATTGCCGTTGTTTGTTATTGCAAATCAAACGGCGTGATATCGCTTAGCAATGTGTCACATGCTGTTGTGTCGCCTATCCAAAGGGTGCATTTCGTCACCCAGACACATAGGTAAGAAACATGAGCAAACGTATCCTATCCATTATCGCCACCGTTGCCCTGACACTTTATGCAGGCGCTGCATCGGCGCAGCAGTTAAGCCTAGGGCAAATCTCGGCCTATCTTAATCAGCTTCAAACGGCGCAGGGCGGCTTTACCCAGATCAATGGCGATGGCACGCTCAGCACCGGTCAGATCTATATCAAGCGCCCAGGTCGGATCCGATTTGAATACAATGCACCTTCGGACTCAGTGGTGATGGCCAGTGGTGGTCAACTTGCCGTTTTTGATGCCCGTTCCAACACCGGGCCGGAAATATTTCCGCTCAACCAGACCCCGCTGAGTATCATTTTGCAAAGAAACGTAGATCTTGCGCGCGCAAATATGGTCACCAATGTGGCCTCTGATGGTACGACCACGACTGTCACAGCGCAGGACCCTGACAACCCAAACTACGGCAGCATTCAGATGGTTTTCACGGCCAACCCGGTTGAGCTGCGCCAATGGATCGTGACCGATGAATTCGGTGCAGAAACGACGGTGATCCTGAACGACTTAATCGCAGGCGGCAGCTTAGGTGATATTCTGTTCAACATCCGGGCAGAGACCCGCAAGCGCGGCGGTTAAGGCGCATACAAATTGGCCATCAAACCGGGTTTGCTTGGTTTGATGGCCATTGCGGCACAATGATGCCCCGCTAGTTTAGGCCCTGTTCAAGACAGACTGACGCTTGGTTTGTTTGCCGCTGGTTTCATAGTCGCGACGAAAAACGACACGCACGCCTTTGTTGCGATCGCGCGCACTGCGGATCAACATCCGCGTAACGGACTTTTCTCCCGACACGACCATTGTCAGCGCCGCTGCATCGGCATCCGAGACATGCGCCTGCACAAGCTGCGCTTCCTTCTTCAGCCAGCTTTCTGCGTTTTCTGACGTGACCCGCATCCAGCCAGCGTAGCCCACGATGGTTTCCCCATCGAGGGCGACAAGATGGTTTGCAGTTTCAAGCTGGACACGGACCGCACCTGCAATCGCTTTAAGCGAATGCGATGCAAAGGGCTCTGACTTGGACAGAAAATTCAAGATCACACCAAGGCTGGCCTGTGATGGCTTAAGTGATGTGATCTTGATAGTCATATCGAGTGGCGCCTCGTTGCCTCGCAATAGCGCTATCAGAACCGATAACTATATCCAATGAAAGCACCTAGGAATTCACGATCACCGGTCTCGAAGGATTTGTCGTCTGATTCCGCTAGGTTACTCGACACAAAGTCGATATCGTTGAGACGCTTGTATGCGATCCCCAAACTAACTGCTGAGCTGTCGGTGACGTTGTAAAAGGCGCCCAGTTCGGCATCAAGGCTGACGATAGTTTCGTTACTTTCCTCTGTCGTTTCGTCTGAAGTGAACGGGTCCAGAGTGCCGAAGGCGTTGCCCTGTTCTTCGTGACGAAGAGAACCAAATAGCGCGGCGGCAGATGCTTTGCCGAAAAAGCCGAACTGCCCCTGCGAGCGGTTTGGTGTTTCGTAAGAAATGCCAACAATCGGCCCAATACCGGTGAATGAAGCCTCCGCCTCACTAATCACCGTAGGGAAGGGAGTAAGGTCCAGACTGGATTCACTCTCGAAGTCCAGGATACGAAGGCCACCAAAATAGTGGAAACTATCACCAAGAGGGCGTCCATATGAGACGTCCAAATAGGAAAGTGTTGCTTCGTCTTCGATGCGGTTGTTTTCAGCACCATCTTCAGCCATGTCGACAGTGGCGAAACCCGCGCCGATGGCTAGGCTGCTATCGCAGCGATCCCAATCGTAGGCAATTTCCGAAAATTCGCCTTCTGCTATGTCACGGCTGTCGCCCAGACCCACTTTGTCGTTTTCGTCGAAGCCTCTCGTTTCGATCTCATCTTCCCAAACATTGTCGGATTGAAGTGCGCCAAAACGTAAGTCGACATTGCGTGATGGCGTACAAAGGTTGGCGCTTGCAGGTTGCGCCACTTTCGTTTCAGCTATGGCGTCATTCAATCCGCCAGCTGATACGCTGCTGGCCAATGCGATGACAAGCGCGAAAGAAGATGTCGCAGTGATTGCGGGATTTTTCATTGGGAGAACTCTCGAATAATTTGATCACCTGCGGGTACTGGGGCGATGTGTGTATTTTGCGCTGAAATTATGACAAATTAGAGGTTTTTCCGCCCAAAGCAGGTCGGCAGTTCCCTTGGCAGGCTCTGCGTCAAGGACGACACCAAGCCATACCGAGCATCAGTCATTGCCGTACTACCGCTTCCGACAGGCTCGCAGCTGCTGATCATACATCACCGCGCGCCCTTCGACCTCACCTGCGATCCGCACGAGCCAACTTTTGGCCCGCCAAGTGCCGCGGTTAAATCCGGTGCGCCCGTCGTGATAGGCAAGGTATTGGTTGCGGGTGTCATTGATTGGCACGCCGGTCTCTTCCACGGTTTGTACCATGTACCAACCCATGAAATCCGTCGCGTCAAAGATATTATCACGCCGCGCACCGCGGCCGCCGGGCCCATCCTGATACTCTTCCCATGTGCCATCCAGCGCCTGGCTGTAGCCAAAGGCCGATGACTGCCGCCCAACTGGGATTACCCCCAAGGCATAGCGGTGCGGGGTCCGGTTGTTCCCGATGAATTTGCTTTCCTGATAGATAATCGCCATCAGCGAAGGCACGGGCACGCCGTATTTGCGTTCAACCGCGCGGAATGCACGAAGGTATTCGGGGCGCTCGGACACGATACTACATGCATCATCCAGGTTGCGTGGGGCCGAGTTATGACCCGTCCCACCGCTGCAACTTGCAAGTAGCATCACACATGCCATGGCGCGAAAGAAACTGCTCATCTGCCTCTCGCTTATCTTTGTTTTCTTTCAGCATAGCGCGTCAGGGCCCGTCTGGGAATCCCTCTCGCGCGGCAATCAGATCACAAAAGCGAGGATCAGCGGTAAAACGAGTACGGATAGCAGGGTAGAGGCCACGACCAGCCCCGCAACAGGCTGTGCATCGGCCCCGTATTTTTCGGCCAGCAGATAAGACGTAACGGCGACGGGTGTGGCGACCTGTACGATCAAGACACCCGCTGCAATCGGGTCCAGCCCAAACCAAGTCGCCGCGGCCCAGCCGGCTGTGGCGCAGATGACGACTTTGATCACAGACAACACAACCGCCTGCGTCATTGCTTTCGTTTCCAACCGTGCCACGGCCACCCCAAGCGTGATCAGCATCATGGGAATCGCCATTTGCCCGATCAGCTCAATCGCGTTGGTCAAAAATTCTGGTGTTTCCCATCCCTGCCAAAGAAACAGCGCCCCCAGCAAAGTGGCGCCAACCAGCGGTTCCTGGATCACGCGCTTGAATGATCCTGCACCCGCAACCATCCAAATGCCGATGGTAAAGGACAAGATCGCCATGATCGCAAAGACCACGACGGCGTATCCCAACCCGATTTCACCAAAGGCAAACAGCGCCAAGGGCAGCCCAAGGTTGCCTGTATTCCCAAAAATCAGCGGCGCAAGATAGGTTTGCGTGTTCAAACCGGCAGCTTTCACCACCACAAAAAAGCCAACCAAAACAAGGCCGTAAGCCACAAATGATGCCAGCGAGAGTGCGGCGAGTGCTGCTGGAGCTACGTCGATATTCATCAGCGCCACAAAGATCAGGCAGGGTACCGCCAGTGTCATGGCCATACGGGTCACGAATTCGACCCGATACTCAAACCCCAGCTTCACCCAGACGAAACCAACAGCCGCCAGCAGAAACACTGGCGCGGTTATGTTCAGCACTGTCAGGGCAAGGTTCACAGACTGTTTCCTTCAATTTTTAGTGCAAACAATGGACTTTGCACCTGCAGCAGACATATAAGGGCGTAGGTAGGAAGACCATGTTCAAGACACGCGCGAAATATCATCTGGGCCAAGTTGTCCGTCATCGCAAGCACCCTTTTCGGGGTGTCGTCTTTGATGTGGACGCCATGTTTTCGAACACGGACGAGTGGTACAATGCCATCCCAGAGGATAGCCGCCCCAAGAAAGACCAGCCGTTCTACCACCTTCTGGCGGAGAACGAGCAGAGCTTTTATGTGGCCTATGTCTCTGAACAGAACCTGGTTGCGGATTATTCCGGCGAACCTGTGGATCACCCAGATCTGGATGACCTCTTTGGCCCGTTCGAGGATGGCCAGTATCCGTTGCAGGTGCAGCTGAACTAGCCTGCGAAGGGAACGCAGTCCTGCCGCATCACCCCAAGACCTTCGATCTCAGCTGCGACAACGTCACCTGCTTTCAAGAACCTTGGTGGAGTTTGTCCGCCGCCCACACCGGGTGGCGTGCCTGTAAGGATCAGATCACCGGGGTGTAGCGTGATGAATTGGCTGACATGCGCCACAATATCCGCCACCCCAAAGATCATTGTCTTGGTTGACCCGCTTTGCATGCGCTCACCGTTCACATCCAATGACATGGACAGGTTCTGTGGATCAGGCACATCGTCTTTCGTCACCAGATAAGGGCCAATGGGGGCAAAGCTATCGGCGGATTTGCCTTTCACCCACTGCCCGCCAAATCCCATCTGAAAATGCCGCTCCGACACATCATTGGCGACAAAATATCCGGCAACATGATCAAGTGCGGTGTCCATGGGCACATGCAGCGCACGACTGCCGATGGCGATGCCAAGCTCGACTTCCCAATCTGTCTTTTCGGCATGTTTTGGGATCACAATCGGATCGTTTGGACCGGTGACATCGCAGGCCTTCATGAACAGGATTGGATGCTCTGGAATGGCCATGCCCATCTCTGCAGCATGATCATAATAGTTTAGCCCAATACAGAACACGCGTCGCACGTCGCTCAGAAACGGCGCATGATCGCCTGAAATTTCGGGCAAGGTGGGCAGATCAATGCCCGCCAGTTGGCGCAAACCGGCGGGCGTGATTGTGGTGCTATCGATCTCGGCCAGATGGCTGGACAGGTCGCGCAATATGCCATTGTGGTCCAGTGCTGTGGGCTTGACCCCCTCTGACGTTTTGATCCGACATAGTTTCATTTGCCTGCTCCCTTTTCTGCCAATGTCATGCCGCAACCCACCGGGGGTGGTCAACGCTGCTGGCCATGTTACATCCCTTGCCAAGACGAAAAGGATACCCCTGATGCTTGTTGTTGTTTCCCCCGCCAAGTCCCTTGATATGGACCCTGTTGATGTGCTGGCCACCGCCCCCGATTTTCAGGATGATGCGGTGCGTCTGTCAAAGACAGCCAAGAACCTGTCGTTGAAAGACCTCAAAGGGTTGATGGGCATTTCAGATGATTTGGCGCGCCTGAACCGCGATCGGTTCAAGGCCTTCGCGGCAGAACCAGCAGCCGATGCGACCAAGCCAGCAGCTTTGGCGTTTAACGGCGACACCTATCAGGGGCTGGAGGCCAAGA
>JBCAZI010000140.1:0-5916 GCA_038533095.1 Pseudomonadota bacterium
CCGGGATCATGCCGATGCCCAGGATCAGGGCTGCACCAATGGCCAAGAGGCCCACTTGGGTCTTGGTCTCTTTTTGGAAGGCCGCAGTTTCTGCTGCGCGTTTTTCTTCCGCTGTCAGCTCTTTTGGGGCTTCCTTTTTCGGTACTGCCGCAATCGCGGCCACCTTGGGTGGTGGCGGCGGGAAGGTGATTTCGCCCTTATGCGTCGCGGTCGCCCCTCGGATGACATCGTCTTCCATATTGTGGTTCGGCACACCGTCTTTCTCTGGCGTCAGATCCGTCATCATGTGCCGGATATTGGTCGCATAAAGGGTCGATGACTGTGCCGCCATCCGGCTAGGAAAATCTGTGTAGCCTATGATTGTCACACCGTTATCAGTGACAACCTTTTCGTCCATCACCGTCAGTTTGCAGTTCCCGCCACGTTCCGCCGCAAGGTCAACAATGACCGATCCGGGCTTCATGCTGTCGACCATATCTTTGGTCCAAAGCTCTGGCGCGTCACGGCCGGGGATCAGGGCCGTTGTAATGACAATGTCCATGTCTGGCGCGATTTCACGGAACTTGGCCAATTGCGCTGCGGCGAACTCAGGTGATGACACGGCGGCATAACCACCTGTCGCGGAACCGTCCTGCTGCTCTTCTTCGAAATCGAGGAAGACAAACTCGGCCCCCATCGATTCCACTTGTTCGGCCACTTCGGGACGCACGTCGAACGCATAGGTGATTGCACCCAGCGATGTTGCCGTACCAATGGCCGCCAGACCGGCCACACCGGCACCAACGACCAGCACCTTGGCGGGTGGTACTTTACCTGCGGCTGTGACCTGCCCGGTGAAGAACCGGCCAAAGTTGTTCCCCGCTTCAATCACGGCACGGTAGCCTGCGATATTGGCCATGGACGACAGCGCATCCATCTTCTGCGCGCGCGAAATCCGCGGGACCATATCCATTGCGATCACGGTGGCGCCTTTCTTATTGGCCGCCTCCATCAGCTTTTCGTTCTGTGCGGGGTAGAAGAACGAGATCAGGGTCTGATCTTCGCGCAGTTTCTTCACCTCAGCATCCGACGGGGGGCGCACTTTGGCGACGATATCGGCAGCTTTGTAAAGGGCGGCGGCGGTCTTCACGACCTCAACGCCCGCTTCCTTATAAGCCGCGTCAGAGAAACCAGCGCCTGCGCCGGCCCCTGTTTCAATCACGCAATCATAACCAAGCTTTTGCAAATCCTTGGCAGAAGCAGGTGTCATCGCGACCCGGTCTTCGCCTTCGAAAGTCTCTTTTGGTGTGCCGATCTTCACGGACCATCCCCCATAACTGTTCTTGCAGTGAAGATGCATTATAGCGCGAAAGATTATTTCACAAGGGAATGGCTGCTATGACTTTATGTGTCATGCGCTAACATTCACACCCAACGTCGCGTCTTTTGGCAATAGCGCGCGAAATCAGCGCGGAATTTGGTGCGCAGGCGGTCTTCCTCGGCCACGATAAAGCGTTGCGTGATCGTGAACATGAAAAGCGGGACAAGCAATAGCGCGATGGGCGCATCCCAGCGCAAGGCAAGCCCTGCCAAAATCAGCGTGTCACCCAGATAGATCGGGTTGCGGCTGCGTTTGAAGATGCCAGAGGTCACCAAACGGTCCGCTTCCATATGCGGGACAATCGTCGTGCGCTGTTTGCGCATCTCAACCGCGGCCAGCAGGATCAGCACGATCCCGCCACCAACCAAAAGGCCACCGAGCAGGTCGGTCACAGGCCCGCCAATCCGCCATGACAATGGCTGCAACTCACCAATCCACCACGTCAGCACGAGGGCCAGCAGCAACCAAACAGGCGGAATATCGATCCATTTCATGCGCACCTTTGTGGCAAAGCGCTTTGCCCTTGTCCATGCGCGCACTGCCGTTAGCATGATCACAAAGGGAGGATTGATCATGGAACATGCAGGCAAACACGCGCTGGTCACAGGTGGTGGTACGGGTATCGGCGCGGGGATCGCAGTCGCACTGGCCGAAGCCGGGGCGGAGGTCACGATCACCGGCCGCCGGGCCGATAAGCTGGCTGAGGTCGCAAAGTTTTCAGACCGCCTGCATCCGTTGGAAATGGATGTCGCTGATGAGGCCTCCGTGCGCGATGGCATCGCGGCCGCCGCAACCGCCCGCGGCCCAATCCAGATTTGTGTGGCCAACGCGGGCATCGCCGAGGGTGGGCCGTTTGAGAAAACGACGCTGGCCCAATGGCGCAAGACGATGACCACGAATCTTGATGGCGTATTCCTTACGTTTCAGGCGGCGATGGCCACGCTGGAACCTGCCACCCCTGCCCGCATGATCGTGGTCAGCTCTATCGCCGGGGTGCGTGGGCTGAAAAATGCGATTCCCTATACCGTGACCAAACATGGGGTCATCGGGTTGATAAGGGGGTTGTCCGAGGAATGCATGCGCCGCCCCATCACCTTTAACGCGCTTTGCCCCGGTTATGTGGATACCGACATCGTACGCAACCAATTGCCGGGGCTGATGAAACGCTTTGGCGTGGATGAGCAAGGGGCGATTGATGCAATTGCTAAGGGCAACCGCCATCGCAAGCTCTTGGAGGTGGATGAGACCACCGCCGCCGCCATGTGGCTCTGCTCGGACGGCGCGCGCAGTATCAATGGGCAAACAATTCAGATCTCCGGAGGGCAGGTTTAATGTTTGGTCCAATCCTTGTGGTGCTTGTCGCGCTGATCCACGCCTATTTTCTGGTGCTTGAGATGTTCCGCTGGGAGGCACCACGCACCCGCAAAGTCTTTGGTACGACGCCAGAGTTTGCTGCCGAAAGCAAAGTCATGGCAGCCAATCAGGGGCTCTATAACGGCTTTCTTGCCGCAGGCTTGCTCTACGGTTTGATCCTGGGCGTTGCAGGCGGGCAGATGGTGATCTTCCTGTTGCTCTGCGTCATTGTCGCGGGCGTCTATGCCGCTATGTGCGGGATTAAGGCGGCACTCTTCGCGCAAACCGTGCCTGCCACCCTCGCGCTGATGGCGCTTTTGTTGCAAATCTAAGGACCTTTCATGACCGATTTCGCAGCCACAAAGGCCATGTTTTACCTGCCCGAGGGCATGATCTACCTCGACGGGAACTCACTGGGCCCCCTGCCCAAAGCGACCGAAGCCCGCGTGGCGCACACAATCACGGCGGAATGGGGTGAGAAGGTGATCACCGGTTGGAACCGCGCAGGCTGGATGGCGCAGCCAACCGAACTGGGCGATCGGATCGGGCGGCTGATTGGGGCGGAACCGGGGCATGTGGTGCTGGGCGATACGCTGTCGATCAAGGTCTATCAGGCGCTGGCAGCAGCCATTGATCTGGTACCGGACCGCCGCGTCATCCTGACTGATAGCGGCAATTTCCCGTCTGATATCTACATGGCCGAGGGGTTGATCAAATCGCTGGGGCGCGGGCATGAACTGCGCGTTGTCGCGCCCGAAGATGTGGCGGACCAAATCAATGATGATCTGGCCGTTCTGATGTTGACGCAGGTTGATTATCGCACGGGCCGATTGCACGACATGAAGGCGCTGACGACGCAGGCCCATGCCGCAGGTGCCGTGACCTGCTGGGATTTGGCGCATACGGCTGGCGCGATGCCGGTTGATCTGGCGGGCTGCAACGCAGATTTTGCTGTGGGCTGCACCTATAAATACCTTAACGCAGGCCCCGGCGCGCCGGCCTTCATCTATGTCGCACCCCGGCACATTGATAGCTGCCAACCTGCCCTGTCTGGCTGGTTGGGGCATGAGGCCCCTTTTGCCTTTGACCTCGATTATCGTCCCGGCACAGGGATTGAGCGGATGCGCGTTGGCACACCATCTGTTCTGCAAATGGCGGCGCTGGATGCCTCACTCGATATCTGGGACACGGTTGATATGGGCGCGCTGCGTGCAGCCTCTATCGCGCTGACCGAACGGTTTATTGCGGGGGTTGAGGCGCATTGCCCGCAACTGACCCTCGCCAGCCCACGCAACCCGCAGCGCCGTGGCAGTCAGGTGTCATTCGCGTTTGAACATGGCTACGCCGCGATGCAGGCCTGTATCGCACGCAATGTGATTGGTGATTTTCGCGCGCCCAATATCATGCGCTTTGGGTTTTGCCCCTTGTTTATTGATACAGGCGACGTTGACGCCGCTGTTGAAGTGATTGCGGATGTGATGGAAAACGCGCTGTGGGATAACCCCACCTACAAACAGGTGGCGCTGGTGACCTAAATATAGGTGGTGTCTTCCGCCTCTGGCGGGCTGTCATAGCCATGCACCTGCACGTTCAGGGCTGCGCCCAGCAGGATCAGGTAGGCACTAACATACAGCCACAACAGCAGGCCGATGACAGCACCGATGGAGCCGTAAACCTCATTATAGCTGGCGAAATTCGTCAGGTAGTATGACAGGCCCGCCGAGGCCGCGACCCAAAGGACGACAACGACAAATGCGCCCACGGTAATCCAACGCCCCCTGCTGCCAATACGCGCGGGGCCAAAGCGATAGAGCAGGCTAAGCCCGATCATCAACACGCCAAGGGCGATCAGCCAACGAATGCCCTCCAACAGCCATGCCGTGGAATTGGCCACAGGTACAAAGGCCAGACCGATCGGCACGATGACAACCACGGTCAGCGCGACTATGGCGAGGGCCACCAGCGCGACCGTCAGCATCAAGGCCACGACCATCTGCCAAATGCCATTGCGCATGCGTTGGCCCGCAATAGCGTTCAACCCACCGATCAGGGCGGCCACCCCTGCCCGGCAGGACCACAGCGCCAAGGCAATCGACACCACGGTTGCCCAGCCCAAAGCGCCAGAGGGGGCGGCAACCAAGCGGAACACCTGACTGGCGATCAGGTTATAGGCATCCGGCGGGATGATATCCTCCATTAGCGCCATTTGGTCGGCGATCACCACGGGATCAGCAATCAGACCAAAGATGGCTATCACAGCCGCGATGCCTGGAAAAATCCCAAACATGCCAAAAAACGCGACACCCGCAGCAATCAGGCCAAGGTGCTTTTCGCCCGCCATGGTCCAGACCGCGACCAGGACCCGCCAGATATTCAGTAGTGCTGTCATATGGTTCGGTCGCCCGCCGCTTATTGTTTGGCCTGTCATAACTTAGGGCAAACCCGCGTGGATCACCACTTTTGTGATGCTTTTGCGTTGCATCCTCTGCGGCGCAGGCCCGCCGATCCAGAAAAAATTGTCGCATCGCAGCGAAACACGCGCTAGGATTCCTCAAAACAGGGGCAAACCCTGAAACCAGAGGCAGATGCAGTGAACACACTGACCGCACATGTAAACACGCTGGCAGAGCGTGTCTTTGAACACGACCGCGACCGGTTTTTAGTGGCGATCACAGGCGCACCGGGTTGTGGCAAATCCACCCTATCCGCTGAATTGGCCCGCCGTCTGAACGCCCAGGGGCGCAAGTCTATTGTCGTGCCCATGGATGGGTTTCATCTGGACAACACCATATTGGAAGCACGCGGCCTGCGTCCGCGCAAAGGCGCGCCGGAGACCTTTGATGCGCCAGGATTTTTGCGTTTGGTTCGTGCGCTGAAACAGAATGAAGAGGTGTTCGCCCCCTCTTTTGATCGCACCCGTGATCTGGCGATTGCAGGGTCCGTCGCGGTCCCTGCTGCGGCTAAAGTGGTGATCGTCGAAGGCAACTACCTGATGTTTGATGAGGCGCCATGGTCAGAACTGGCCGGCCTTTGGGACCTGTCGGTGCGCGTCAACGTGCCCATGCCGGAGCTGCGCGCACGCCTGATCCACCGCTGGCTGAGTCTGAATTATTCCTCCGCCGTCGCCACGCGTCGGGCAGAAGGCAATGACATCCCCAACGCCCAGCGCGTCATTGACCGCGCTTTGCCCTGTGACATTGATC
>JBCAZI010000141.1:0-5907 GCA_038533095.1 Pseudomonadota bacterium
ATGAAAGACAGTAAGATCATCGTCGCGATCAACAAAGACGAAGAAGCGCCCATCTTCCAGGTTGCTGACTACGGTTTGGTCGCTGACCTCTTCGACGCGGTACCAGAGCTGACAAGTAAGCTCTGATCTGCACGGCACTTGAATAAAGAAAGGCCTGCAGCCCGCTGCGGGCTTTTTTATATGGCATAAAGCTGATTGCGGATTGTTGGGATCAAAGCGGCGGCCGCCTCTGCATGGCAATCAACGCCCAACATCTCTGACGCGGCTTTCGCCTGTGATGGGGGAAAAAACATGCCCCGCGATCCCTGAGATACCGCACGTTCGGTTGGATTGGCGACCACAACATCCTTCACCATGGGCCGCAACTCATCGATCATAGAGGCCGTGATGAACAATGGGTCGACCTGCAACTGACCCGCGCGCTCGGACCAATGTTCATCGCTCATCACATCTTCAGAGAACCAAAGCAGAATCACATTTTCGCCGATCTGGCCCAACATGTTCCGCATCCGTGCCATCCAGGCCTCTCGTAACTCATTCACGACTGTATCGAACCGCTCAATCGATTTTGTGTGCAAGGCACCCAACATATGCCGGGTAAAAGAGAATTCGGAAAAGTCGACGTCCTGATAGATGGCCTGCAGCACCGTAGAGGCGCGCAAGAACCGATCATTGCGGCGTGGATGAACTGAATAGAACCGGTTGGACAGGTAATTCGCCCCCATCACCTGAACCACAGTCAAATCCGCCTCTGAACAAATGCCCATTACAGTGGGATCATTCACAAAAGCATCAATCCCGCCATTGACACAGCCAAAATTGACGCAAGTTTGGCGCATCGCTTTTTCAACCAGACTGGGAAAGGGTTTTTCAATGAACTTACCGTAGGTTTCCGTCCCACCAATGAAAGCAATATAAGGCAAATCAAGCCGCTTGCGTGGCCCGCGAAACAGCATCCGTGACGCCCCATAGCGGCAAGGGGAATAGGATAAATCACCGTTTTCAATCTTGTCGTGTTTCATGGCATCCGCCCCTTCTCTTGATCACCCAGAACACAGAATCGCCCAAATCCTTTGCGAAATTCCTAATTGGCGTATTCGATGAAACTTTTAGGCTTTCTGCCGCCTTGAAGCTGCCCCCCGCCGGGGCCTATGCTGCAGCGAACCCGCAAAGGATGGATCATGACAATTGAACAGGTAGGGATCGTTGGCGCAGGGCAGATGGGCAACGGTATTGCGCATGTCTTCGCCTTGGCTGGTTACGAGGTTTTGCTGAACGACATCAACGCAGAGGCATTGACCGCTGCTGTCGCGCTAATCGACCGCAATCTGGACCGTCAGGTCAGCAAAGAGCTGATCACGACAGCCCAGAAAGCCGAAGCGATGAAACGCATCGGCACGACGCAAACCCTGACTGATCTGGGCAAGACCGACCTGATCATCGAGGCCGCGACTGAGCGTGAGACGATCAAGACGGCGATTTTTGAAGATCTGGTTCCACATCTGAAACCCGACACGATCCTGACATCAAACACATCATCCATCTCAATCACGCGGCTTGCATCGCGGACGGACCGGCCCGAGAAATTCATGGGCTTCCACTTCATGAACCCGGTCCCCATCATGCAATTGGTCGAGTTGATCCGCGGCATCGCCACGGATGAGCCGACGTTTAAGGCCTGCCATGGCGTGGTCGAACGCTTGGGCAAAACCTCTGCCACGGCAGAGGATTTCCCGGCCTTCATCGTCAACCGCATCCTGATGCCGATGATCAATGAGGCGATCTATACGCTTTACGAAGGTGTGGGGTCCGTCCAATCCATTGATACGTCACTGAAACTGGGGGCAAACCACCCGATGGGGCCGCTGGAACTGGCCGATTTCATCGGTCTGGACACCTGCCTTGCGATCATGAACGTGCTGCATGACGGGCTGGCCGACACCAAATACCGCCCCTGCCCGCTGCTGACCAAATATGTCGAAGCCGGCTGGCTGGGGCGCAAATCAAAGCGCGGATTTTATGACTATCGCGGGGAAGTACCGGTGCCGACAAGGTGAGTGCGAAAGTCTTGTTTGAGCCCAAAGTACTAGGCAGGCCGCGTTCGGGTATCGCCCGACCTGGAGGGCATCAACATCACGGTTTGGTCGCGCATTAGAACTACCGCAAGATTCCGGTATTTTGAAACGTTGCAAAATCGCCCTCCTGGAGGAGGTCGGTCGATGCCCGGACGCGGCCGGGCGGTTGCTCTATGTGGTGTCTGAAAGGGCCAAAATGAACGGTAGAAGAGTCCCGCACAGCGGACATTCCACCAAACCCTATTCCTTCAACTTCAGCGTTTCTTCGCGCATCCAGTCCATGCAGGCGCGCTGGTCCTTCAAACGCTCTTTCACCTCGGTCTCATCAAAGGGATGACCGATCACTGGTTTTTGCGGCTTACCACAGGCGTTCACCACTTCATGGATTAACAGGCTTTGGCGTAGCGTGGGCGAGATTTGGTTGGCCATCTGATACCAGCGCGAATTGGCCCCCGGAAAGAACAGCGGCACAACCCGTGCGCCAGACATGCGGATCATCTTTGCGGTGAAAAGGTTCCATTCGTCTTCGATCATTGGACCAAACAGCGAATTTGATGATGCCACCACGCCGGATGGGAATAGGGCAACGACCCCACCCTCTTTCAGGTGATCCATCGCCTTTTTACGCATCTCGACCATTTTTGCTTGCGCGTCTTCCTCATGCGGGAAAGGCACCGGGATCAGGAACTGCCCGGCATCTTCATCTAGGTCTTTCAGAAACGCACGGACAAGAACGCGGTAGTCCGTACGCACACGCCCTATGAGTTCAGCCAGGATCACACCGTCGACCAGACCATGCGGGTGGTTGGCCACAACCACTACAGGTCCGGTTTTTGGAATACGGCCCAACTGCGCTTGCGGGGTCATCAGATCAATGCCCATCACATCCAGCGCCCCGCGCCAAACGGCCTGACCGTGGAACTTGCCCTTCTTCTCGAACTTGCGGACCATGCGAATGATATGGATTTTACCAGTCAACCACTCGATCGTTTTGATGATTGTCCGCTTCAGCGGGCTATCGAAGGTTTCGGAATAAGTCAGCGCGCGCCGGTCATAAACGCGCGGTGGCGCGTCGGACATCACAGGCTGGGCAGAGGCTTTGGGGCTCGTTTCGGTCAAAGTGATTGTCCTATGCGATCCACACGAAGGCTAGTCGCCTTCACCAAATTTATCGGCAACCAGATTTTCGATTGCGGCGGCCAGCTCTTGGGCCTGCGGTCCGCTTGTTTCGACCTCAATAAAGGTTCCGATAGAGGCTGCCAACATCAAAAGACCCATGATACTGTCGCCGCCCGTGCTCTCGCCATCTTTGCTGACGACCGCATCGGCGTCGAAACTTTCGACCACTTCAACCAGCTTGGCGGAGGCGCGGGCATGCAGCCCTTTGATATTCTGGATTTCAAGGCGCATTTGGGTCACTGTGGCAGGCCGCCATTGTGGCTGTTGATATATTTATGGGCCGCTGTGATCGCCGCCTCCACCGCATCAGGTACTGTGGTGTTGCGCGACTTGGCCAATTTGATCAGCATCGGCAGATTTGCCCCATAAAGGATACGGCGATTTTCGGGGCTACAGGCCCGCAATGACAGGTTTGTAGGCGAGCCACCAAACATATCTGTGACAATTACAACGCCATCGCCCGTGTCGACACCGTCAGCCGCATCACAGATTTCATCCTGTTTGACGGCGCGGTCATCATCCGGCCCGATCGCAATGCTGACCATACCGGGCTGGGGCCCAACGACATGCTCGACCGCGGCATGATATTCTTGCGCTAACCCACCATGCGCGACGATAACGATACCTATCAAACCGCGTTTCCCTTGTTGTCCTCGCCTGCGCGCCGCTCTAACTCGCGGTGTCGTTTAGACACATGCCAACCGTCTTGTGCAAGGGCTTCTGCCAGCTTCTCTGTCATTGTGACGGAACGATGTTTTCCGCCGGTACAGCCAAACCCAATCGACAAATGCGCCTTACCCTCATCACGATGGGCCGGCAGCAGCAAATCAGCAAGCTCCTTCACCTTGTCAAAGAAGGCCGCAAAGCGCGGATCAGCGGCAACATAATCAGCCACAGCCGCGTCGCGTCCGTCAAGTTTGCGCAGTTCTGCAACCCAATGGGGATTTTGCAGAAAGCGGCAGTCCATCACAATATCCATCCCACGTGGCAGACCCCTTTTGTAGGAAAAGGAATGCAGGGTCACGCCCAGCTTAAGCCCATCGCCTGTTGTAAACCAATGCCCGATTTCGGCCTTGGCATCATGCGGCGACAGGCCTGTGGTATCAATTAAAACATCTGCGCGTGCACGCACGGGAACCAGCAATTCACGCTCTGTCGCGATCCCTTCAAGCGGAGATCCGGCGGGGGCCAAAGGATGCCTGCGCCGCGTCTCTGAATAGCGGCGCACCAGCTCTTCCTCAGCGGCATCCATATATAGCACTTGCGCGGTGAGCTTGCCCTTACCAGTCAGGCGATCAATCGTGTCAATCAATGCCGAGGTACTGAAGTCACGGTTGCGGACATCGACACCCAGCGCCAAGGGGCGCGTCGGCGGCGGGCCCTCCAACAAGCGCGGCAGCAGTGACAAGGGCAGATTGTCGATCACCTCGTAACCCAGATCCTCAAGCGCGTTGATCGCAGTGGAGCGCCCCGCACCAGACGGGCCTGTAACCAGCACAACATCCGGCGCTGTCATCGTTCGGTCCTGACCTACCTGGGTCATCTGTCGCTCCAGCCGGACTTGAGGATCTGCAATATTGCCGGTGCAAAGTGTGGTGCATCAATACGGTAGATCAAGGGCAGATCGCATCCCAAATGCGTGAATATGCGCCTTTGTGGCACGCGGTCTGTTTCACATTGGTCCAGATCTACGAAAGCCGCGACCTGCGCCTTGGATCGCATCGTGGCCTGCAAAATGCCGACACCACGCGCTTCGATTAGTCCAGCGATATTGGGATGGCTTTCAGCAATCAGCACACCATCGCGATTAGACAGAACCACACGATCATCCGCAACCAGCGTACAGCCCAGTGCCATCAGGTTGAGTGCGAGTGCTGACTTTCCCGTACCAGCAGCACCCGTGATGACAACCGCCCGATCTTCCAAGGCCACACAGGATGCATGCAAGGTGCCTGAGGCTGACATCGTCAGATCGGCAAGCCGACCACGAAACGGGCACCCAATGGTTCAGATGTCGGGTCAGCATCTGTTGGACGGATATTTTCGGCCCAGATCGCACCACCGTGCGCTTCGACAATCTGCTTTGAAATCGCCAGACCAAGGCCCGAGTTATTCCCGAACTGACCTTCGGGGCGTTCCGAATAAAAACGCTGAAAAATCTTGGTCAAAGCGTCATCGGGAATGCCGGGCCCTGTGTCTTCAACCACGATCAACACACGGTTCTGGCGGGTCCGTGCCCAGACCCGGATCGCATCGCCACGGTCGCAGAAGGATATCGCATTGGTGATCAGGTTCACAAAGACTTGTGCGAGGCGCCCTTCCAGACCCTGCACCGCAATCTCGCCCTCGGGCAGATCCACCACGAAGTCAACACCACGGAGCTTAGCGTCTTTGCCCAGGAACTCTGCGATATTGCCCAGCATCTTGATCAGGTCGAAGGTTTCTTCTTCCTCTTTGACCAATTCACTGTCCAAACGCGAGGCGTTAGAAATGTCGCTTACCAACCGGTCAAGCCGCTTGACGTCATGCTCGATGACTTCCAGCAAACGTTCGCGCTGATCATCGCGGGTCGCCACACGCATTGTGCCAACAGCAGACCTGAGGGACGCCAGTGGATTCTTGATTTCATGGGCCACATCCGCGGCAAACTGTT
>JBCAZI010000142.1:0-5885 GCA_038533095.1 Pseudomonadota bacterium
CCCAGATCACAGCCATTACCATCTATGGGGCCACGTTGATCGCGACCTTTGTCGCCTCGGCCTTCTATCACATGACACCATGGGAAGGGATACGCCCGATCCTGCGCCGCTTTGATCATGCCGCGATCTACCTTAAGATTGCGGGGACCTATACACCATTGGTCGTCATGATCGGCAGCGGGTTTGCCTATGCGGTGCTGGCCCTTGTCTGGGGGCTGGCCGTGATCGGCATGGTGCTGAAGCTGTTTTTCTGGCGTACGCCGGGGCGGTTTGGACCGGCACTCTATCTTGTCATGGGCTGGTTGAGCCTTGCGCTGATCTGGTCCTTATGGCCCATTGTGCCACTCTCGGCGATGGTACTGATGGGCATAGGCGGATTGCTTTATACCGCCGGCGTGCCGTTTTACGCCACCGAAACGATGAAGTTCTCCATCGCGATCTGGCATGGGTTTGTCGTGGCCGCCTCAGCCTGTTTCTTTGCGGCAATCACAATCGCCACGGCCGCGATAGTTTAATCTAGAAAGGCCCATGTCTCGGCCCCGTCAAAATGGCGGACAGGGACAGACGCCACCGTCTCTGGGTCAGCGAGGCGCAGATTGACCGCCATATAGTCATCAACCCCGGTCGGTTTCAGGTTTTCCCAATGGGTCGTGCACCCGCAGATTTCACAGCTATGAAAGGCCAAAGACCTGTCACCCCAGGCATAGGCCACCGTGCTACCTGTAATCTTGATCTGCGGCAGTTTCGCGTAAATCCACAAAGCGCCCAACCGACGACAGACCGAACAATTGCAGGAGGTCGTCCACTTGGGCACATGGTCATATTCGTAGCGGACAGCGCCACAATGGCAGGTCCCAATAATCATCAAGCGCCTCTCAATCTTTGGTATGGAATGCCTGACCTCGACACAAAGCGGATGTTTCGCTAACCTAAGGTCACTTTAGTGTACCACAAGCTGCACGGCAATTTTCGCCAGTTTTTCGCAGTTCGTTTTTATTGAGTGAGATTTTTGAATGACCAATGTGATTGAGTTAGCTGATCAGAGTATTTTTGATGCCTTTGGCGTCGCAGGCTTTGCCCTTTACGTGCTGAACTACACCCTGCTGACCCTCCAACGCCTTGACGCTGACAGTGTCCGCTATTTTGGCATGAACCTTGCCGCGGCTGCCTTGGTGCTGATCGGGTTGACAGGGGCGTTTAATCTGGCATCGGCAATGATCCAGATCTTCTTCATCTTCAGCTCTGCAGTTGCAATCCTGATCCGTCTGCGGGCACGCCAGCAGGACAAAACACTGCTGCAGTACTAGGGTCAGGTCCCTAAAGACCTGCGGCCACCCTGCGCACCGTCCGTAACCTTTCCGCGTTGGGCGGGTGTGTACCCAAAAAGCGATCACCCGGATCGGGGATGCGGAAAAAGAACTCTGACCCGCGCAGCGGGTCAAACCCGGCTGCGGCGGCAATACGCGTGCCCAAAGCATCGGCCTCCAGCTCAAAATCTTTTGAATAGGTCCGCGCGCCGACGGTCGCACCTAACTGCTGAGCGCTTTCAATATCCGTGGCGCCCAGCGCGCCGGCCAGACTGCCAATCAGTAACCCGCCCAGGGCCGCGTTCTGCTGTTGGCGGGCGATATGGCCGCGAATGTGATGTGCCGCTTCATGCGCCATGACAAAGGCCAGCTCATCTTGATTGCGCGCCTCTGCGATCAACGGGACGGTGAAGCCGATGATCGGGCGACCACTGCGATCGAGGGTTTGGAACGCATTCACCCCCTGCCCCGGACGATCATCCACGACAATTCGGAAGTCACAGTTTTCTTGCTGCAACTGCGTGCGGCAAAATTGTTCTGCGACCGGCTCCACCTGGCGCACAACAGCCTCAAAATTCCGCACCGCCTGCCGCTCGGACAGCCGCGGCGGTATGTCTTGGGGTGGTTGAATAGCAGGTTCTGATGGCGTTGGTCGCTCTACAACAACGGGCGTGCAGGCCCCCAAAGCCAGCAGTAAGACAATCGGCAAAAGACGCATGCGTCACCCCCAAGCAAACCACGTTCACATTAAACCTATCATTTTCATCTGTTACGGCCAGCCTTGATTGCGCCCCACCCAATCCATGGCTAGGCTGACATGCATGTTTACTATCGAACACGACTATGACGCCACCGTTGTGACCTTGGTCGACGAAGGCAAAGCGCCCCTGAAAGAAGATGTGATCATCAACGCCTTTGATGATTGCGTCACCGTTTCGCAAGTTGATCCGCGCAGTGATGAGGTGGTGCAAATCACGCTGTCACTCACACAGCTGCGCGATCTGGAAGCGGCATTGGATTTGCCGGAAGGCATCTATCAGCTGCGCAAGACCTAAGCGGGTTGTGAAGGTAGGAGCCTTTGGCGGGAGTTTTTGGGCCAAGATGAAGATGAGGCGTTTATGACGACGGGTTTTTTCTGGGATGAGCGGTGTTTTTGGCATGGTGGCGGGAACTACGCCGGGATGCTGCCTGTGGGCGGTCTTGTGCAGCCGCTTGATGGCGGCTTGCCCGAAAGCCCGGAAACGAAGCGCAGGCTGAAAAACCTGATTGAAGTGACCGGGCTGGCTGCAGAACTCTCCATGCAAGGCGCTGATCCAGCGACGCGCGACGATCTACTGCGCGTGCATCCCGCGCATTATCTTGATGAATTCAAAGCCCTCTCCGACGCAGGCGGCGGCGAATTGGGGCGGCGTACCCCTTTCGGCCCCGGCGGGTATGAGATCGCCGCGCAATCAGCAGGTCTGGCAAAGGCTGCATTGGCGGCCGTTCTGACCGGCGCATTGGGCAAGGCATATGCCCTGTCCCGCCCACCGGGCCACCACTGCCTGCCAGAATATCCCAACGGGTTCTGCCTGCTCAACAATATCGGCATCGCGATTGAGGCGGCCAAAGCCGCCGGTCTGGCACAGCGTTTTGCCGTGCTGGATTGGGATGTACACCACGGCAATGGGACTGAGGCTGTCTTCTACGACCGCGCCGACGTGTTGACCGTCTCGCTCCATCAGGAACGCAACTACCCGATAGACACCGGCGCGTTTGCCGACAGGGGCACGGGTGATGGGACCGGCTTCAACCTGAACATCCCGCTGCCACCCGGCACGGGGCACGCGGGCTATCTGGCCGCAATGGACAAGCTTGCCTTGCCGGCGATCCGGAATTTCGCGCCCGACGTTTTGATTATCGCCTGCGGCTTTGATGCGGCCGCCAATGACCCGCTGGGGCGTATGCTGGCCACAGCAGAGACCTTCACCCAGATGACACGGCAGGTCATGGCGCTGGCCGATGATGTTTGCGACGGCAAGCTAGTGATGGTGCACGAGGGCGGCTACTCGGAAACCTATGTCCCCTTCTGCGGGCACAACGTGTTGCAAGAAATGTCGGGCAGCGCCATCGCAGCACCTGATCCTTTTGCCGAGGTTTTTCCGCTGCGCCAGCCTGATGCCCGCTTCGACGCTTTTCTTGACACTTTGCTGACCGAGATGGCGGACGCCGTCTGACTCCGGTTGCGCGATAGGCGGGCCAACCTTATCTGCCAGATAACCAAACACAGGATGCCCCATGCCCACGCCCAACCCGGCCGCACTCGATTTTCTACTCACACGCCGATCACGCCCGGCCAAGACGCTGACAACCCCGGTCCCAGATCAGGCAACTGTGACGCAGTTGCTGACGGCGGCAGCGCGCACCCCGGATCATGGCAAATTGGAACCATGGCGCTTCATCGTATTGGGCAAACCTGCGTTGCAACGTTTGGCGGCACTGGTGCCACCGCGTGGCGCAGCCCTGGGCATTGATCCCGACAAGATCACCAAGGCGGTGGATCAGTTTGGCAATGCCGATCTGGCTGTCGCCGTGATCAGCAGCCCTAAGCCGTCCGAGAAAATTCCGCAGATCGAACAGGTCTATTCCGCAGGGGCTGTTTGCCTGGCCCTGCTGAATGCTGCCTTGGCGGCAGGCTGGGGGGCAAACTGGCTGTCCGGCTGGGCCAGCCATGACCGCGTCTTCGTGGACGAAGGTTTGGGGCTGGAGAGCCATGAGACCGTCGCCGGGTTCATCCATTTAGGAACCGAAACCAATGCACCCCCGGAACGGCCGCGACCAGACCTGAACGCCATCACCACTTGGGTCGACGCATGATCCTTTCGGCCTTTTTGAAAGCGGTCGCACAGCTGCCCGACCGGCGCTTCCGCGCGGTGCTGTGGCGCGGGATCGGCCTGACCATTGCGCTGCTAGTTGCCATTTATGCGGGGCTTTTGTGGCTCATCGAGTGGTTAACTCAAGAACCCATTACCATGCCCGGTGTGGGTGAAGTGACCTGGATCGGAGATTTGCTGGGCTGGGGGTCGCTGGGGCTGGTGATTGTGCTCTCCATCTTCCTGATGGTGCCTGTTGCCTCTGCCATTACATCGCTGTTTCTGGATGAGGTGGCGCAGGCCGTTGAAGACAAGCATTTCCCCAGCCTGCCAGCCACCCCGCGGCCGTCGTTTTGGGAGGGGCTGCGCGACACGGTGAATTTCCTTGGCGTGCTGATTGCGGCAAATATCTTTGCCTTCATCCTTTATGCCATCTTCCCCTTTGCCGCGATTTTCATCTTTTATGCGCTGAACGGCTACTTGCTGGGACGTGAGTATTTTCAGCTGGCCGCAATGCGGCGGATCGGGCGTCAGGGGGCCAAGGACCTGCGCAAGGCAAACAGCGGCACGATCTGGCTGGCCGGTTGCCTGATGGCAGTGCCGCTGACCTTTCCGCTGGTGAACCTGATCATTCCGATCCTAGGGGCAGCAACCTTTACCCACCTGTTTCACGCGCTCAATCGCGGCTGACCTCGGGCGTTGACATGCGTTGGAACCAGTCGATGTCGCGGATGGAAATCGCCTCGGTCAGCAGCACGACGGCAATCACGGCCCAGATCGGAAAAGCAACATAGCTGGTGATCTTGGCCTTGCGCTTGAAGCTGAAGTTTGCCGGCGATGAGGCATGGGTCCCTGGCACAATCTCGCCTGCCTCGCCTTGGGTTTCCAGGCGCAATGGCAGCACGATGAAAAAGACGACCGTCCAGATGACAGCCAGCAGGACAAGACCAGAAACAGGACCCAAGGTAGTTTTCCTTTCGCGTTACGCTTAGGCGACAGATACGGCGATCGTGGCCCGAGACAAGGGGCTAGACCTGCTCTAATTCTACCAGACAGCCGTTGAAATCCTTGGGGTGCAGGAACAAGACCGGCTTGCCATGCGCCCCGATCTTGGGCTCCCCCCCACCCAGCACGCGCGCGCCTTCGGCCAGCAGGTGGTCACGGGCGGCAAGGATATCATCGACCTCGTAACAGACGTGGTGAATGCCCCCCGATGGGTTTTTGTCCAGAAAGCCCTGAATGGGGGAGCCTTCACCCAGCGGGTAAAGCAGTTCAATCTTGGTATTGGGGAGGTTGATGAAAACCACTGTCACCCCGTGATCAGGTTCATCCTGCGGCGCACCCACATCCGCACCCAGCATAGTCCGGTATTGGGCGCTTGCGGCCTCCAGATCGGGAACAGCAATTGCAACGTGGTTAAGGCGGCCAATCATAAACATCTCTCCTGTTTTGCGCTTTATGCCGTGTGGCCCCTGCCTGTGCAACGGGTGCTGCGGTTAACGTCCTCTTCACCTTGGGGTGCTTTCAATAGGGCGCGCTGTCACGAAGGGAAGAATCACCATGGAAACGCTTGACGACCTGATGTTCACCCGTGCACCTACCGCACGCCGCCCGCTTTTGGGCCTGACAGTGCTGGTGGTCGAAGACAGCCGCTTTGCCAGTGACGCGGTGCGCTTGATGTGCCTGCGATCCGGCGCGCGGATCAGACGGGCGGATAGTTTGGAAA
>JBCAZI010000143.1:0-5871 GCA_038533095.1 Pseudomonadota bacterium
GATCTTTTGGATGCGGGTCTTGAAACCGCTGAGGAAGTTGCTGGTTATCTGCTGGCCGTCTCTACGGGCGATCGGTTCACCAAGCCAGAGTTTGATACGCTCGTGACGCTTTTGAACGGCAATGACGGGTTTACCCCGCTTGATCCCGACAGCGATGAATCGCGATCCGTCAGACAGGCACTTGCGGCCATCACGGTCACACCAAGCTTCCTTCTTCAGTAACAGCAACGCAGACTTAATACGGAGCATTTCACCATGGCTACGCGTCGAGACTTTATGAAATCACTTGCCTCTGCTGCGGCTGTTGCCGGCGTCGCGGGTGGCCCACAGTTCACTTTTGCGCAGGACGCAAACGGGCGGACAAAAACCTTTATCAAGGTTTTCCAACGTGGTGGGGCGGATGGCTTGCATCTGTTCCCACTGTATAATGACCCGGCATATCGGGAATACCGCCCCGATCTGGCGATCATGGGGCCCAATGGCAACGATGGTGGTCGCGCCATCAGCATGGGGTCTGCTGCGGCGGCTGATCGTCCAAATTCAGGTATTCGGGGCATGAACCCGAACCTCGCCCCATTGATGGATATCTGGGACAGCGGAAATATGATGCTTGCACCAGCAACATCCTTTGACGGCGCTGGGCGGTCTCACTTTGATAACCAACGCTGGATTGGCACTGGTGAGCGCAATAACCTGATCGACGGCTATATGAACCGTTACATGCAGGAAGTGCTCGCGGCCCAACATCCACTGCGTGGCATTGTCGCTGGTAAAACCTCGATCAGTACGGAAATTCGCGGTCAAATTGCGGTCCCGGCTATTCGGGAAAGCGGCAGCTACGACGTTACCAACCGTGATCTGGATCGTTTTGATTGCGGCGATGGTTGTGATGACTTCCGCATGACATCGATTATGGAAGAAATCGCGTCGCATGAAGTTGATCTGTCGGCCGCTGAAGGCAACGTCAAAGACAACCAGTTGGTTCTAGCCGAGTCAATTCAGGATGTTGCAGCGGCTGCGCAGGCCTATGCGATGGATCCGAATGCCCCTGCTTATTCCAACAGCGATCTTGGGCGCGGCCTGAGATTGTGTGCGCAACTGATCAAACATGGTCTGCCACTCGAAATGGTGGCGATGGATTGGAACATCGGTTGGGACACGCACCGTGAGCAGATTGACATCAACAGCACGGGCAACCCGTTCACAGACCTCAACAAGCGCTATAATGCGCGCATGGCTGAAGGTGCCGCTGACTTTAAGCGGTTCTGGGATGATCTTGGGCCCGAACTGATGCAGGATGTTGTTGTCTTGGTCGGCAGTGAATTTGGCCGCACCAAGAAACAAAACGGCAGCGTGGGGACCGATCACGGGAACGGTGGTGCCTGGTTCGCCTTTGGTGGCCCAACACGCATGGCAGTCGCCGAAGACGTTTCCACAATTGACGACAGTGTCGTCGATCGCAACTGGTTGCCACATCTGACCAGCTACCGTGATATCATTGGTGAAATCATGGTGCGGCACATGGGGATGGAAGAAAACCTTGTATCTACGGTCTTCCCCAATCATACGTTTAATGATCTGGGGCTGTTTACGTCTAATACGGCCTGATCACCAACGTAGAGTGCAAGGTACGGGTACACGTGAGTAGAATTGACGACGCGCCCGCGCCGGGGAAGATAACTGTTCCGCGCGGGCGCCGACTGAATAGACTAAACAACCTAGCACTGCAGGGTACAGCAGAGCTGGCAGGGCCGGATGTGAACACACGGCCCATGTCTGAGCATTTTGTCGTTTTCAGCGAAGATGCGGTACAATTGCGCCAAGGCGGATCGTCCGAGGCTATTGTCTTTGACGATGTCGCCCTTTCGCAACTCACTGAAAAACAAGGTAAAATCGCGCTGGACCTCGTCTTTGCCGATGACAGCTGCATTGATCTGTCATTCAGCCTGCCGGACGCGCTTTTGCCCGAGATGCGGCGGATCATTGAAAATGAAATCCGCTACAGGGCGCCTTTCGCTGATGACGCCTGTTTTTCGTTCTGGGTGGCGGAAGAACAAAAGGACGGGGCATGGCGCGCGCGGGCTGCCGTGATGTTGCGCGAGCCTGTTGTGAACGTCATCGAACAGCTGCGCAAACATGGATTGTCACCGGGAATCGTGCGGCGCGCGGCCAAGGGGGCGCCTTACGCCGCCACCCCTGAATGGGCCGGTCATGGCGAAAGCGGCACGCCTTCTTATGGCACCAAACACCTGCCGGCGCCGCTGAAGATGGGGCTCTTGGGCGCTATTGGGTTCTGCCTTGCGGCTGCCGCGCTCTTGGTGTCATTGACCCTCTCTGCGGGACAAACGCGGGCGGATGCAGAGGCAGCACAGGCCGCATTGGCCGCGCAAGCGCAGGCAAGGGCCGAAGTGCGGCGCCTTGATGCCTCACTCGAACAGGCGACTGATAAATTGGCGATGGCAGGCACACTCAGCGCGCTTTTGCCTGATGGTGTCTGGCTTGACCAAATGATCGTGTCCGATGATACGGTGACATTGGTGGGGTTCGCGCCCTCCGCCGCCGATATCACGGCTGTTCTGGCCACCCTGCCACAGCTGTCCGAGATCCGTTTCGGTTCACCCGTCACCCGCGACAATACCCAAAACCTTGAACGTTTTCGCATCGTCGCCGATCTGACAGGGGCGGCAGGATGAGTAGTTTTCGCTTTACCCAACCCGCATTGCCACGGCGGATTGTGCTGGGCGCAGGTTGCGGGATCATTGCGATCTTGACGGTCGTGGGGTTTGCGCTGGTCGCCGCGGCCCAAAACCAACGGGACCAGATTGCCGATCTGACCACGACGATTGCGCGGGCCGAGGCGCTGGGACCTGACGGGACAAAAGGCCTGCCCGACAGCGCCTTTTATACTGGCGAGACCCCGCAACTGGCGCAGGCTGTTCTGCAATCAAACCTGCAAGCCCTCGCCCAGGCGCATCGGATCAATATCGATGTGATGCGCGCGGATCAGATTGACCAGATTGACGGCTTCGTACGATTGAACCTGACACTGAACGGTGTCGCCCCCGAAACCGAACTAGGGGCCTTTCTGCATGGCTTGTCGGTGGTGGAGCCTATTGTGGTTATCAACCAGATATCCCTGCGCCGTGCCCGCGAAAGCCGCCAGACTGAGGAACGCAGGGTTTCTTTCCAGATCCAGCTATACGGGTTGTCACAAAGATGATGGGCAAAGCATCAGAACGTATGTTTGGGCTCATTGTCCTGGCCGCATTTGCAGCATTGGCTGCCTGGATATGGTTGCCGCAAGCGCCAGTCACTGCTGTGCCCAGCACCGGGCCCACCCGCGACGTGACAGCGCGGCTGACGGCCAGTCAGGACCGGCTCGCCGACTTGATCGAGGTGACAACCGAACGCCCGCTTTTTGACGCCACCAGACGGCCCGTCGCGGCCCCGGAAGAGGCCGCACCCGTCGCTCCGCCCGAACCGGTGCTGACACTGGTCGGTATCCTCGGCATCGAAGATGAAAAAGTCGCCTTGGTGCGTATCTCCACCAGCGCACAGCTGTACCAGCTGAATAAAGGTGACAGGTTGGGAGCATGGGATGTGCTTGATATCACAGCCAATTCACTCACCGTCAGCAAAAACGGCGAGGCCGCGGAACAACTGGTGATCGACCAATAGCAAGTGGCGCAGTCTCGCCAGCAAGACAGGCATTGCCCAAAAACCCGGTGAATGGTATTTACGCTGCCACCCGCAATTACGGCAGTCTAGGTCAGCTAGCTGTTTTCATTATAATTTTGATGAAATTGTACTGCGGTAGTAGTCCTGTTCTCCGACAACTTCCTCGCACGGTATGATCATCGGAAAGATTTACGAAAGTCCGGGAAGACCAACAGAAAAGACCGCCCCGAAGGACGGCCTCTCCTAGTACAAGCCCTTACAGCCCGAAAAGCCTCGCAAACCAGCCACGACGACTAAGGTCGAAGATAGTCACGACGCGGTACTCAGTACCGCAGGACTTGCTGGCTTCGAGTATGAATGTTGCCCGCATGCGGAACCCTTTCATCTCGATGTGAGGGAGCCCTTATTGCAGCAGCCGCCCCACGCCAGACTGGTTGTCGATTTTTGTCTCGAAACAGGGATCGGGTCTCGACAAACCGCTGCTGTGCCTGTGTTACTAGCTAGATAGGCAGTCCTAGTGGCTCAAACAACACCCATCACAAGATTTAGCTAACGAATTAGCCATTAGCATGAAAAATAGATGTAATATTCGCTGTTACCAGCTCGGGCAATTTTCACCAAGTCTCTAATTTAAATGGTGCCCGGGGGCGGAATCGAACCACCGACACGAGGATTTTCAATCCACTGCTCTACCCCTGAGCTACCCGGGCATCGGGATGAGGGGCTATCACGCCTCTCTTGGGTAGCGCGGTTTTAGACGCGGGTGGTGGGGGTGTCCAGAGGCAATTGATTGAAAAACCAAAGCCTAGTGCGGTTTCTGCGGATCCGCTTGCCACAGCTGATTTTCCAGGTCTTCAGCATCTTCAGGATCATCTGCCGGAATGGCGTATCCGCCTGTAAACCACTTGGCCAGATCAAGATCGGCACAGCGTTTGGAACAAAAGGGACGAAAGGCTGTTTCAGTTGGTTTGTCACAGATTGGGCAGGCCATCAGATGTCCTTCAATAGCTGCTTTGGAAAGGGCGGGCGTTCGCGTTTGCGCTGCATTTCGAACAGGCCCATGGGCGTCCAGCCCACCAGTGATGTTTCAATCGGGTCCGCCTTGAAGGATGCGCGCAGCGATTGTTCCACCTGTTTGCGGTGGGCCTTGGACATGGACGCGAAATCAACCGTAATCTGACCTGCCAACCCACGCAGCCGTAGGGCGCGGGGGAGGGCACGCGCGGCGGCCAGGTTGGTTTTCAAGGCAGCAGCGGGTGAGGTGTCATTGCCCGTATTCACATCTACGGCGACCAGTGCGCGGGTGGGTTCCACGAACATGAAACCCTCGCCCAAGGGAACTTTTGCCTGCGCCAGCCCGTCCAATTGGTCCAACACGCCCAGATGGGCGAAAGAGCCCGCTTCGGTCACAACCTCAGCCGCTCCTGTCCATTCGCGCCACGCCACCGTATGGGGACCGTCCCCTTCGGTCAGTGCTTCGGGTGCTGTACCTTCGGCATCGGCCAGCACGGCATCGGCCAAATCCACCATGGCCAAAATATCGTCCGCAATCTCGGCCTCATCCGCACCTTCGCAAGAGGAGCGCAGGATCAACCCATGGGGACTATCAAACACCTCATGTGCCACAGCCAGCAGGTTATCACGCGTATCTTCATCCGTGATCTGGCGCGAAATATTCAGCCCCGGCTTGCCCGGTGTCACAATCGCATAGCGGCTTTTGAACAGCACCCGGTCGGTCACAGGTACGGCTTTGCCGTCTTCGGCAATCCCGGTCACTTGCACCAGCATCGCCTGGCCGGGGCGCAACCCCTTGCCGTGGCGCAGAAAGGCCGTTTCGCCGTCTGGCAGGCGCAGCATCATACCGCCTTGGCCCTTGATGGGGCGATCACAAATCGCGCGGAAGATCGCACCGGGGCGGGGGGCGTCCTCATGATCAATCAGGATGTCATCCAGCTTGCCATCCACCAGATAGGCGGCAGCCTCGACCGTTCCCAAATGATCAAGAATGATGGTACGGCCTTTCATGGGGCACTCCGATAGAGCACGACACCAGCGGCGGTCAGCAGGCCTGTGGTTTCGGTCAGGGGCAGTCCAACAATGCCTGTGTAAGACCCGTTTATCCATGGGATAAAGGCACCAGCAGGGCCTTGGATTGCGTAACCGCCCGCCTTGCCACGCCAATTATCGGATGCC
>JBCAZI010000144.1:0-5859 GCA_038533095.1 Pseudomonadota bacterium
CTGTAGTTTGCCACCCAAGTCTGCATCGGTAAGAGCCAGCCTTTCTGGATAGCGTTGATCAAACTGTGCGGACAAGCTTCAATGAGCAATTTTCATGCACTTTGAGTATTACCCAGTATGCTATGAATAGATCGCTTTGCCCACGCTGGGTGCACGTAGGGGTCTGTTCCGGCTGGGGGCAGAATGACACCTTAAGGTCAGCTCAGTACCGGTTTGATGTCCCTGTCCAGTGATTTCCGGAAGTAGACGACGCGGTCGGTTTCATCGAAGCCCCATCTGCCATGGGCATGATGCGAAGTCGTGTTTTCGATATGGGCGTCTGAGCACAGTTCGTGAAAGCCTTGGCCGATAAGATCGCGCTCGATCATTGCAATCAGTTCTCGCCCGACGCTGCGCTGCTGATGTTCCGGTTCGACCCAGATACCTTCGAGAAACGGAACGGGTTGGGCCGTGCAGCCGTTGGCGTATTCGCGGATGCAAACTTCGGCAAACCCGGCAACTCGGTTGTCATCGAGCAAGGCGATGTACCCGGTGCGTTTGATGCCACCCTCGAGCATCTTCTTGATGTCCCCCAAGTGCTCATCAATGGACAGGCTGTCCCACATGCGATAGCGCATCTCTGCCCACGATACGCTATCAGCTTGATCCATTTTGCGGACAACGACGGTCATTGCGAAGTCTCCATTCGGTTACGTTTGACGATGTCGCCGACGGTATTCTTCGATATGCCGAGGTCGCGGGCGATCCAGCGGTAAGAGCGGCCATCGGCGATATGGGCCATGACCTTCGGAGTAAGCTTGTCGGATTTCGGACGTTGCCCTGGCTGACGGCCCAGTTTCTTGCCGCGCGCCTTGGCGGCGGCGAGACCGGATTTGACCCGTTCTGAGATCAGATCGCGTTCGAACTGGGCGATGCCCGCCAGCATGGTCGCCATCATACGCCCGTGCGGGGTGTTCAGCTCGAAAGTCATACCGGACATGGCCACGACCGAGACGTTCCAGCCCGCCAGACGGTGGAGCGTATCCAGTAAGTCCTGGGTGGAGCGGCCCCACCGGGAAAGTTCGGTGACCAGCACGGCGTCGATCTCTCTGGCCTGGGCTAGATCAAGAATGCGGTTGCGGGCGGCGCGGTTAGCGGAGGCACCGGAGGCCGTTTCTTTGAAGACGCCCACCACATCGTAGCCGCCACGCTCCGCAAAAGCGGTCAGCTCCAGCATCTGCCGTTCGCAGGACT
The DNA here is from genome assembly GCA_038533095.1 of Pseudomonadota bacterium. GTDB lineage: Bacteria > Pseudomonadota > Alphaproteobacteria > Rhodobacterales > Rhodobacteraceae > Yoonia. The sequence continues at coordinate 1,234 of JBCAZI010000144.1, forward strand.
GATCTGCAGTGGAAACCCTGGCATAAATCGCGGCGCGCTGTCCCAGTTGAACCCCCTTAGAAAATCGCCTTGCAAGCCCTTGATTTTGCTGGTGCGGAAACTGTCCCGGACAGGCATGTGACTAACAAGGACAATCCTACATGCCAAGACGATCTATTTTGACCGCGCGTCAGCGCTCCACGCTGTTCGACCTGCCCACCGATGACGCATCAATGCTGCGCCACTACACCCTCGCCAATGATGACCTTGAGCACATCAATGCACGCAGGCGGTCGGAAAACCGGATCGGCTTTGCCTTGCAGCTCTGTGCGTTGCGACATCCTGGACGCCTTCTTTCGTCTGACGAGGTCATCCCGGAAAAAGTGCTGCGCTTCATCGCGGCCCAGCTTGGCCTGACCGGCGACGATGTCTTGCCCTACGCCGCGCGTCGCCAAACCCGCCAGCAGCATCTGCATGCCCTGCGCCAGATTTACGGCTTCAAGATGTTCTCCGGTCAGGGCGCGCGTAGCTTGAAGAGATGGCTTGAGCGTGAAGCTGAGACAGCCCGTTCCAACGAAGACTTGGCGCGCCGGTTTGTTGAGGAATGCCGTCGGACGCAGACGATCCTACCCGGCGTCACAGTGATCGAGCGGCTCTGCGCCGATGCCCTTGTCGCAGCGGAGCGCAGAATAGAAGGTCGGGTTGTCGCCAGGCTCGATGACCAAAAGAAGGAACGGCTAGACGCTCTGCTAGCCGAGATCGTCGATGATAAGGTCAGCCGGTTCGTCTGGCTGCGTCAGTTCGAGGTGGGCAGTAACTCAGCGGGCGCATCCCGGCTTTTGGACAAGCTGGAATTCCTGCAGGCATTGGGACTGTCACCCGATATTCTCGACGGCATTTCACCTCACCGGATCACACGCCTACGCCGCCAGGGTGAACGGTACTTCGCAGATGGATTGCGCGACATCACCAGTGACCGGCGCCTGGCGATCCTGACCGTCTGCGCCATCGAATGGACCGCAGCCATTGCGGATGCCGTGGTTGAGACCCATGACCGCATCGTCGGTAAAACCTGGCGGGACGCCAAGAAGCTGTGCGATGTACGGATCGCAGATGCCAGATCGTCCCTGCAGGAGACGCTGCGCTCCTTCAAAGACCTCGGTGCGGCGCTGTTGGAAGCCAAAGGAGATGGCGCATCTCTCGATGATGCAACAGAAACCGCCTGCGGGTGGACACGTCTCGAATGCATGGTGGCAGCCGCCGCTGAGTTGACCGATACGATGGCCGCCGACGCTCTGGCGCATGTCGTTCATGGATACCATCGGTTCCGGCGGTACGCACCGCGTATGCTACGCGTGCTTGATATCCGGAACGCCCCTATGGCAGCACCGTTGATGAAAGCTGCCAGGATCATTGCTGAAGATCAGGCCGATGCGCCCCGCCAGACCGCTTTCCTGCGCAGGAGCTCGAAATGGCATCGCCACCTCAAGGTGCAGAAGCCCGGTGACAACCGGCTTTGGGAAGTCGCCGTTCTGTTCCAAATCCGCGAAGCTTTCCGGTCCGGTGACATCTGGCTTGCCCATTCCCGGCGCTACGCCGACCTGAAACAGGCCCTCGTGCCGCTAGAGGCTGCCAAGGTGATGCCGCGCCTGACAATGCCATTCGAGCCGGAGGTCTGGCTGGCCGACCGCAAGGCACGGCTGCAGGAGGGGCTTGAGAGGTTGGCCAAAGCCGCGCGAATGGGCGCAATTCCAGGCGGCTCCATTGAAAATGGCGTTCTCAAAATAGACCGACTAACCGGCGTCGTACCCGAAGAGGCCGATGCGATGGTGCTCGATCTCTATGACCGCCTGCCTGTGGTGCGGATTACCGATCTGCTGCAGGAAGTCGATGACGATATCGGATTTACCGAAGCCTTCACCCATCTGCGCACGGGCGTTCCCTGCAGGGATCGTATCGGTCTTTTGAACGTGTTGTTGGCCGAGGGGTTGAACCTTGGCCTCAGCAAGATGGCTGAGGCGACAAGCTCCCATGACTATTTCCAGCTCTCGCGCCTGTCGCGTTGGCATATCGAAAGCGACGCCATCAACCGGGCGCTCGCCATGGTGATCGCCGCGCAGTCGGAATTGCCAATGGCGCAGTTCTGGGGCAGTGGTGTTACCGCATCCAGTGATGGGCAGTTCTTCTCCGCCGCGCGGCAGGGCGAGGCGATGAACCTCATCAACGCGAAGTACGGCTCCGAACCGGGGCTGAAAGCCTACACCCACGTCTCCGACCAGTTCGGACCGTTCGCCACCCAGAACATTCCGGCGACTGTGAACGAGGCCCCCTACATCCTCGACGGGCTGCTGATGAACGAGGTCGGGCGGAAGATCAAAGAGCAGTACGCTGACACGGGCGGTTTTACGGATCACGTCTTCGCCGTTACCGCGCTGCTGGCTTACCGGTTCATTCCCCGCATTCGCGATCTGCCATCCAAGCGTCTCTATCTTTTCGACCCATCAACCGCCCCGAAGGAATTGTGCGGCTTGATAGGTGGCAAGATCAAAGAGAAGCTGATCGTCGAGAATTGGCCTGACATCCTGCGCGCCGTCGCCACCATGGCGGCGGGCGTCATGCCGCCCAGCCAACTTCTGCGAAAGTTCGCATCATATCCACGCCAGCATGAACTGGCCCTGGCGCTCCGAGAAATCGGACGCATCGAGCGCACCCTGTTCATTATCGACTGGCTGCTCGATGGCGATATGCAGCGCCGTGCTAACATCGGCCTGAACAAAGGCGAAGCCCATCACGCGCTGAAAAACGCCCTGCGCATCGGACGCCAGGGTGAAATCCGAGATCGCACCGCCGAAGGCCAGCACTACCGTATGGCAGGTCTGAATCTGCTGGCCGCCATCATCATCTATTGGAACACGAAGCATCTCGGCCACGCAGTCGTCGTCCGAAAACGCGATGGTTTCGACTGCTCACCAGAGCTTCTCTCGCACATCTCACCGCTTGGATGGGCACATATCCTTCTCACGGGCGAATACAGGTGGAAAAATCGATGACATCCGACCTTAAGGTGTCATTCTGCCCCAAGCCGGAACAGACCCCAATTTCAAACTTGGTGACATGTCTCGGGTCATTGGCAATCGGTACGATGAAAGATCTGTAGTTTGCCACCCAAGTCTGCATCGGTAAGAACCAGCCTTTCTGGATAGCGTTGATCAAACTGGAGCTATGCCCGAAAGTTGGTGACGGCCTGACTAGGCGGCTGTTTGAGTTTGTTTGATACCGTCGACGAAAGCAATGCCCTGGATGATCTCAGGCATACGGTTTGACCCGTCGAGCTTTCGCCATTTTCTCTGGGCCGACATCATCAACTTAAACGCCATGGCGAGGCCTGTCTTTCGGCTCAGACAGCCTTTGGTCTTGCCGGTTCGATGGCGCACGGTTGCGAAGGTACTTTCGATCGGGTTGGTGGTTCTGATGTGCTTCCAGTGCTCGGCGGGGAAGTCGTAGAACGCCAGCAGCGCTTCGCGGTCCTTGATCAATTTGGCCACCGCCTTGTCGAATTTTACACCGTAGGTTTCGACAAAGAAGTCGAACGCAGTATTAGCCTGAGCCTTGGTTTCTGCCTGCCAGATGTCATGCAAATGGCCTTTGGCTTTGGCCTGCACGGATTTCGGCATAGCGTTCAGAACATTTCCGGTTTTATGGAACCAACACCGTTGCTCACGAGTGCCCCCAAACACCTCGCGCAATGCGGCCCAGAAGCCCAAAGCACCATCGCCGACGGCCAAATCGGGAGCGTGGGATAGGCCGCGCCGTTTGAGATCGAGAAGCAGCTCACGCCAGCTTTGGGTACTCTCGCGGTAACCGTCCGTTAGGCCCAGGATTTCCTTCCGCCCCCATTCATCCGCACCGATGAGCACCAAAACGCATTGCTTTTCGTCCATGCGCGGTTGGAAGTAGACCCCATCCGCCCAGACATAAACGAACCGTCGGGTGCTCAGATCGCGCCGTTGCCAGCGTTCATAGTCTTCCCACCAGTCGGCCTTGAGCCGCGAAATCGTCGTGGATGATAATCCCGCTGCATTCGGGCCCAGGAGCGCGGCCAGGGCCTCCTGAAAATCGCCAGTGGAAATGCCCTTGAGGTAGAGCCAGGGCAAAAGCTCTTCGACGGATTTGGCCTTGCGCAGATAGGGCGGCAGGATCGACGAGGTGAAGCGGATTTTCTCAGCCTGCGCTCCACGATCCCGAATTCGCGGCACTTTCACAGGAACCGGCCCGATGCCTGTCATAACCTCGCGCTCAGGCAGATGACCATGGCGAACGACCCGCGCATGTCCCTCCGGCGTCCTGTCCTGCGTAAACTCAGCAAGCAGAGCCCTCAGTTCAGCCTCAAGCGCCTGCTCTATCAACTGACGGGCACCCGCGCGGATCAGGTCCGTCAGCGGATCCACCGAAAATCCCGATGGATCGGGCAAGGCCGTGATGGTATCTTCTCTCATGTGGCATGTATGGATGCCGCCATTCGTGCAAGGTTTTTCTGAAGTCTATTGAACGTGATCGGGTGCGGTCATGTATAAGGCCTCTTCATTGCGGCGCTCTTTACGACCGCGGGCCGGTATGGTGATGCGCAGACTGGGGACCCAGTCTGCG
>JBCAZI010000145.1:0-5799 GCA_038533095.1 Pseudomonadota bacterium
GGATACTGGCCGCGAAATGTACATCCGGCTGGCCCGCAATTTGCAGCGACAGCGCGTCATGCACCAATTGCGTCATGTCGTTGAGGTGCAGTTCCGGTTCAGGCATGCGCGCAAACTTCGAAAACTCATCAACAATGCGCCGTAAGTCATTGGTTTGACGTACAATCACATCCGTCATCTGTTCCAGCTTGTCCGCATCAATGCCCACTTGTTTGTGGAACTTGCGGTTGATCCGCTCGGCTGACAGCTGGATCGGGGTCAGCGGGTTCTTGATCTCATGCGCGATCCGGCGGGCCACATCGCCCCAGGCGGCCATACGTTGTGCGCTGACAAGATCAGTCACGTCATCAAAGGCCACAACATAGCCTTCCAGCGCTCCATCCACATTGCGGCGTTGCGCCATACGCACCAACAGGCTTTCCTGCTGTCCCTTGCGGATCAGGTTGATCTGTTCTTGCACGCTTTCGTTTTCAGTCTCGCACACCTGCGCAAATAAATCGGCAAATTCGGGGATGGCCACGGAAATGGCAGTTTCTTCGGGGTGTTGATCCACGGACATCAAACGGCGCGCCGATGGGTTTACAAAGGTCACCCGCCCGTAAGCATCAAGGCCCACAACACCCGATGTGACCGACCGCAGCACGCTGTCAAACAAGCGCCCCCGCCGTTCGGTCCTTTGGTTCGTTTCGATCAGCTGATCGCGCTGGCCTTTCAGGCGACTGGTCATCTGGTTAAAGTAGTGACCGAGTTGCGAAATCTCATCATCGCCATCATCCTCGATCACCCGGACATCCAGATCACCAGACCCAACACGTTGCGATGCAGAGACCAGACGCCCGACCGGTTGCGACAGTCGTTCGGCAAACCACAGCCCACCCCAGATCGCCCCCAGGATCAGGATCACCGCAAAGCCCAGATAAAGCAGCCCAAATTGGAACAGCAACTGGCCCCGCTCATTCTGCAGCTCTTCATATTGCGCGACGGTTTCGGTCGTATCATCGAGCAATGACAGGACATTCCCGTCCACAGGACGCGTGACATAAAGATAGCGGTCACGGAAGGCGTTTAACGGGATCAACGCGCGAAATTCGTTATTGGCAAAATCCTGAATGATCGCCAGCCCAGTGTCATCGGCACGGGTGAAATCATCCGCCGAAGGGCGTTCATAGCCAAATTCATATGAACGCGCGCCGCGTGCGGTGATTGTGCCAAGCCCGTCAATGACGAAAGCCTCGGACAGCCCGCGTTCAACCTGCGCTTGGACGTCGCCAAGGGCGCGCCGCACTTCGCCATCATCCATGAACAGGTTGGCACGTCGTTCCCGGTTGAGATAAGCCGCCAGCCCGCGGCCATCGCGGGTCAGTTCCTGCCGGTGTTCTTCCTCATAGGCTTGGGCCGTTGTTAGCGATGTGCGCAAAACATTCCCGACTGGTTCGGAAAACAAACCATCCAAGGCGATGGATATCAGCGTGACAGAGAACACCGCGACCAGCACAATCGGCACAAGCGCCGATAGGGCGAACACCCCTGTGAGACGCAAACTCAGCTGCGATCCTGCCGATTTGGCCCGTCGTGCCGATACCATCCGCGCCACCTGCCGCATGACCAAGGCCGCAACAATCAGCACATAGATAAAATCAAGCAACAGCACCAAACGCAGCGATGTTGACGAGGCACCTTTGCCCAATGGCCCCACGACGATATAGGTCAGCAAGGCCAGCAGCGGACCCAGCACAACAAGCCCCATCGTAAACGCGCTTTGCACATGCCGCTGGCGGAACCAGCGGTTTAGCCCTGTCATGTTCAAGCCCAGAAGGGTACGCCGCACGCGCAAAGCCCTGTTATTGAGGTGAGGTCGCCCTCACGGTACCGCCAATGCTGTGGTCTTTGTGCTACGCTGACGTAGCAGTGCCACGGTTCTGTTGCGGTTTTACATCAACTTACGGCGCCGTGTCACGCGGATATCGAGGTCAGTGATCTTCTTGCGCAGCGTATTGCGGTTTATCCCAAGTAAATCAGCGCATTTCGCCTGATTTCCACCTGTCGCATCCAGCGCAATCTCGATCAGTGGCGCCTCAACCTCTTTCAGGATTCGGTTATACAGCCCCGGTGGTGGCAAAACGCCCCCATGCAAATCGAAATAGCGGCGCAGGTGTTTGCCGACACTGGCACTCAGCTTATCGCCCTCGCCGCCCGAACGCAGCGGCTCAATCGCGGGCTGGTTTCCCAAAACCATTTCCACCTCAGACCTTGTGATTTCTTCCTCAGCGGCGGTGAACACCAATCGGCGCACTGCGTTTTCCAGCTGGCGCACATTGCCCGGCCAGCTATAAGCGCGCACCAGATCAAGGGCCGCGTCGCCAAAGCGGCGCAGCGGCGCGCCATCGCGTTCAGCGCGCGCAAGGAAATGTTCGGCCAAAAGCGGAATATCATCGACGCGTTCGCGCAAGGATGGCACATCAACGGTCACACCACCCAAGCGGTAAAACAGGTCTTCGCGGAAATGCCCGTCCTCCATTCGCACCATCAAATCGGACTGCGATGTCGCCATGATCCGCGGCGCGTTATCCCCCAGGCTGTCCAGCATCCGCACAATCCGCGCCTGAGCTTGTTCAGACAGATCACTGACCTCATCAAATAGGATTGAGCCACCCTTGGCCCGGCTTAGCACGGTTGAGGGGCCATCCATCCCTTCCAGGTCACTGGCGGACACCACGACAAATGGCAGGCTGCGCCGATCGGAAAAGTCATGCACCGCGCGGGCGATCAGCGATTTGCCTGTCCCGCTTTCACCCGTGATCAACACGGGCAGTTGCGTGTTCATAACGCGTGCGACAAGGCGGTAGAGGTTTTGCATCACCGGCGTTCGGCCGACCAATGGCAAATCACCCCCCTGCTCTGTTGCGGTCACATCCGGCACGCGGGTCACCGGCGCGCGGCGTTTCACCTCTAGCGCGCGGGCCGCGCGTTTCATCAGATCGGGCAAATCAAAGGGCTTGGGCAGATAGTCATAGGCATCCGCCTCTGCCGCCTGAATGGCCGTCATGATGGTATTCTGGGCCGAGATCACGATGACAGGCATGCCGGGACGTGCCTCTGCGATTTTGGGCAGCTGATCCAACCCGTTGCCATCGGGCATGACCACATCTGAAATAACCAGATCGCCTTTGCCCTCATCCACCCAACGCATCAGGGTCACGATGGAAGAGGTCGCATGCACCTTACAGCCCGCGCGCGTCAGCGCCTGGGTCAATACGGTGCGAATTGTGCGGTCGTCGTCAGCGACAAGTACGGTCCCGTCCATCAGTCTTCTCCTGTTTTATAATCTTTGGGCACGACAGGCAGTGACAACCGGAACACTGTGCGCCCCGGCACAGAGTCCACAGATATCCACCCGCCTGCGTCGCCAATCAGTTTGGACACCAAGGCCAGACCCAGCCCCGTGCCATTTTCCTTGCCCGAGACGAAGGGCTCAAAAATATCATCTGCGATCTCGCGCGGCAGGCCGGGGCCATCGTCGATAATCTCAACCTGCAAGGGCAAGCGGGCTTGGGTCCCGTCAGAGCGGTGCACGCGCAGCGAGGTATCGTAGAAGGTTTTCAGCCGGATTGTACCGGCTTCGCCCCCCGCCTCTGATGCGTTTTTCAGAAGATTCAAAAACACCTGCAACAGCTGATCACCATCGGCCAGCGTTTGTGGCAAGGATGGATCATACTCCTCAATAAACAGCATATGCGCGCCAAAACCGACGGCAGCAGACTGGCGCGCGCGGTCCAGCACATCATGGATATTGACGGGTTTCAGCACGGGTTTGCGCAAATTGCCAAACTGTTCGACCTGTTCCAGCAGTTTCACAATGCGGCGGCTTTCTTCGACAATCAGATCAGTCATTTCCTGATCTTCCGGTGTCAGCCCCATCGACAAAAGCTGTGCAGCACCCGTGATACCTGCCAATGGGTTCTTGATCTCATGTGCCAGCATTTCAGCCATGCCAATAGCCGATTTCGCGGCCTTGCCGGACGAATGGTTCTGATTGATCCGGCTCGCAATCTCACGCGGGCTGATCATCACGATCATCGTGTCATCAGTGCCTTGCAGCGGGGCAAATTGCAGGTTGCACAACATCGGGGCACGTTCACCGCTGCCCACATCGACATCGTTCACAAACAGCGATGTGCGGTTCTTGCGGGCGCGTCCAAACGGTGCCTCTAGCGGGGCATCAATCATCACCTTTTCCCAAAGCCTTTCGCCAACCAAAGCCTTGGACGATAGGTTGAGAAAACTCTCTGCCGCGGGATTGCTCATCGTGATGATGTCATCACCATCCAGCATCAGGGATGGAACCGGCAAGGATGACCAAAGCGATTGACCCAACATTATGCAGCCACCTTCATATCCAAAGCATCGGGAAGATCGCGCAGCACATCTGCGGGGTTCGCATGGGTCAGGATCGCCTTGCGTAAAGCAGGTTCCGTGCGCGCATCATCCATATACCACCCCAAATGCTTGCGCGCGACTTTGCGACCCAGATCAGCCCCATAGAAGGACAACATCGCCTCGTAATGCGTGCAGACCATCTGAATGAAATCAGCCCCTTGCGGAATTTTGGGTGCCGGGCTGCCATGCAGCGCTGCAGACACCTGCGCCAGCACCCATGGGCGCCCCTGCGCACCGCGCCCGATCATCACGCCATCAGCTCCCGAAAGGCGCAGGGCCCCGCGCGCCGTGTCGGCATCAACGATATCGCCATTTGCAATCACCGGGATGGATACTGCGTCCTTTATCTTGCGGATCGCCGCCCAATCCGCAGACCCTTTGTAGAACTGGCAGCGCGTGCGCCCGTGGATCGTGACCAGTTTGATCCCTGCCTCTTCGGCCCGCTTGGCCACATCTGCAGCATTCAGACTGTCATTATCCCACCCCAGCCGGGTTTTCAGCGTGACAGGCACATCAACGGCATTCACGACAGCTTCAATCAGGCTCAGCGCGTGGTCAGGTGTGCGCAATAAGGCAGAGCCGGAATAGCCATTCGTCACCTTCTTGGCCGGGCATCCCATATTGATGTCGATGATCGCGGCACCGTTTCCGGCGGCCATGCGTGCGGCCTCGGCCATCCAATAGGCCTCGCGCCCGGCAATTTGCACGGCGGTGCCCTCTTGATCATATCCCAACTCGGCCCGTTCGCGGACGCCGGGTTTGGCTTGCACCATTTCCTGACTGGCCACCATTTCACTCACAACCCAGCCTGCGCCAAAAGACGCAACCAGCTGTCGAAATGGTAGATCAGTAATGCCCGCAAGCGGCGCAAGCGCGACGGGTGGGGTCAGTCTGACAGCGTCAAGGACCAGAGATTCGGTTGGTGCCAAAGGAATAATCGTTCGCTTATCTGTTGCGCGTTGCGCTAGGTTTACGGGTGGCCGTGTCTTTTCTCAACGAATTCCGTTGTTTTTTGTCCCTTTAAAACAGCATTCGCCTATTTATTGTGCAATCATCGCCACAAACAGACGAATTGCGTCGCGCGGACCTGCGGCCTAAACCAGTGCTGAACTATGACGGACCCAAGATGACAGTAGCGGCGATCATCGTGGCTGCCGGGCGCGGCACGCGCGCGGGCGGCGACATCCCAAAACAGTGGCAGAAGCTGGGTGACAGACCTGTAGCCGCCTATGCGATGGCGCGGTTTGCGGCCCATCCCGCGATTGCACAGCTGGTGCTGGTTTTGCACCCGGACGATATCGACAGCGATCTGTGGCCACGACAGCCGGAGGCGACGATTGCAACGGGTGGTGCGACACGCGC
>JBCAZI010000146.1:0-5782 GCA_038533095.1 Pseudomonadota bacterium
CAGATGCTCCCAAAACCGGCGCTGCCAAATGCCTTTTTCGCCACGTTTGCGGTGGCTTTCGGGAATATGTGCGGGCGGCGGCGCATGGCGCGAAAACCCCGATTTGATCATCCGCCAGCGCTTGGAAAAATCATGATCGTCCTCGGGCAGGGTCCAGATCATATGCAGCTTGTTGGGCAAAATCACAGCCGCATCAATCGCAAAGGGCCATCGCTTGCGACAGACCCGCGTGGCATCGCGCAACAGATCAATATGCGAGACCAAAAGATCAGAACGCTGATCCTGCAGGCGGACGGTAAAGAAATACGTACCCCCAGGCACGTGCAGACGGCGATAATTGGACATTTGGCCAAATTGTCGCAGCAAGGTTAATTTTGTGTAAAACTGCGCAAAACGTAAGGTGGATCATGATCCACCTTACACATCAGGTCCGGCGCAACCGAATAACCACATCCACCGACGCAATCTCGGCCCCTGCAGGCGCATCCGGCAGATGGCTGATCTCCAACTGCTCTGCCGGCGCATCGGTCAGCTTGGCGGTATCTTCCCAGTAGAAATGCGGGTGATCCGTCATATTGGTGTCAAAATAGCTTTTCGACCCATCAACCGTAATTTCACGCATCAAACCGGCATCACAGAAGGCGCGCAATGTGTTGTAGACGGTCGCCAAAGACACTTTCTCATCCGCGTTGGACGCTGCCGCAAACAGGCTTTCAGCCGTGACATGCCGGTCCTGCCCATCGCCCACCAGCAAAGACGCCAGCGTCAGGCGCTGCCGCGTCGGGCGCAGCCCTGCACCTGCCAGCCATTTGGTACTGCGTTCTGTTGCGATATCGGTCATTTGCGCTCGTTCTGATAACTATTCTCAATCTATATGGGAAAAATATCCCTAGGATCAAATGAAAATAGTCAAAAACCCGGCAGGCTTGCTCTTATAAACCGCAGAGTGCTAGAGGTCGCAAGACGCAGTTACGAAGAATGAGACCAACAAGATGGCCGATTATCCTACATCTTTTGACAAAGACGACCTGCTGAAATGCGCGCGGGGCGAGTTGTTTGGCGAAGGCAACGCACAGCTGCCCGCCCCGCCAATGTTGATGATGGACCGGATCACCGATATCTCGGGCGACGCGGGCGAACATGGCAAAGGCCATGTGGTGGCTGAATTCGACATCACCCCTGATCTTTGGTTCTTTGACTGCCACTTCCCGAACAATCCCATCATGCCCGGTTGCTTGGGTCTTGATGGGCTGTGGCAACTCACCGGTTTCAACCTGGGCTGGCGCGGCTGGCAAGGGCGTGGTTACGCGCTGGGTGTGGGCGAAGTGAAACTGACCGGCATGGTGCGGCCCGACCGCAAGATGCTGACCTACAGAGTGGATTTCACCAAAGCCATCCAAACCCGCCGCCTGACCATGGGTGTCGCCAACGGGATTGTTGAGGCCGACGGCGAGGTCATTTATCAAGTTACAGATATGAAGGTCGCATTGTCGGAAAGCTAAGCTTTCGCGCTGCCCCCAGCTTAAAGGAGAGGTGCCTATGCGCCGTGTCGTTGTCACAGGTCTTGGGATCGTATCGCCCATCGGCAACAATGCTGAAGAGGTGCTTGCCGCGCTGAAAGCAGGCAAGTCGGGGATCGAGGCATCGCCCGAAATGGTCGCGCATGGGTTTCGCAGCCAAATTGCGGGCACGCTGAAGATCGACATTAAAGAGCATGTCGACAAGCGCACCCTGCGCTTTATGGGCCCTGGTGCTGCCTATGCCCATATCGCGATGGGCCAGGCGATTGCGGATGCCAGGCTGACAGAGGACCAGATCGTCAACCCGATGACGGGTTTGATCGCAGGATCGGGTGGGCCTTCAACCTCGGCCCTTTTGGCGGCCCATGATGTTGTCAAATCGACGGGTGCGACCAAACGGATCGGCCCTTTTGCCGTGCCAAAGGCGATGTCTTCCACCGTCAGCGCAAACCTTGCAACAGCATATCAGATCAAGGGGATGAACTTTTCGATCACCTCTGCCTGTTCGACATCGCTACATTGCATTGGCATGGCGGCACAACAAATCGCTTTGGGCCATCAAGATACGATGTTCGCAGGCGGCGGCGAAGAATTGGATTGGACCCTGTCCTGTCTCTTTGACGCCATGGGGGCGATGTCGTCCAAATATAACGACACGCCCGAACGGGCCAGCCGCGCGTTCGACGCCGACCGCGATGGTTTCGTGATTGCCGGTGGTGGTGCCATGGTCGTGCTAGAAAGCCTTGAGAGCGCGCAGGCGCGTGGTGCCAAAATCTACGCTGAGGTCACCGGCTTCTCGGCCACTTCAGACGGCGCCGATATGGTCGCCCCATCCGGCGAAGGCGGCGAACGGGCCATGCGCGGCGCGTTGAAAACACTGCCCGATGATCGCAAGGTCAGCTACATCAATGCCCATGGCACGTCGACACCAGTGGGCGACGTGGGCGAGGTTGAGGCGGTACGCCGTGTCTTCGGCCAAGGCAGCACGCCGCCTATCAGTTCAACCAAATCCATGACCGGCCACAGCCAGGGTGCCACCGGCGCGCAAGAGGCCATTTATTGCTTGCTGATGCTGGAACATGACTTCATCGCCCCCTCCATCAACGTCGAAAATCTGGATCCCGCCTTGGACCCCTCAGAGATTGCGACCGATCTGGTCGAAAACGCAGGGCTCGATACCGTCATGACGAACTCATTCGGCTTCGGTGGCACGAACGGCTCAATGCTACTTTCGAAATTCAAGGACTGAACCCATGACTATCTCGATGCAAGGTAAACGCGGGCTGATCATGGGCGTGGCCAATGAACGGTCCATCGCATGGGGTATCGCCAAGGCGATGGCTGATGCAGGCGCGGAACTGGCGTTTACGTATCAGGGCGAGTCCTTCGGCAAACGGCTGGAACCTTTGGCGCAATCGGTCGGGTCCGACATCATGATTGACGTCGATGTAACTGATGACGCCAGCATGGATTTGGCCTTTGAGACGCTCAAGGACCGCTGGGGCGCGCTGGATTTCGTGGTTCACGCCATCGCATTTTCCGACAAAAACGAATTGACCGGACGGTTCATCAATACCAGCCGGGACAACTTCAAAAACTCGCTGGCGATTTCATGCTATTCCTTCATCGATGTGGCGAACCGGGCATCGCAGATGATGCCGGATGGAGGCACATTGCTAACGTTGACCTACCAGGGGTCTAACCGGGTGACGCCGTTCTATAACGTGATGGGCGTGGCTAAGGCAGCCTTGGAGTCAGCCACACGCTACCTCGCCAACGACCTTGGCCCGCAAGGCATCCGCGTGAACGCCATCAGCCCCGGCCCGATGAAGACGCTGGCAGGCGCGGCGATTGGTGGTGCGCGCAAAACCTACAAACACACCGATCAGAACGCACCATTGCAGTCGAACGCGACGTTGGAGGCGGTTGGCGGCACCGCGGTCTATCTTGCCTCAGACGCGGGGGCCTGTACGACGGGCGAGATTATTCGGGTGGACGGCGGATTCCATGTCTTGGGCATGCCGCAGCCGGATCATTTGGTTTGAAGAGGGCTGCGCACAGCTGCGCAGAGTTTAAGGAACGGACATAATGGATTTTCAGATTTGGCTGGCCTTTGTCGCGGCATCTACAGCGCTACTTTTAATCCCTGGTCCGACAGTTCTGCTGGTTCTTAGCTATGCGATCAGCCAAGGCAAACGTGTGGCACTTGCCACTGTTGGCGGTGTGGCGCTGGGTGATTTTATTGCGATGTCCGCGTCACTGGCCGGGCTTGGCGCGCTGGTCCTTGCTTCTGCCACGCTCTTTACTGTGCTGAAATGGGTGGGCGCGCTTTACCTTATCTACCTCGGGATAAAACTGTTCCGCAGTGCACCCACAGCGTCGCTAGGTGATCTGGAACAAGTCGCCGAAACACGCGCATCAAGCGTGTTTGGTCACGCAACAGCCGTGACTGCGCTGAACCCGAAATCAATCGTGTTCTTCATTGCCTTCGTGCCGCAATTTATCGTGGTAGAAAGCCCGATCTTGCCTCAGTTCGCGATATTGATCGCAACTTTTGTTGGGCTGGCCGCGTTGAACGCACTTGCTTACGCCCTGCTGGCGGACAAGCTACGCGCCAAGATCGCGCGGCCATCTGTCTTGGCGTGGTTTGCCCGCTTGGGAGGAAGCGCACTTATTGCTATGGGTGTCGCAACAGCGGCCTTCAAACGGGCGCAGTAGTTCTTCGCTCTAAGCCCTTTCCCTTAAGCCGCGTCGATCCCCACAATCTCAATCGCGAAATTCAGGTCTTCACCTGCCAGCGGATGATTTGCGTCCAGCGTTACCTCAGTCTCGGTCACCTCGGCCACCATGATGGGCAGAACCTGGCCCTCGGGCGTTTGCATTTGCAGCTTTGTGCCGGGTGCAATCGGGATATCGGCAGGAATTTGGCTGCGCGCCACTTTTTGGCGGGCATCGGGGTTGTGTGCCCCGTAAGCCTGATCACAGGGCACTGCGATATCCTTTTTGTCACCCACGGCCATGCCCGCGATAGCACTGTCCAGCCCTTTGATCACCTGACCGGACCCAACCACAAATTCCAGCGGATCACGCCCTTCAGAGCTGTCGAACATTTCACCATTGGTCAGTGTTCCGACGTAAGTAATGCGCACGGTATCGCCTGGCTTTGCTTGGCTCATGGGTAGGTTGCTTTCTGCTAAAGGAAATTGTCGGCGGCAGGCTACGCGCTGGTCTTGCGGTTTGCAAACGCATTGCCCCTTTTCGACCAGACCTTAGCGTGACACGATGCGCCCAGATCAGGGAGAAAATGATGCCGATCACGACCGTTGTGTTTGATGCTTATGGCACTTTGTTCGATGTCAACGCCGCCGCAATGCAGGCCGCCAAAGACCCGGCATATGCCGATCTGGCCGATGTCTGGCCTGCGGTCGCGCGCGATTGGCGGCTTAAGCAATTGCAATATACGTGGCTGCGCGCTGTCGCCGGGCGGCACTGTGATTTCTGGCAAGTCACCCAAGACGGTCTGGACTGGGCGTTAGAGGCCAATGGTGTCACCGCCCCGGCGACCCGCACACGCCTGTTAGAGCTCTATTGGGAATTGGCCGCCTACCCCGATGTGCCCGCCATGCTGACGGCACTTAAGGCGCAGGGCAAAGCGACTGCTATTTTATCGAACGGATCACCCGATATGCTGAACGGGGCCGTGTCATCAGCTGGGATCGGCACCGTGCTGGATGCGGTGCTGAGTGTTGAGGACGTGGGCGTTTTCAAACCACATGACCGCGTCTATGACTTGGTTGGTCGGCACTTTGGATGCGCCAAGGATGAGGTGCTATTCGTGTCGTCAAACGGGTGGGATGCGGCGGGGGCCGCCGGTTACGGGTTTCAGACCGCTTGGGTGAACCGCGCAGGCGAACCTATGGACAGGCTCTATGCAAAACCGCACCACGTCCTGCCTGATCTGACCACAATCGAAGGGCTTGTCTGATGCCTCGCTTCACCTCCAACGACGGGTTGAACCTACATTACAGCGACGAAGGCACCGGCCTGCCAGTCATCGCCCTTGCCGGGCTGACCCGGAACGGCGCCGATTTTGATCATGTCGCCCCGCATCTGCCCGTCCGCCTGATCCGCCCTGACTATCGCGGGCGCGGGCAATCGGATTGGGCGGATCATACGACCTACACAATCCCGCAAGAGGCCGCGGATGTCCTGACCCTGATGGATCATCTGGGGTTAGAGAAGGCGGCGATCCTTGGCACCTC
>JBCAZI010000147.1:0-5696 GCA_038533095.1 Pseudomonadota bacterium
CCGATAGATGCATGGATCCGTCGGCACCGCTTGTTCCCATACTTTGGTGGGCGGTTCTTCCAGAACGCTGACTGCTTCTTGTGGCAAGGCAAGTGCGGTGACCAGCGCCTCGGCTTTGTCTTTGGGAAAGCCGTTCATGCCCATGCAGGCCGAATGTGTCCAGACCGGGGACATGTCGATCTTTTCGGCGATACCCTCCCAGGTCAGGCCCGCCTGTTTCTTGGCGGAAAGGATCATCATCGTCACGTCTTCTTTGGTCATCATCTTGGGTACCTCTAAGGTGTCTTTCATGGGCTCGTCCTCCTCTTTCATGGGTTGGCTATAGTCCAAGCTCCGTCAGGCCAGGGTGGTCTGCAGGGCGGGGGCCTTGCGGCCAAAGAAATTTGCGATCGCTTTCTGCAATGGCGACATCATTGATCGAGGCATGGCGCACAGCCATATGGCCGGTTTCGCTGAACTCCCAATTCTCATTCCCATAGGCACGATACCACTGCCCATCGGCGTCATGCCATTCGTAGCAAAAGCGCACCGCGATACGGGTGTCGGAATGGGCCCATATTTCTTTGATCAGCCGATAGCCATTCTCCGCCGCCCATTTGCGCGTCAAGAATGTCCCCACCTCGACGCGTCCGTTCAAAAACTCTGACCGGTTTCGCCACATGGTGTCGGGGGTGTAAGCCATCGCAACCTTTGCAGGGTCGCGCGTGTTCCAGGCGTCTTCGGCCATGCGCACTTTCTTTACCGCATCTTCATAGGTGAAAGGCGGCAATGGCGGGCGTTGGGGGTCAATCTGGTTCATTGCAGCGCTCTCACTCATTCACTGCACGCAAATGCGGGGCCGCAGGCTCAACTTCTGCGTCCTCTTCTGCGGGCGCTGTTTTGTCGATGCGAATTGTTTCGGGGCGCTGGTCTGTGCCGTCCGATGGCTGCCCTGCCAATTCTTTGGAGCGTTGCCCAAGGAATTGCACCAGATGGTTGCGAATAGCGTAGTAGTTCGGATGTTCGATAATCTCGGTCCTGTTGCGGGGGCGTGGGATCGTGATTTCTACCGACTCGGCCACACGGGCCAACGGCCCATTTGTCATCAAGAGGATGCGATCAGCCAATAAGATCGCTTCATCAATGTCATGGGTGATCATAAAGACGGTCTGTTCAGTCTGGCTCCATACTTTGATCAGCTCTTCCTGGATGGTGCCGCGGGTCAGTGCATCAAGCGCGCCAAAGGGCTCATCCAGCAGCAGCAGCTTGGGTTGGTTCGCAAAGGCACGCGCGATGGAAACCCTTTGGCGCATCCCACCGGACAGCTGCGACGGCTTGCGCTGGATAACGTCGCCTTCCAGCCCAACTTGCGCCAGATACTTCCGCGCGTGGTCTTCCACCTGCGCCTTTGACCAATCCTTGTGCCGCGCGCTCACGCCGAATGTGACGTTTTTCAGCGCCGATAACCATGGCAGCAGAGAATAATTTTGGAACACCACGCCCCGGTCCAGCGATGGGCCGGAAACATGCACCCCATCCATTTTCACCACGCCCGACGTTGGCTCTGCCAGGCCTGCCAGAATGTTCATGATCGTGGATTTTCCGCAGCCAGAGTGGCCAAGGATGCAAACGAACTCTCCTTTTTCGACGCCGAAGGTTGCGTTTTCAAAGACGGTCAGCGTGCCGTCTGACCCATTCGGGAATTGCTGGGTCAGTCGTTCGATTGATAGAAATGGTTTGGCCATATTCGGGGGTCCTTATTCGACGTAGGCGAAGGCGCGCTGCAGACGGGCAAAGGCAGCGTCAAGCAGCATGCCCATCACGCCAATCAGCAGAATGGCGACAATCATCCGGTCAAGCCGCAACCCATTCCATTCGTTCCAGACGACGTAGCCAATGCCAGTGCCACCGACGAGCATTTCAGCGGCCACAATGACCAGCCATGCGATACCGATCGATATGCGCATCCCGGTGATGATTGTCGGCGCGGCAGCAGGCAGGATGACGGTCAATGCCGTCTTGAGGGTGCTTAACTCATGTGTCCGGGCAACGTTGACCCAGTCAGATCGGACCGAGGCAACTCCAAAGGCCGTGTTGGTCAGCATCGGCCAAACCGAGCAAATGAAGATCACGAAGATCGACGACAGCTCACTATCGCCGATTGTGAACAGCGCGATGGGCATCCATGCGAGCGGTGAGATAGGTTTGAGCACCTGAATGAAAGGGTCAAGCGCCCGGTAAGCCAAGGGCGACATGCCAATCAGAAAACCCAGTGGGATCGCCACTGCGGCGGCCAACGCATAGCCGATCACCACCCGCAACAGTGAGTAGCCAATCTGAATGCCGTAGCCCATATCGTTGGTCCCAGCGACGTAAAACGGGTCTGTGATTGTAGCCCACAGCTCCACTCCGATTTGTGCGGGCGATGGGAACAATGAACCAGGTGCCGGGGCCGAGTTTTCGTCAGGGACGCTGATACCAAGGGCTTGGATACCACCCGCCATCTCAATCGTCTCGCGCGAAAGACCCAGGCCTGCGATCTGATCAAGCTGGGCAAATTCCACACCCTGACTGGCATAGTATGCAATGTCCTCAGCCGCCATATTCTTGGCGGTCAGGGCTGCCTCTTCTTCGGCAGACAGAACCACACCGACCGGGCCCGTATCTGGGACATATGTGGTGACATGCCAGACAAAGAGCCCCACTACGAGGATGAGCACAGACAACAGCGCGCTGCGGAAATCAAAGGAACCGGTCATGCTGACCCTCTGGTTATTGCGGTTAGTATCGCAGGGCGGCGAACCGCCCCGCATGTGTGTTTGGCGCGTTTCGGATCAGATCGTCCGCGTGAACGGCTGACCGTCGATGAAGGCCTGTGCGTTCTCGGGCGCGAACTCTTGCCCTTGGATCGTGACAGGCGCAAACACGTCCTGATCAACATCCGAGAATGTCAGGTTCGGATCGGCTGCCATCATCGCGCGCATGCGTTCGCGGGTCGTGGTTGTCAGCACCAACTCGTCGGCGAGGGCCGCATAATCGGTGTTCTCTTCGATGTAGTTCCAGCGACGCAACTGTGACAGGACCCAGGTACTCATCGTTTGGGTCGGCAGCGGCATGAAGGAAATGCGGTCTGGCACGGCTTTGATGTTGCCCTGACCATCCGGGAACACGCCTGTCAGGATTTGCTTGAGGATCTCAACCGGCTGGTTGAGGTAGTTGGCCGGTGCCATCGACTCAGCGAATGCGACGCGCCCTTCAGCTGTTTCTGCCGATGCCGTTGCCTCCAGGATTGACGTGGTGAGGGCCATCGTGGTGTTCGGATTTTCAGTGATAAACTGTTCCGACAAGCCAAAGACACAGCATGGGTGCTGCTTCCACAGGTCAAGGGTCAGTTTGTGGATGAACCCAACCTGATCATAGACTGCACGCTGGCAGAATGGATCGGGCGCCAGATAGCCATCCACGTTTTCTGAGCGCAGGTTGGCAACCATCTCTGGCGGTGGGACCACGCGGATCTGGATGTCACGATCCGGGTCAAGGCCAGCATCTGACACGTAATTGCGCAGTAAAAGGTTGTGCATCGAATATTCGAACGGCACCGCGAAGGTGAACCCTTTCCAATTGGCCGGATCCTGATTGTCGAGGTGCTTATTGGCCAGAACGATCGCCTGCCCGTTGGTATTCACATTCGACACCACGCGCCAAGGTTGCGCGGTCGACCCTATGCCAAGCGACATCGCCATTGGCATCGGATACAACAGGTGCGACCCGTCATATTCGCCATTCAGACATTTATCGCGAGACACAGCCCAGCCAGCGGTTTTGACGATATCCACGTCCAAACCGTAGCGTTCATAAAACCCCAGCGCGTGCCCACCAATGATCGGCGTCGCGCAGGTGATTGGTACAAAACCAAGGGTCAGTTTGGTCTTTTCAAGGTTCTTCATTGCCTCTTCGGCCATCAGCTGAAGTGATGACAGCGGGAAGATAGTCGACACAGCAGCCAACGCCCCCGTCACGCCGGCACTACGCAGAAATGCCCGGCGAGAAATGTCATTTTTAAACAACCCCTGCATGACAGAGCTTTCCAGCGCGCGTGCCATTCCCACCTCTGGGTTCAGCGATTGCTTTGCACGGCGGCGCAGCGCATCAGCATCGTCAGGTGTCAGGCCGGCATAAGGGTCAGCCGGCTCTCCAGAGGCTTCCCCACATTCGTTCCAAACGTCAATGTTTGGGTTAAACGGATCCTTAAAGTGCGTCATCGATCATCCCTGTTTTTGGTTCTTTTCAAGCTTCCGGCGTTGTTGCGTCGCCGCATGATCACGAAGGCATGACACGTACTCTCATCGCGCTTCGCGAAGTATTGGAGACAATGATGAGGGGCGAGAGCGGGCAAAAAACTACCCGCCTAAAATTCGTGCGGTATATAAATTTTATTCAAAAACAATAGGTAAGGTGACAATCGCACATTCATCATATTACGATTATTCGTAAATTACGAAATGTCGTTAGGTGATTGGATGAAATGCAGGAAGGGTAACTGCATGAACAATCCGATCGATATTTTTGATTCGATGGTGGCGGCGTTACCCGAAGCTGCGCTGGTTCTTTGCACGCAGACCGATAGAATTCGCGCCTGTAACGCGCAGGCCTCGACCCTATTCGGTATTACCTTGGACAGCCCGCCACCGTTTCGTATAATCGTCGGCACGCAAATCGCCCAATTTTTGGTTTTTGTGGATGAGGTCGATACGCAAGGCGCGGCCTGGACACGACAGATCACCTTCCGCCGCAAGAGTGGCGCGGCCATCCGATGCGAGTTGCGCGGGCAGCGGTTGAACCAACGACCGGGTCATATCTTGCTGATGGTCATTGATCTGGACGCAATGGACCGTCGGGCCCATCTGACCGAGATTGATAACCTGCAACGTGCTGGCCTTCACGAATGGAAGCGGGCCGAAGGGTTCTTTTCCGATCTTGAGCGCGGCAATCAACTTATCCTGAATGCCGCCGGGGAAGGGATTTATGGGCTAAACGCGGATGGCAAAACAACCTTTGTAAACCGGGCCGCACAAGAGATGCTGGGCTGGACGACCGATGACTTGCTTGGCAAGGACATCCATTCCATCATGCATCATACGCATTTGAATGGTGACCCCTATCACCACCAGGATTGCCCGATCTACAAGTCATTCCGGTTCGAGCAAGTCAACCGGATTGAGGACGAGGTGTTCTGGCGCAAGGATGGCAAACCAATCCGCGTCGAATATATCTCTACGCCAATCTACGACCACCAGATCCTTGCCGGGGCGGTCGTTATCTTCCGCGACATCACGGAGCGCAAAGAGAACGAACGCAAACTCAAAACCGCGCTGAAAGAAATTCAGGATCTACGTGATCGGCTGGAACAGGAAAACGCCTATCTGCAGGAAGAGATCAACAGCGAAAGGGCGCATGACGCCATTATCGGCACATCAACGGCCACACAGCAGGTGCTGGCGCGCATTGATCTGGTCGCCGAGACTGAGGCGACCGTCATGATCTCTGGCGAGCCGGGCACGGGCAAGTCGCTTATTGCAAAGGAAATTCATCAAGGCAGCCCGCGGCGCAGACGCCCCTTGATCCACTTCAGCTGCAGTTCTGTCGCGCCCGAGGCCGTCGAAGCAGAGTTGTTTGGCCAGGTGCGTGGCGGCCCTCACGCCGCACGTCAGGACAAA
>JBCAZI010000148.1:0-5614 GCA_038533095.1 Pseudomonadota bacterium
GGCCGCCAGAACGACGGGATCAACCCCCGCGCGATACCCCCGCCTGGGCTGCCAGACCTTGATCTTCCCGCCTAAGAAGTCGTCCTGAGTCAGGTCTTCAGACACGGCCCAAATCAATCTCGCCATCGCGCATCACGGCCTCTGCCATGAACAAATCGCGGTCCAAAACCATCAGGCGGCGCGGCATAATGCCTATGCTGCCTTCCAGCACGCTCATGTTTACGTCAAAGGCGAACCAGTCTATACCCTCGGCGTCCAACAGGGCGGTTGCAAAGGCAAGGACAGTCGGGTCATTGGTGCGCAAAAGCTCTTTCATCTCCCAACTGGTAATGCGCCCTTTGCGCGTTGTCTATTCACATGACGGAACTGTTAATGAGCCTCGACCACGCCGCCACCAAACCACATGAACAACTGGCCGCGGCGCTGGCCGATGATCTGGCGGCAGTGAATGGGTTGATCCGCGAACGGATGGCATCAGAACACGCCCCGCGCATCCCTGAGGTGACAGCGCATCTGGTAGAGGCAGGAGGCAAACGCCTGCGCCCGATGCTGACCTTGGCCGCGGCACGGATGTGTGGCTATCAGGGGCCATATCACGTTCATCTGGCCGCAACGGTAGAGTTTATTCACACAGCCACCTTGCTACATGATGATGTGGTCGATGAAAGCAGCCAGCGGCGTGGGCGTCCCACAGCGAACCTGTTGTGGGACAATACATCCAGCGTTCTGGTGGGTGACTACCTTTTCGCCCGGTCGTTCCAGTTGATGGTGGAAACCGGCTCAATGCGGGTGCTAGATATTCTTGCCAATGCCGCCGCCACCATTGCCGAAGGCGAGGTGCTGCAACTGACCGCAGCCAGCGATCTGGCGACAACCGAAGCGATCTATTTGCAAGTTGTGCGCGGCAAGACGGCAGCACTCTTCTCTGCTGCGATGGAAGTAGGTGGCGAGATTGCGGGGCAAGATGCGGACACCAAACAGGCGCTTTATGATTACGGCGATGCGCTGGGCGTGTCATTCCAGATTGTCGATGACCTGCTGGATTACGGCGGCACGAAAGCCACGGGCAAAAACGTCGGCGATGATTTTCGTGAACGCAAACTGACCCTGCCAGTGATCCGCGCGGTTGCCGCCGCTGATACGGAGGAGCGCGCCTTTTGGGAGCGCACGATAGAAAAGGGCCGTCAGGAAGAAGGCGATCTTGATCATGCTATCGCCCTGCTCGCCAAGCATCGTACGATGGAAGCGACCCGGCAAGATGCATTGGCTTGGGCGGAAAAGGCGAAAGCGGCCTTGGACTGCGTGCCTGATCACCCGCTTAAACAGATGTTGGTGGATCTTGCAGACTATGTGGTCGCGCGGATTACTTAGGCGCGTCCATACAGGCCAAAGGTCCGCCCCGCCACGTACCAAATCAAGGCCAGCATGATCAGGCCGACTAGCCCGTCAACAAAGTAGTGCCATCCAAGGTGAACTGAGCCAAACCAGATGACCAACGCGTATAGGGTCACAATGACACCTAATGCCCGGTGCAGGTGATAGGCCGCGAAAACCCATAGGAACGCCAGTACGATGTGCATCGACGGCATCGCAGAAATGCCGCCGCCAAATCCGGTGACCCCTTCTTCATTCAATCGCAACAGATAGTCTTGTGCAAAGACCGCGCTGAATGGTCCGGCCTCTGCGTTTTGTTCCGCCAGTCGTGCGATCAGGGGTGCGAAGGTCTGCCCATCCCCGAATAATGCGCCATCATAGATGGGTCCCGCAGAATGCAGCGCGCTTGCGCTGATCATCCCGATGATCACGAAACTGGCCAGATAGGCGGTCATATAGGTGTAGCGCAAAGCAGTTTTCGCCTGCGTCGCGATGCAGACGATAAAGCCTATAACCATTGGTAGGAAGGTCGGGTGGTAGAGGATATCAATGACCTTGGTACCAAAGGCCGAGGGCAACACGCTGTGTGTTAGTACCCACGGATCGTTGCCGGCAAAGATTGCACGGTCCCATGCGATGAACATCGCGTCAAACCCATATCCGCCGGACCCCACTACGGTGCCCTTATAGACCGTAAAGCAAGAGACCGTGACCGTCAGCGCAAGCAGCGAAGCGATGATATCGCACCATCTGATCTGCGCGGCATAGGCGCGATACCATGCCGTCGGGTTTTCACCCGATGGTTGGCGCAGTCTGGCCCACAAAAACTGGATCAACAGCAAGGCGATCACGATCGACGCAATGCCAAACCCATATCCCAAGGCGACATCCGCGACGGCTGCAATGCCTGCGTCAGACAGTGTGATCATCAGCAATGCAGCGACCAGCGCGATCGCCACAACGACCTTTTGAAAGCGTCCGGCCATGGTGTTTTGAACGTGGGTGTCTGGAAAAGTCGTCATACGCAGGGGGCGGCCGCATCAGTGAAAATCAACCTTGCATAGCGGATTGCCGCCGTTTTGCACAACGCAAACAACACACAGGCGCGCAACGGGTGCGCGCCTGTGGCGAAACTGTTGATGGAAACGGGTGTTAGTTGTCCGCGCGGTTCGCAGCAACAGCGGCCTGCGCGCTGGCAACCAACGCCGCCCCGTCATATCCTTTGGCGTCCATCTCAGCGATCCAGGCTGCGGTGACATCTTCGCCCAATGCTTTGATGCGGGCAGTCTCTTCCGCGGACAGCTCCGCAATTTCATTGCCATCCGCGGCCATCAGATCACGCCCAACAATATCACCAGTGTCATGTGCGCGGCCGGCCCATTTGCTGGCCATCATGCCAGAGTTTGCGTCGATGATCGCGCGCAGGTCATCTGGCATGCCTTCATAAACATCTTTGTTCATCGCCCAGATGAAATAGAGGTTATAGAGCGCCTGATCACCGGCCACATCCGTGTGGCTGTCTGTCAGCTCATCCAGTTTCAGCGATGGTGACATCTCCCATGTGATCACACCGCCATCAACAACACCGCGCGACAAAGCTTCGGGGAATTGCGGCACCGGCATGCCGATGGGGGTGGCGCCCAGCTCTTCCAGCAGCAGTGTCGCAGGGCGGGACGGGCCGCGCAGTTTTAGCCCGGCGAAATCTTCGACCGTTTCAACGGACGCACCGCGTTTGTGCACAATGCCCGGCCCATGCATATGGGCGGCGATTACGTGCACATCAGCGAAATCATCCATCAGATACTCTTGGGTGAATTCCCAGGCCGCTGCACTCGCCTCTTCACCCGATTTGGTGGTCATGAAGGGCAGTTCCATCGCCTCTGCTTCGGGGAAGCGGTTGGGTTGATAGCCGGGAATGACCCAACCGCCATCAATCGCGCCGTCGCGGATCAGGTCAAACTGGTTTGCGGCGGACCCGCCCAATTGCATGAAGGGGTAGAGTTCAACCTTGATGCGGCCTTCGGATTGTTCCTCAATCGCGTCGGCCCAAGGCTGCATGAAATACGTAGGGTTCGCACTGGCAGGTGACACAAAGTGCTGAAAGCGCAGTGTCACTTCCTGAGCAGTTACAGAAGTTGCAGACAGGCCAAGCGTGGCCAGCAAAGCGGCAGATTTAAACAGGTGCATAGCGTGCATCCTTTTCGTCAGGTTTTCAGGGGAAAGGCGTCACCGCTAGCGACGTGATTGATATAGGGGAGTATCGATCTAGTTGCAAGTCATTCGCAAGAGGGGAAACAGCCGTCGATTTTCCCCATTCAGCCATATGTCGGATGAAACTTGCCGGTGGGAGACAGCGTAAAGATCTCGCACCCATCCGCCGTGATCCCGATGGAATGCTCAAACTGTGCTGACAGTGATTTATCACGCGTGACCGCGGTCCAATCGTCAGCCAGTACCTTGGTTTCGGGTCGGCCCAGATTGATCATCGGCTCAATCGTAAAGAACATGCCCTCTTCCAGCCGCGCACCTGTGCCGAGGCGGCCATAGTGCAGGACATTGGGTGGCGCGTGAAACACGCGGCCCAGCCCATGCCCGCAAAAATCACGGACCACGGACATCCGGTGACTTTCGGCATAAAGCTGGATAGCATGGCCGATATCGCCAAAGGTATTGCCGGGCTTTGCCGCCTCGATCCCTTTCATCAGGGCGTCATGGGTGACTTGGATCAAACGCTCTGCCTTGCGCGGCAGGTTGCCTGCCACATACATGCGGCTGGTGTCACCGAACCACCCATCGACGATGACGGTGACGTCGATGTTCAGGATATCACCATCCTTCAGCCTTTTATCACCGGGGATGCCGTGACACACCACATGGTTCACCGAAATACAGCTTGCGTGCTGATAGCCTTTGTAGCCAATCGTGGCCGACACAGCGCCTGCATCTTCGACCCATTGCGTGATCAAACGATCCAATTCGCCGGTGGTCTGGCCTGGCACCACATGCGGCGCGATATCATCCAGAATTTGCGCAGCCAAAGCGCCCGCCTTTGCCATGCCTGCAAAGTCGTCAGGCTGATATAGCCGGATACCATCTTTGGTCAGATGCGCAGTATTCGTTTCCAACAGTAGCATTCCTTTTCGCGTGTTACTGGCGACATAAGCCAAGGCCGCGCTAAATTCTAGGGCTAGCAGGGTCACGTTTATGACGGTGCCGTCCGGGGCAGCTCAGCCAGAGGGGCCAGCGTCAGATGCTTTGCGCACGATCGCCCCGATGTCCATCAACTCATCACTCAACGGGTTGGTTTTACGCCAGATCATTCCGATGGTACGCCGTGGCGGTTGTTTTGCGAAACGCTGGACAGAGACATCTGCCGCCCGCGTTTCAAAGGGTCGGGCCATTTCTGGGATTAAGGTGATGCCAATGCCTGCACTGACCATCCGCACCAGCGTCGAAAGGGAACTGCCCTCCATAATATTGCGCGCCCGGGTGCCGGAGGCATTGCAAAACGACAGGGCCTGATCGCGAAAGCAATGCCCTTCCTCTAGCAATAGCAACTGCATCGCAGGCAGGGCTGTGGCATCGGGCACAGGCATTTCTGCATCGCTGACAGGGCGCACCAATAAAAATTCTTCATCAAACAAGGTAAATTCGCGCAGATCAGGCTCCGAGACGGGCAAGGCGACGATGGCCACATCCAGCCGTGACGCAAGGATTTCAGTGACAAGCGATTGGGTAATCGTTTCCTTTGGTTCCAATGCCAGATCAGGGTAACGGACCGACAAGGCGCCAATGATCTTGGGCAATAGATAGGGCGCGACCGTTGGAATGACGCCGATGCGCAAGCGACCGGAAAACGGGTTGTCACGCTTGCGCACCAAGGCATCTAGGTCTTCGATTCGGTGTAAAATCTCGCGCGCACGCCCCAACAGGTCTTCGCCCAAAGCTGTCAAACGGATCTGCCGTGCCGCGCGTTCGACCAATGGCCCACCCATGATCCCTTCCAATTCCTTGATCTGCAAAGACAAGGCTGGTTGCGAAATCATGCAGGCCTCTGCCGCCCGGCCAAAATGACCGTGATTGGCCAAAGCCTCAAAATAGCGCAGGTGTTTGAGGGTGAGTGACTTCATTTGCAAAACTTATCAGATATATTTGTAGAATGTATTGGAGCTTATTCTTGAATCATTCTAACTCTGACGCAACCACCCAAATAATTCGCAGAGGAGAGATCTCATGGACG
>JBCAZI010000149.1:0-5451 GCA_038533095.1 Pseudomonadota bacterium
ATCCCCATTACCCCGCACAACCGCATAGCCGCGCTTGAGCGTTTCAACATAGCCCAGCGTTTCGCGCAGACGGTCCAAGGCTTCCAGCTTGGCCTGACGCTCTGCCTGCCTGCGCGATGCGCGGTCCGATAAGCGGCGCAGCACAGCATCTAACCGCTCAGACTGACGCTGGATGCGGTCCTGCAGTACCTGCCCGCGCAGCCCACGGCTGGCCTGATCTAACGCCGTGCGCCCATCGCGTGACCTGCGTTTTAACGCAGGCACCAGCCGCGCGGTCAATCCATCCAGCCGCCGCCGATCTTCGGCCACACGGCGCGACAGGATCCCGGGGCGCAAAGCCGCCTCGCTCATCTGCAGCCGCTTCTTGGCGGCGGCCCCTTTCAGTGCCGCAGGCAGACGTTCGCCTAAGTAATCCAACCGCTGGCGCGGCCCTTCAACCAACGCATCGACCTGCGGCAAGGCCCGTCCCAGGTCGCGCACCCTTTGTTGGCGCTGGGTCAGCCCTGTTGTCAGGGCACGGCTCAACCGCGCGCCTTGCTGATCGGCCCAAGCCAGCAATTCCATCCGTACAGGCACGGCCAATTCCGCCGCCGCTGTTGGCGTCGGCGCACGCATGTCTGCGACAAAATCTATCAATGTCGTATCCGTCTCATGCCCCACCGCAGAGATCATTGGAATATCCGAGGCCGCAGCCGCGCGCGCGACGACCTCTTCATTAAATCCCCAAAGGTCCTCTAACGATCCACCACCGCGCGCCACGATCAGCAGATCGGGGCGTGGCAGCGCGCCACCGGGTGTCAACGCATTGAAGCCTTTGATCGCCGCTGCGACCTCTGGCGCGCATTTCTGGCCTTGCACGGCGACCGGCCAAACGAGGACCTTGCGCGGAAACCGGTCACGCAGCCGGTGCAGAATATCGCGAATGACAGCGCCTGAAGGCGAGGTCACAACGCCTATGATTTCAGGCAGGTAAGGCAGTTCTTTTTTGCGTTCCGGTGCAAATAGCCCCTCAGCGGCCAAAGCCGCCTTGCGTTTTTCCAGCATGGCCATCAGGGCACCCGCACCAGCAGGCGCGATGTCCTCAATCACCATCTGATATTTGGATTGGCCCGGGAATGTGGTCAGCTTGCCGGTCGCGACAACCTCCATCCCTTCTTCGGGCCTATGGGCCAGCCCTTGGGCGCGGCCTTTCCAGATCACACCCGCCAGCACAGCGCGATCATCCTTCAGATCCATATAAATATGGCCAGAGGCAGGGCGCGATACCCGCCCAACTTCCCCTTTCACCCGGACATAAGAAAAACCGCCTTCGATCGCCTTTTTCACTGCACCCGAAATCTCGGATACCGAAAATTCGGGCGTATTGGCCGCAGGCTCATCCTCGAACAGATCGTTCACGTGATACCCCTTTTTCTTTGCGCCCGCAGCGGAAGCGACGAAAACTTCCATCGCAGAAACAGCGTTGTCAGAAAAAGCGCGGCACCGAGGCCCGCAAACAGGATAGAGCTGAACAAGAGCGATAGCATAATCGCCAATATGCCGCTGATCCAAAACAGGATGCTTGACATGCGGACCGTGGCAACATCCGGGTCAGGCCAGAATTGCACCTGCGCGCGGCCAAATTCCTCTGCATAATAGTCCAGCGTGCGCAGATAGGCGGGGTCGTCCTGAAACGGCGGCAAATCACCTGGATGATGGATGGTGCGGCCGATAATACGAGGGCAAAAATCCTCGAAATAGGCTTTCTCATCGCCCGCATGCATTCTCCACACGACATCCACGATGGGCGATGGGGCCAATGTTTCCCCGGTGCTGCCGACCAGATACATGAAGCGGCGATACTCCTCGACCAAGATGTAACAGACATCGACGGAATGTCCGGTCTCATCCTCTAGCCGGTCCACCAGCGAACGCGTCAGGGGACGTTCGTGAAAGCTATAACCTTCGAGGCGATGCCAAAGCCGCCGGTCCTTTTTGATCGGTTTCATTTTTTGTTGTTCGCTTGCTCACTGTCGCCCCCAAGCCGACAATATGCCGAAGTGCGTGAATGACCAAGCATTCAGTGTCGAAAACTGCGCTGCGCTGCACACTTGTGGTCGCGCCGCCACCGCCGTAGAACCGGGCCAAGAACAGCGGCATCAGGGGCAGAAATGAACATCCTTATTTTGGGTAGCGGCGGGCGCGAACACAGTCTGGCCTGGGCCGTAAAGCAGAACCCCAAATGCGATCGTTTGATCGTGGCCCCCGGCAATGCGGGTATTGCAGCCATTGCCGAATGCGCCAGCATCGACATTTTAGATGGCGAGGCTGTGGCGACTTTTGCCGCAGAAAACGCTGTTGATTTTGTGATCATCGGGCCAGAGGCACCATTGGCAGCGGGCGTTGCGGACCGTTTGCGCAATGCTGGCCTGCTCGTCTTTGGTCCCAGCCAAGAGGCCGCGCAATTAGAGGCGTCAAAATCCTTTACCAAAGCGATCTGCGATGCCGCGGGTGCACCCACGGCGGCCTATGCGCATTTCATTGATGCAGACGCGGCCCGTGCCTATATCCGTACACAAGGTGCGCCCATTGTGGTGAAAGCCGACGGGCTGGCCGCTGGCAAAGGCGTGATCGTTGCCATGACCGAGGCCGATGCGCTATCAGCTATCGATGATATGTTTGACGGCAGCTTTGGCGATGCCGGCGCCGAGGTGGTGATCGAAGAGTTCATGGACGGTGAAGAGGCGTCGTTCTTTGTGCTTTGCGATGGTAAAACGATCCTGCCTGTCGGCACCGCCCAAGACCACAAACGCGCTTATGATGGCGACACTGGGCCCAATACCGGCGGTATGGGTGCCTATTCCCCTGCCCCGGTGATGACAGATGAGATCACCCAGAAAGCGCTGGACGAGATTATTACGCCCACGATGGATGAAATGCGCAGCCGCGGCACGCCGTTCCAAGGCGTGCTGTTTTGCGGGCTGATGATCCAAAACGGGCAACCGCGTTTGGTGGAATACAATGTGCGTTTCGGCGATCCCGAATGCCAATGCCTGATGATGCGTCTGGGCGGACAGATCCTTGATCTGCTGCAAGCCTGTGCAGAGGAGCGGTTGGATCAGGTTCGGGCGAATTGGGCCGATGATCACGCGCTGACCATCGTGATGGCAGCCAAAGGATACCCTGGCAGCTATGCCAAAGGCACGGTGATCAAAGGGCTGGACAGCCAGCCCGAAGACAGTTTTCACTTGGTGTTTCATGCAGGTACCGCCGCGGCAGACGGTGAAATCACGGCCAATGGCGGCCGTGTTCTGAACATCACTGCACGCGGCATCAGCCTCGCCGAGGCGCATGAGAAAGCCTATGCCATGGCGCAGGGCATCGACTGGGACGACGGGTTTTACCGGTCTGACATCGGCTGGCGCGCGCTCTAGCTGATCTGCTGCAGTAACGCGACAAGCTGGTCTGCCAACGCTTCATCGCGCACGATAGACCCGTGGCAGGGCACAAGCACCTTTGGTGATTGCTGCATCAAGAACGCCTGTGCCCAAGTCGTATAGACGGATGCATCGCCCACCCCATAGCGTGGAAAAGTCTTCAGCAATTCAGGTGCGCCTGTACCGGCAAAGGCATCCACAACAATCAGCGCCGCACCCACCGCAATCCACACCTCGCCGGTTTTCAGGCCTTCAGGGAAGACCAAGTGGGCGGGCTTAGGAAGCTCCAGACCCACCGTCTGCAATGCGTCAAACGTCAGGCCAGTCACCTCTTTTAACCGCGCACATGCGTCCACGGGGGCAATCAATGCGGCCTGCGGAAACGCCGCGTGGTACTGCGCAAGCCCTTTGTTGTGATACTGATTGGGGGCCAGCAAGACGTCGACGGAACCCAAGCGATTCAGACTTTCCCGCGCTGCCTGCCCTAATCCCAGAACCGGACTGTAAAGACACAAGCCGCCAGTGTTCAAACGTATGGCGACACAGCGAAGTTTGCCGTTGGAGGCTGAATAGAAGCCATCCAGCCCGTCAATCTGAGAAAACGCCGGTAAGTCAGGCATGATGCGGCCCCCATTGTTCCAATGATTGTTGCAGCAGGCGCACCAAAGGACGACCGGCGTCATGTGCGCCGCAAGCCCGGTTCATCGTGTGAACCCCCATCGTGGCCGTGACCAATCCACGTGCCACATCTGCGATATCCGCTGGCGGGTGATCTGATCGCGCCAACGCCATTTCAAAGCATGCAGCAAGTTCGGTCCAATAGGCATCTGCAGCCTGTTTCAACGCCGGGCTTTTGATCTCGGCGTTCTCAACCCCTGTGTTGACCATCAAACAACCCCAAGCGCTTGAATTGACGCTGCCTTCGGTCACCAGCCCTTCAAGGAACGCATGGATGGTGTCCACCCCGCCCTGCCGCATAGGTGCCAAAACAGTCTTGCGCGCCGCTTCATGGTAATAGGTCAGCGCAGCAAGATAGAGCCCTTCTTTCCCACCAAACTTCGCCCGTATGGCAAATTTATTTAGGCCGGTCTGCTGTTCCAATGCGCGCACGCCCAGCGCGCTATATCCATGTTCCCAAAAGGCGCGGCAGGCACAGGCGATCGCTTCATCATGGTCATAAGATCTTGGGCGGGGCATTGCATCCTCGAATCAATACATATGTATTGAAATAGACCGAGCAAGGCCGATAATCAAGAAAACAAAAGAGCCGCACCTTTTCAGGGGTGCGGCTCAATCAAATTAAAATGGTAGTTGCGACCTAGGCGGCGCGCCCAACTAGAACCGAGTCAATTTCGGCGGCGGCGGCGTTTTCATCATTGCCAGCAACGGCCGCAATCTCACGGGTCAAACGCTCAAGCGCTGCTTCATAAAGCTGGCGCTCGGAATAGCTTTGCTCGCGCTGATCGTCCTGACGGTGCAGGTCGCGCACAACTTCGGCGATGGCGATCAAATCGCCAGAGTTGATCTTTTGCTCATATTCCTGCGCCCGGCGGGACCACATAGCTTTTTTGACCTTCGCCTTGCCGCGCAGCGTCTTCATTGCATGGCTGACCACATCAGGGGTCGCCAATGCGCGCATGCCGACATGGGTTGCCTTGTCCGTTGGGACCCGCAGGGTCATCTTGTCTTTCTCAAAAGAGATGACGAACATCTCTAATTCAAACCCGGCCACATCCTGTGTTTCAATCGAAACAATCTTGCCCACGCCGTGCGCAGGGTAGACGACAAATTCGTTCGGGCTAAAATCGTATTTCTTCTTGCTCATGATCTTCCTTTCATGGCGATCCGGACACGCAGGCGACAAAAAAACCGCCGGGGGCAATGTGCCTCCGCCGGGGAATGTCGATTGCGAAATTAGATCAACTCGTTCGTAGCATTAAGGCTAGTATATCACAAAAACGGCCTATCTGAAAGCGCTGCATCGCAGCACTGCAAGGACCAGTAAAATAGGCGGTTTATGCATAAATGACGCCGA
>JBCAZI010000150.1:0-5295 GCA_038533095.1 Pseudomonadota bacterium
TTCTGCCTCAACTGGAGTACCTGTGGGGTCTGCTGAAGGGCCGAGCTGCAAAGTCTCCAGGACCGTCCCATCGTGTGACCCTCCGCTCAAAAGGGGGCCCGGTGTCAATGTCTCGTCTGCGACCACAGGAGTGCCTTGGGTGTCAGAAGTGGGTACTCTGCTTGCCCTTCTTGGAGTTTTCGGCAGCCAGAACTGTTGTTCCTCGTCCTCACTGTCACTGTCACCCGCCAGCGTCATTTGTTCGGATTCCCATGCCCGTCGGTACAACTGTGTCATGGTTGTCAGCCCATTTTTGTTGGGGTGGATGCCATCCCGCGACATCAAGTTTTTCCCTTCGAAGTGCTTGTAAACGTCGATGACTTCTATCTTTGTTGGGACCACCTTTTGTCTCCACGCCTCTAACTGCTTCTTCAGAAAGTTGTTGAATTTCGTCACCAGCTTGTTGTGTTGAACAACCGGACCTTCGAGGGGAGGCAGCGTACAGACCAGGAGCCTTGATGGCTTGAACATGAGCACCACGTCACCCAGAAGTTCTTCGTACGACAGCCAC
The DNA here is from genome assembly GCA_038533095.1 of Pseudomonadota bacterium. Taxonomy (GTDB): domain Bacteria; phylum Pseudomonadota; class Alphaproteobacteria; order Rhodobacterales; family Rhodobacteraceae; genus Yoonia. The sequence continues at coordinate 551 of JBCAZI010000150.1, forward strand.
ATGGAACTCGGTGTTGCCGAACCTGACAGTATGTCGTTCGTTCCAATGCACAACGCCACCATGTGTACTTTTGTCGCGTCTGACTGCTTGAGCCGTCGCCGGAGTTCGTCAATCTTGATGCCACTGAACCCCCTGACTACGCAGTCATCAGCTACTTCATGGGCGTGCAGTCGTCTGGTTATCGAATCACCTAAACATAGACTACCGAACGGGTTAGCTGGTATTTCCAAACCTGGATTTTTCACCGGTGATTGAATTTTGAGGTCTTGCTTTGACATCTGTTCTCCGTGTGTAAGTCCCCGTGGTTCCACTGTCTCGGGCTTGGTGTCTTCTTCGCTTTCCGTTACCTCTGAATCCATATCTTCTTCGTAATCTGTCTGTTTCGCTCGGTTGGACTCCCGTCGTGGTCTCTCGGCCTCTGCTATATAGGGCTTCAGTCGGTTATAGTGCACAATTTGCCATCTGCCTTCTTTCACTGGTTCCTTCGCTATTTTGTATGTCACGTCGGAGATTCGTTCCAGCACTAAGTAGGGCCCCTCCCAAGGAAGATTGAATTTCTTTGAGATGGCTTTGTGCTTACAAAACAACCACACTCGCATCCCTTCTCGGTACGGGTCCCCGTGCACTTTTTTGTGATAAGCGTCTTTCACCCGTCGCTGATTTGTTCCCAAAGTAACCCTGGCCTGCTGGTGAGCTTCTCTGAACACTTGACCCAGGTCGTCTACAAAGCCATCGTCAAAACTCTCAGCGCCCGGTTGCCGAGGATAGAAAAGGTCTATGGGGTATTGGCATTCGGCGCCGTAGACCAAACTGAACGGCGTGGCACCAGTCGTCTTGTGCACAGTCGTGTTGTAGACAAACGTAAGATAGGGTACAAGTCTGTCCCAGATTCTTGGGTTATTGGCGCAGTACTTCGACAGCATGTCGGCTACTACCCTGTTGTGTCTCTCCACTTGTCCATTTCCTTGGGGATGGAATGCTGATGTCCTCGTCTTGTCAACACCCAGCAATGTGCACACGTCTTTCAGGAGTTGACTGCAGAAGTTGGTACCCTGATCTGTGTGTAGGCAGTCCGGCATGCCGAAACGTAAGAACCAGTTTCGTATGATTGCCTCAGCCACTGACGACGCCATTTGGTTAGCCAGGGGAACCGTCACCACATACTTCGTGAAAAGGTCTGTCATCACCAAGATGTATTTGAACGAGGTGCCCTTCGTCAGCGTCACAGGCCCGATGATGTCAGCTGCTACCTTGTGAAACCTGGTGCCCACTATGAAAGGCTTAAGCTCTGCCACCAGTTTCTTGCCTTGTGTTCTGCGTGCCGCACAGGGTTTGCACACTTCGATGTACCTCTCCACGTCTTGTCTCATTCCAGGCCACCAGAAACGTTGACGTATTCGGTCCAGAGTTTTCTCAACTGCCATGTGCCCTCCACTCACTGGGCTGTCGTGGAGTTGTTGCAGAGCGTCCAACCGCAAACGCCAGGGAATCACTGGTAGAAGCCTGTCTGCCTCGTTTCCTGTAGTCTGCCATCTGTAATGCAAGACCCCGTCTCTGTACGCAAATCGATCCCAAGAAGACCACAATCTAATCATCTCTGTCCCATGTTCGCTGGCTTCTTCTCTCGTGATTTGCCTTGCGGTGAGTGTTGCTTGGTTTGGATCGTCTTCCGCCCCTGTCCATCGTCTAAACACAGCCAAGGTTGAATCTTTCTGCTGTTCGTCTCTGAGGGATGAACTTCTGCTTGCCTCGCCTTCCCGGGTACTAGTTTGATCCGTTGAAACCTGTCGAATCAGGTTTTGCTTCACCCGCTGGATGGCTTCCTTCATACTGCAGGGTTCGGGTTCAGGTTGCACCAGTTGCTCGAGTTCCCCATCTAGCCACCCCGGGAGTTGCTCTTCTGGGATTTGTCTTGAGAGTCCATCTGCATTTCCGTGCTTCTCCCCTGCTCGGTGCACAAACTCATAATCAAACTCCTGCAGCTTCTGTAACATTCTAAAGGTCATTCCGTCTGCGTTTTGCCTGAATAGCCATTTTAAACTAGCGTGATCAGTGCGAATGATGAATTTGAGACCCCAAATATACGGTTTGAACCATTTTACAGCCTGCACTACGGCTAAAGCTTCACGTTTTGTAGTGGCATACTGACATTCAGTTTTACTAAGAACGCGACTAGCGTATACTAGCGGTCTCTCCACACCATCGATGACGTTGGACAAAACAGCTCCCAGCTGCGTATTGCTTGCGTCTGTGTCCACAATGAAGGGGCTGTTGTAATCAGGGTGAGCGAGCAGAGGGGCGTTCGTCAGTGCGTCTTTGAGCGTCTGAAAGGCTGTCTCGCACTTTGTGTCCCAAGAGAATCGCTGGTATTTCTTCGTCAAGTTCGTTAGTGGTTCAGCTTTCTGCGCGAAGTCCTTGACAAATTTCCTGTAGTAGTTGCAAAATCCCAAGAATGATTTCACCCCCGTGACTGTAGTTGGTCGTGGCCACGTCTGGACAGCTTCTACCTTCTTATGGTCTGGTCGGCTACCATTTTGATCGATTATGTGCCCAAGGTACTCCACTTGCGGTTGGAAGAACTTGCACTTCTTCGGCTTGAGTTTCAAGTTGGCTGCCCTCAGCGTTAGCATGACCCGTCGAACATGGTCCGCATGTTCCTCCAGTGTGGGGCTGTAAATGAGGATGTCGTCTAAAAATATCAAAACATATTTATGGAGCTCTGTTTTGAACAGTTCGTTCATTAGTCGCTGGAAGGTCCCAGGTGCATTACTTAGCCCAAACGGCATGCGTTTGTATTCGTATAGCCCTCCATCTGGCGTTACGAAAGCCGTCTTGTGTCTGTCTTCTGGGGCCACCTCAACTTGCCAGTAGCCGCTTGCCAAGTCCAGACTTGAGAACCATTTGGAGCCTTTCAATGCGTCCAACGTCTGGTCGATGTTCGGTATGGGCTGTGCATCCTTCCGGGTAACTTCGTTGAGTCGTCGGTAGTCCACGCAGAACCTGTTCGACCCGTCTTTTTTCCGCACCATAACAATTGGGGCACTGTAAGGACTGTTGGATGGTTGAATTATTCCCCGCTGAAGCATGTCCTGCACTTCGGCTTTCACGTCTGGAAGTTTGCCCGGTGCTACTCTGTGTGGTGGTAATTTGATAGGCCGACTGTCCCCAGTGTTGATGTGATGGTACACTTGATTCGTTGCTCCGAGTTCACTGTCCCTCACTGCAAAGACATCTCTGAAATCACGCACGATGTCCTCGAGCGTATCTTTTGCTGGACCCGCAATGGCTCCCGATGTTAGCCCCACGATGAGGGTAGTGTCATCTGGTTCTTCTGACAGCTCCTTCGCCGGAGTCACATCGTTTAAATGGCTTGAGAGGTTTTCAGCCCTGTCTGGCACCACATCCGTCTTGTGCTTGAAGCTCACTTGGTCCCAGTCCACTTCTGTTTTCGCTACTGTCAAAGCGTCCATGTGCCAGCTGCCTTTCAACTTCAACGGAGTCGCACTCGACTCTGTGCCCGTCCAGAATTGATGCGAATGGAGGTCCACCGAGCAATTGTGAGTAGTCATGAACCCCAGACCCAGAATGACAGGTACTTCGATTGCTTCTGCCACCAGGTACCTCACTGTTGTGTCCACGTTGCCCACTTGTGTTCGCAAGCTCACCGTTCCTTCGATTGCCAGCGGAGAACCATCCACTGTGCGTGCTTTCCCTTGGTAGAGTTCTAGTTTTGATCTGAACCCTAGCTGATCCAATAGTTTTCCACTGATGACGTTAACACATGCTCCAGTGTCGACTAACGCATCAATTCCCCGTCCTGCTAGCTGAATCTCCACCAGTACTGAAAGGGGGCGTTCACATTCAAACTTGCAGGCCAGACCTTGCTGCTCTGCGGTCCCAAATTCGTCCTTTGGTCGAAGCAGTGTCACATTGCCATGCTGCAACGTTTTGGGTGCACTGGGTTCGCAAGCGGTCAAGCCTTGCACTATGTCATCTCCACTGTACACTCTGAGTTGGATGGGTATGTCAATCAACTCGTCCTGCATCATTGACTGCGCTGCTGTCCACACCATTCCATTGAGTTCAACGTTACGTTTGGAGATACTTAGTTTTTTTATTTGATAACTGCAAATGATTTTGGCCAGCAGTCTCAAGCATTTTTGGAGGTTTGCAAAAGTAGTTTGTTTGTATTGATTTTCCCGAGTTATAATATAGTATAAGTACCTATTGAGCGAGGTATCAAAAAAAACTAATATTTTGCCTACTTCGCGTTCATGTCCGTTCAAAGTCTCGAGATGGCCAAATTGTTTCCAAAATTGTTCAGTGTTATCATTCTTAAAATCACAAGGCCCAAAAAATGCCAAAGAAGTGTTGCTTTCAAAAAATCTCCCTTGAACTTCCAACAACGAAAAATCAATTATGCTATTGCTATCTGATTGTAAGTTATCAGTTTGTTGCATGGCCAGGGCAGGTGGTGCTTCCTCCCCGGCCGTTTTCAGTTTAAATGGTTCTCTGTGGTTGAGGTTTTGTCGGGTGTCCCACGATTTGGGCAAGCCCTCGCCCAATGTCCTGTCTCGTGACAATGATAGCACTCGGCCTGGTTGGAGGGTCCAGAAGAGTTCCCGAAACTCCTTTTTTCCCCCGGGTAGGGATCGAACAACTTCTGACTGGTCTGACTACCGTAGCGACCTTTTGGGCCCTGTGTGAGAGCTTTGAGACTGTCCTCGAGACGAGTGAGTGTTTCG
>JBCAZI010000151.1:0-5224 GCA_038533095.1 Pseudomonadota bacterium
CGCCAGCCTCTTTCGCCATTGTTGCCAGTGCATCCACCTCGGCCAATGTCGCGCCGGGTGGTTTTTCAAGCATCACGTGACGCCCCGCAGCAATGGCTTTGGCCGCAAAATCATAGCGCGGGACCGGCGGCAGGCAGAGCGAGATGACCGGGATATCTGGCCGTTCCGTCAGCATCTGATCGAAATCTGTATAGGCGGGAACACCATCTACCGTGCCCGCCCGGCTGACCGTCGCCGCCAGTTCCCAATCATCGCTGCCCGCGATTGCGGGCACGTGTTGATCTACGGCAATCTTGCCGATCCCTACCAGACAAATCGGTGTCATCAGTGCGCTTCCTTGCCAACCGCATTACCGCGATGGCCGACGAGGAAGTCAAAGTCAGCGCCGGTATCAGCCCCCATGACCCGATCATGATAAAGCATCGCATAGCCGCTTTCAGGCCGCGGGTTCGCGCCTGATTTCTCGGCAGTCCAAGCCGCCATGCGCGCGGCCAGTTCTTCATCCGTGATATCGAGGTGGATCCGGCGTCCTGCGACATCCAATTCGATGATATCGCCATCCTGAACGACGGCCAATGGCCCACCAACCGCAGCCTCTGGCGAGGTATGCAGCACCACTGTACCGAAAGCCGTGCCTGACATCCGTGCGTCTGAAATCCGCACCATATCGGTGATCCCTTTCTTCAGGATCTTGGGCGGCAGCCCCATGTTGCCTACCTCAGCCATGCCGGGATAGCCGCGTGGGCCGCAGTTTTTTAGGACCATCACGCAGGTTTCATCGATGTCGAGGTCGTCGTCGTTGATCCGCGCTTTGTAGTCGTCGATATCCTCAAAGACGACCGCACGCCCTGTGTGTTGCATCAGTTCAGGGGTGGCCGCCGATGGTTTGATCACCGCGCCACCGGGGGCCAAGTTGCCGCGTAGCACAGCGATACCGCCCGATTGCGTCAATGCTTTCTCAACCGGCAGGATCACATCCTCATTCCAGTTTTTGACGTGTTTGACCTCGTCCCACATCGACCCGCCTGACACGGTCAGCGCGTCTTTGTGCAACAGCCCCGCTTCGCCTAAGCGCTTGATCACGACAGGCAAACCGCCTGCGTAAAAGAATTCTTCCATCAGGTATTTGCCCGATGGCATCAGGTTGACGATTGTCGGGACATCGCGCCCCAAACGATCCCAATCATCGAGTGTAAGCGCGACGCCCTTGGTGCGCCCCGCCATCGCCAGCAAGTGGATGACCGCATTGGTGGACCCACCAATCGCAGCATTGGTGCGGATGGCGTTCTCAAACGCTTCTTTGGTCATCACGTCAGATGGTTTAAGATCATCCTTCACCATATCGACAATGCGCCGCCCCGTCAGATGCGCCATCACGCGGCGGCGGCTGTCAACGGCTGGAATTGCGGCATTTCCTGAAAGGGCCATGCCCAGCGCCTCGGCCATGGACGCCATGGTGCTGGCCGTGCCCATCGTGTTGCAGGAGCCCGGTGAGCGGGACATTGAGGCCTCTGCCTCGACAAATTCCTCGGCTGTCATTTCACCGGCGCGGACCGCTTCGGAGAATTTCCATAGGTGCGTGCCGGACCCCACGCGTTCGCCGCGGAAGTGCCCGTTCAGCATCGGGCCGCCAGAGACGACGATGGATGGCAAATCGACGGAGGCTGCACCCATCAACAGCGCGGGTGTTGTCTTATCACAGCCCGCCAGCAGTACGACACCATCCATGGATTTGCCACGAATTGCTTCCTCAACATCCATTGCACAGAGGTTGCGATACATCATGGCGGTCGGGCGCAAGCTCGACTCTGCAGGTGAGAAAACGGGGAACTCAACCGGGAAACCACCGGCCTCATACACCCCAAACTTCACCTTCTCCGCCAGGTCGCGCAGATGCGCGTTGCAGGGCGTCAGCTCTGACCAGGTATTGCAAATCCCAATGACAGGGCGGCCATCCAACAGATCAGCAGGCAAACCCTGGTTCTTCATCCATGACCGATGATAGATCGCATCCTTTGACGATCCGCCAAACCATTCCTGAGACCGCAATTTCCGGGGCCACTTGGCGGGCTTGAATGTCATGTTCAGACTTCCTTTGATGGGGTTGTTGCGCCATCAATAACGCGCAGTATCGGTAAATCCAAGGAGCCGTCATGAATACGCATCCACAAAATATGACACATTGGGCAGAGCGGGTTGATATGGCTGCCGCATTCCGTTGGACGGCGCGTTTGAACATGCATGAGGCTGTGGCCAACCACATCAGCCTGGCGATCAACGATGATGGTACCAAGTTTCTGATGAACCCCAATCAGATGCATTTCAGCCGGATCAAAGCCAGCGATTTGATCACAGTGGATGCCAATGATCCTGAAACATTAAAAGGCCCAGATGCGCCAGACCCTACTGCCTGGGGGCTGCATGGCGGCATTCACAGGCTGGTTCCGCATGCGCGTTGTGCGATGCATGTGCATTCGATTTTTGCCACGGTGCTGGCGTCGCTGAAAGACAGCCGCTTGCCCCCGATCGATCAGAACTGCGCCACCTTCTTTAACCGCTATGTCATTGATGACGGCTATGGCGGGTTGGCCTTTGAGGAAGAGGGCGAACGCTGTGCGGCCATGTTCACCGATCCCAAACAGAAAGTCATGATCATGGGCAACCATGGTGTGCTGGTGATTGGAGATACCGTGGCCGAGACGTTCAACCGGATGTATTACTTTGAACGCGCCAGCGAGACCTATATCCGCGCTTTGCAGACCGGGATGGAGCTGCGCGTACTGCCGGATGATATTGCCGAAAAGACCGCCCAAGAACTTGAAGAATACCCCGAACAGGATGTCCGGCACCTGGCGGAACTAAAGGCGATCCTTGACGAAGAAGGATCAAATTACGCGCAATGATACAGGCCCAGCTCTCTAGGCGCTGCCTTGGCAGGCAATCTCGTCAACGACGGCTCTGCCGAGGGGCGTCAGGTGATAGGCATTGGTCCGCATATCTTTGCTCAACAAGCGCAGTTGAACGAGTACCGTGACGTCACCATCAACCCCAGCACGCGTGCGTCGGGCGTGGTTGATCAGTGTGGCTTTCTCACTCGCCGTCAGTTTTGGTGCAAGCACGCGTGGGATATGCGCCATAGGATCCTCAATAAAAGTCAAAGATCATATGCCCGGACTGCGCCGTCGCATTAAGGGGAAAATGGGCTGATGCTTCCCGCTAGGGTCAGGTCCCTAGCGCTTACGATAGGTCACCAGTCTCGCGATATCATTGCGGTGGCTTTCGTCGGCACGATCATCGTAAATGCGCACGTCGCGTGTTGTGAAATCTCTGATTTGATCACCAAACCGATCAAACGCCTGTTCAAAACCAGCGGTTACAAAATGGGCTGCGTTCACCGAAATCACATAAACTGCACCCTTTGCACCCACGGCCAATAGATTTGCCAAAGCGTCTGGGCCGACGTGCCCAAGCGTAAATGTCCCCGCACTGACAACGCCAGCATAGGGTGCATTTTTCAGGTCCAGCGGCCTGGTCACATCGCCCACAGAAAGCGCGCGATAATCATTCTTCATACCTGCGATTTGCAACATATCCTCGGACAGATCGATCCCATCGATGGTGCCGATGTTCATACCGCGCAAAGCGGTCCCGACGAGCCCGGTCCCTGCACCCACATCCAACACCGGCCCGGTCCCGCCAGCCGCAACAAAGGCGGTCGCCACTTCACGCGGCAGTTGATAGCCCTGTCCTTCGCTGAACACAGCGTCGTAACTATGCGACCAGGCCCGATAAAGGTCCTTCACCTCATCAGGTGACGACATCGCATATGCATCATCAACATCTGGCGTTTGTCCCATGCCGCAGGCTAGCACAGGACGGCAAAGAAAGTCGTCGACGTTTGTGCGTCAAAGGTTCATGTCCTTACAAAAGCGGTCACGCTATCTTTCTTGAAACGCTAAACGAACACCCAGAGCGCAATAAATCGTGCCGACAACCTTACCCTGCCATTTTAGGACGGTGGGATTGCGCCGTAGGAAATTCCCCAGCCCACCCGCCGCGACAGAGTACACGATCGTGCTGAAAAACCCGATCAAAGCAAAGATGAGGCCAAAGATGGTGAGTTGCAAAACAGTGTTGCCTGCCTCAGGCGTCACAAATTGCGGTAGAAACGCGAGAAAGAATAAAGCTGTTTTCGGGTTCAAGAGTTCAGCCAAAATGGCCTGCCGGAACGCTTGTGATGCAGTGATGGGAAGGCGCCCTTGTCCTAAATCTACATTCGTCTTTTCAAATATCGCCCTTAACCCAAGATAGACCAGATAGGCCGCGCCCAGATATTTGACGATTGTGAAAAGTGTTGCCGACGCCGCAATGATCGCAGAAATACCAACAACCGCCATAATCGTATGTATGAAATCGCCGGCGGTGATGCCTGCGCCGGTCGCAATACCAACTTTCGTGCCAGAGGTTGTCGCACGGGCAACCGTCAGCAACGTCGCAGGACCGGGGATGAATACAAAGCCAAGAACAATGAGGGAATAGGTTATCAATACTGTGGGGTCGATCATGCTGGTGTTTCCAAAGACATATGAAATGGAAGCAATCCACAGCGCAGGCGCAAATGCAAGCGGACCAATTCATCCGGTAACTCTATTGCGCATTCTCAACCACTCAGGCACGAACGGGGCATGACAAAGACACTGCTTTCATTTGGCCACGGCTATAGCGCGCGTGCGCTGTCGCGCATTCTGCTACCGCAAGACTGGCGCATCATCGGCACGACGCGGTCCGAGGACAAAGCTCCAAGGCTGATGAACGAAGGGATCGAGCCACGGATTTGGCCGGGTGCGGATATGATCCCGGCGCTGAATGCTGCGACGCATCTACTGATCTCTGCCGCGCCCGGTGATGACGGTGATCCGGTCCTCGCCGAACTGCGGGATGAAATCGCCCAGCGTGCCGGACAGTTTGAATGGGTTGGATACCTCTCCACCACCGGCGTCTATGGCGACCACCAAGGCGATTGGGTAGATGAAAACACGGCCCTGACCCCCGCCACCAAACGCGGTATCGCGCGGGTAGAGGCAGAGGCCGCATGGGCCGCCATCCCCAGCCTTCGGCTGCATATCTTCCGGCTTGCTGGCATCTATGGCCCCGGGCGCGGCCCCTTTGCCAAAGTGCGCAATGGCACCGCCCGACGCATCATCAAAGAAGGGCAGATTTTTAG
>JBCAZI010000152.1:0-5187 GCA_038533095.1 Pseudomonadota bacterium
GAATAGCCCGAGGCAAAGACCATCAGCTTTTTAGGTACGCAACCACGGATCACACAGGTGCCACCCATGCGGTATTCTTCGGCCAGCGCGACTTTAGCACCCGTGGCCGCGGCGACACGCGCCGCACGCACACCGCCAGAGCCGCCACCAATGACGAAAAGATCGTAGTCAAAAGTCATGTGGTGGCTCCGTTCGTGTCGGCCTCAGCTGGGCCAGATGGTAAATTGGGTCGTGCAGCGCGCACCGCGGCGACCACTGCGTCGACAGCATCTGGGGTCAGCAGCTTGCGACTGCAAGCGACGTAACGATCCTTCACGTCAGTTTGATGTCGGTAGGCAAAAACCAAGGCGCGCCGATCCTGATCCATACTGGCCCATTGCAACTGATCCCAAGTGAAAGCCACGGTGCGAAACGGACGTTCCAGCGTAAGACCGTTATCATCCAACCGCCCCAGATTTTTGGCGCGCAAATAGTTGTAGGCAATGACCGCCGCCCAAACGCCACAAAAAACGCCGATCACTTTTTCAAACAGGCTATCAGAGGTGAAAAAGCTGTACCATAGCCACGACAGCAGTAGAAAATTCAGGATGATAAAGAAATGCTGGCGTTGGGTGCGTTTGAATTCCATGTGTCAGGGATCAATCTGCCACGTCGGAAAAGATGTTGTCGTCATCAAGTACATCGAAACGTACGACATTTGCGGTGTTATTGGTGATATCGCGTGTTGTCACCCGTCCATCGCCGTGCCCAACAATGACCACATCACAAATGTCGATGAACAATCCATTCTCGACCACGCCGGGAATCTGATTGATCACAAGACTTAACTGACGGGGGTTTGCAATCCGCTTAAGGTGCAGATCGAGGATGAAATTGCCCTCATCCGTCACAAAGGGTTCTTCACCTTTCATGCGCAATGTCACATCACGGCCCAGTACATCCATGCTGATCAGTGTTTCTGCGATCAGGTTTTGTGTCACAGGCAGACCAAATGGAATGACCTCAACCGGCAAGGGAAAGGCGCCCAACGTATCGACCTTCTTGCTGGCATCAGCGATCACGATCATGCGGTCGCTGGCCGTCGCCACCACCTTTTCACGCAAATGCGCGCCACCGCCGCCTTTGATCAGGGTGAGGTCGCTGTCGTATTCGTCAGTGCCATCGATCGTCACGTCCAGCCATTTAGCCTCTTCCAGCGTGATGACGTCGATCCCCACCTTTTCGGCCAAACGCCCAGTGCGCTTGGACGTAGGCACCCCTTTGATCTGCAGCCCCTCTTCGCGCACCATCTCGCCCAGGCACTGGACCAACCATTCCGCGGTCGAGCCTGTGCCAAGCCCCACCTTCATACCATTTTCGACATGCTCAGTGGCTTGTTTGGCGGCAACAAACTTTGCCTTTTCAATTGGGGACATTTCACGCGACATTAGACCCACTCCAAGAAAATATACAGACGCGGTTATAGGCAAGAATGTTGCCGGGTGCGAGGCCCCAATTGCCGTTAGCGCCACCAATCCCAAAGCCCGCGCTTTTTGCCTAGCGAAACGTCGCATTTTGCCTGCGCTTTCATCGTTTGCCGGGCTATCACAGCCGCATGACCCAGACCCTGCGCTTGCACTATGCCCCCGACAATGCCTCGCTTTGCGTGCGCTTGGCGTTAGAAGAATTGGGCTTGCCCTATGAGACGGCCTTGGTGGACCGCAGCCGCAAGGAACAAGAGTCGGATGCCTTCCTGGCACTCAACCCAAACGGGCTGATCCCCGTGCTGGAAACGGCAGAAGGGCCACTCTTTGAGACCGCAGCCATTTTGCTGTGGTTGGCAGAGCGGGAAGGTCTTTTGATGCCGGCGGTAGGTACGCCAGCGCATATGCATGCGATCCAATGGATCATCTGGTTGGCAAACACGCTGCATCCCACTTTGCGGATGATGTTCTACCCCGCACAATATACAACAGGCGATCACGCGCCGATACGCAGCATGGCCGCAAAGCGACTGACGGCACATCTGGACATTCTATCAACAGCGCAGACTGCGGGTTGGCTGGATGATACTGAACCTACGATCCACACCTGCTATCTGGCGCCAATGCTGCGGTGGGCGGCCCTATATGGCGGAGGCGACGTGCGGTTCGACCTTGCCCAATGGCCGCGCCTTTTGGCATTTGCCAAAAGCTTTGAAGCGCGCGACAGTGCCCAAACCCTTTCCAAGGCGGAAGGTTTGGGGCCAACCCCGTTTTCAAACCCCTCACCCTGCGACCCACCCGAAGGATCAGCGCTTTAAGATGTTTCTCTCTGTCTTTGATATGTTCAAGGTGGGCGTTGGCCCTTCGTCGTCGCATACCATCGGGCCTATGGTTGCGGCGGCCCGGTTTCTGGACCATCTGCGCGCGCAACCCTTTGGCGTGGCCGGATTGCAGGCCTCATTGCATGGCAGTCTGGCCTTTACCGGCGTGGGCCATGCCACGGATCGCGCAGTGATCCTTGGGTTGGCTGGCTTTCGGGCCGACGATTATGACGCGGAAAAGGCGGAAGCCGCATTGGCGCGTATCGCAACTGAGCATACCGTATCGCCAGACGGGCTGGGTCAGCTACGTTTTCATCCCAAGGACGACCTGATCTTTGATTATGGGCCCGCCTTGCCCGGCCACGCCAACGGCCTGATCCTGCGTGGCACAGATGCGCAAGGCGATGTGATCACGCAGGTCACTTATTACTCCATCGGCGGTGGTTTTGTGCTGACAGAGGCAGAGTTAAAGGCCGGTAAGGACAGCGACACCGGCGCACCTGTGCCCTTTCCCTTCCAGACAGCGCAAGAGATGCTGGATATGGCGGATATGTCAGGCAACAGCATCGCCGAAATGAAACGTACGAATGAGCTGTCGCGCATGCCGGGTGCTGATCTGGACAAGGGTCTGGCACGGATTTGGGAGGTGATGAACAATTGCATCACACGCGGGTTGGAAACCGATGGCATCTTGCCCGGCGGTTTGCATGTGCGCAGGCGGGCCAAGGGCATTTATGATGCGCTACAGGCAGAGCGAGGTATGAACTTGACAGCCCCGCATACGATTAATGATTTCATGTCGACCTATGCGATGGCCGTGAACGAAGAAAACGCGGCAGGCGGACAGGTTGTGACCGCCCCCACCAACGGTGCCGCAGGCGTTATTCCTGCGACCATCCGCTATTGGCTGGACCATGTTCCCGGTGCCACCGCAGCCCGCGTGCCAGAGTTCCTCCTGACGGCCGCGGCCATTGGCGGATTGATCAAGTATAACGCGTCAATTTCAGGGGCAGAATGCGGCTGTCAGGCCGAGGTCGGCAGCGCTGCCGCGATGGCCGCGGCTGGTCTTGCGGCCGTGCTGGGCGGGACACCGGAACAGATTGAAAATGCAGCCGAAATAGCGCTGGAGCATCATTTGGGCATGACCTGCGATCCTGTGAAAGGTTTGGTGCAGGTGCCTTGTATTGAACGCAACGGCCTTGGCGCGATCAAGGCCGTGTCTGCCGCTTCACTGGCCCTGCGCGGTGACGGAGTGCATCTGGTATCGCTTGACGTCGCGATCGAGACGATGCGTCAGACCGGTGCGGATATGAGCGAGAAATACAAGGAAACCGCTTTGGGTGGCTTGGCGGTGAATGTGCCCAATTGCTAACGAACGATGTGCGTCGAGAACGCGGGAGCCTCCGGCGGGAGTTTTTCGGCCAAGATGAAGATGGATTGCTGACCATCTCTGGCCCCTCTAGTGTAAGGACATGACCACCGACAGACCATTTTTGGGCGTCATGTTGATGCTTGCCTTTTGCGTGCTCGCCCCCTTGGGCGACAGCATCGCAAAACTGTTGGGCGGAGTTGTCGCACTGGGTGTTTTGATCCTTGTCCGTTTTGGCGTGCAAGCAGCCATTTTGATGCCTGTCGTTGCACTCAGCGGCAACGGGCTGCGTTTGCCACCCGGTGTTCTGATCTGGACCCTTCTGCGCACGATGCTACATATCCTGGGGATCGGATTGATGTTCAGTGCCTTGCGCTATCTCCCTTTGGCCGATGCACTAGCGATTGCCTTTGTGATGCCCTTTATCATGTTGTTGTTGGGGCATTTTGCGATGGGCGAACATGTGGGTATTCACCGTATGGTGGCCTGCACGGTGGGCTTCATCGGCACGTTATTGGTGATCCAGCCCAATTTCGTCGAGGTCGGCTATCCTGCGTTGCTGCCATTGGGGGTGGCAGTAATCTTTGCCCTGTTCATGATGGTCACGCGCAAAGTGGCCCGTGCGCTGGACCCGATCAAATTGCAAGCGATCAGCGGGGTGCAGGCGACGGTCATTCTACTGGCTGTGCTGATCATCTTGCCCACAGCATTTGGCGCGGTGTCGTTTCAGTTTGATCCGCAAACATGGTGGCTTTTGGCGGCCCTTGGTCTGATTGGCACATTTGCCCATCTTTTCATGACCTGGAGCCTGCGGTTTGCACCTGCCTCTACCCTGGCCCCCATGCAGTATCTGGAAATTCCTTTTGGGACAGCCATCGGGTGGCTGATCTTCCAGGACCTGCCTAATGGTTTGGCAGCTTTGGGGATTTGCATCACTGTTGGAGCCGGCCTTTACATTATCTTGCGCGAACGGCGGCTTGCGCAGCTGTCTGCCAAAGCGCCCGCGGCAGTGTAACCAGTACCGAACCATCCGTCTCAATCGTGACCTGACCACCTAATGCCGCATTTGACGGGCTGGTAAACCCATCGGGGGTCATGCGTTGCGCAGTAAAGGGCCACTGCACACCTAAGACACTAACCGTGGCCAACCCAAGCGGCATGATGGAAATACGCGTGCCACGCGCCAAATCAAATGCTGTTGTCCCGATATGCGCAAGAAAGCTGACGTCATCTTTATCCAACAAAATCACAGCCCGGTCAGGGTGTTGCGCGATGACGTTTAGAACAGATAGCGTATGATCCAGCCGTCCACCCGTAAAGCCGATTGCAAAGACCACGGGTGCCGCGACACGGGTCAGGGCCTTTTCAAAGTCCGTGGTCGATTGCTCGGCCACTGGGTGCAGCCGGTCGGCAAATGTGGCACGCGCCTGATCGGACAGGCTATCCAAATCTCCGATCACCGCATCCGGTGTCACATCTGCCGCCAAAAGGTGATTTGCACCGCCATCAACCCCGATAAACGCGTTCACGTGGG
>JBCAZI010000153.1:0-5120 GCA_038533095.1 Pseudomonadota bacterium
TTTGGACCCGCCTTAACCGTAGTTGTTCAAGTCGAGCTGAACGTGGAGACGGGAGGGGCAATCGAACAGGTCAAGCAAAGCTTCGTCGATGCCCCTGAAGTACAGCAATGCTATTACGTCACTGGTGAAGCCGATTTTGTGTTGATCATTCTGGTGCAAGATATGTCTGAATATGAGGCCCTGACGCAGCGACTTTTCTTTTCAAATGAGACGATCAAAAAGTTCAAAACCTTTGTCACAATGGACCGCACCAAAGTGAGTTTAGAAATCGACATCTGATCACTACAAGGACCAATGCGCTTCACATAACGTCGATTTGTCCATCTGGGGCTGGAGATCGCTGAGCGGCTTATTGCGAATTTTGCAATCCTGTTACAGGTTGTCCTAGATTTTAGACCAGTTTGCAGCCTGGTTAAGATGGATCAGGGTTTCATTTAGGCTGCTATTCTCATCGGTTCTGTTTTGCTTTGATAGGCCTCATCTGGGGTCAACACACCATGCGTCGAATGCGGGCGCTCAGCGTTGTAGTACGTCAGCCATTTGCCGATCCCAGACCGCATTTCTGATCCCGTTTCAAAGGCGTTCAGATACACGCATTCGTACTTCAACGACCGCCACAGCCGTTCGATCATGCGATTGTCACGCCAAGCACCTTTGCCATCTATTACCGGCAGTGCATTCGCAAAGCGAATGTCACGAGAGGCATGCTGATCTTGACCTTTGCGTCTGTCAGCACGTCGATCCAAGCGCCGCCAGTGAACTGGCTGCCCTGGTCGCTATTGAAGATTTCTGGCGCAGCGTGCTTGGCGAGCGCTTCTTTCAAAGCGTCCACGCAGAAGTCGGCATCCATACTGTTCGACAGACGCCAGGCCAGCACCTTGCGGCTGTACCAATCCATGATCGCCACAAGGTACAAAAACCCCCGCCGCATTGGGATGTAGGTAATGTCTGCGCACCAGACCTGGTTCGGGCGGTCGATCACCATGTTGCGCAGCAGGTATGGCCAAATCTTATGCTGTGGGTGCTTCTTGCCCCCTCTCACACATGCTTTGCATGTGTTGCCGGGCAGCGGGTGTTGGGCTCTTGATAGATGGGCACCAACCGCATCAGACGCATCAATCTGCGGACACGATGACGGCCGCATTTGTGGACTTGCCGCTTCATGGACCTGGCCATCTGGCGTGCCCCATACCACGGCGTTTCCAAGAACTGCTTGTCGATGATTTCCATGAACTGCAGGTTCTCAGCACTTTCGCCGACCGGCTGATAGTAAAGACGCGACCGCGACAGCTGCAACAGCTCGCACTGTTTACGAAGGCTTAACTTGTGATCCCGGCTCACCATTTTTTGCCTCGCGTCCCAAGAAGTTGCTGCGAGGCTCCGGCTAAAAAATCCCGTTCCACCACCAGCTGGCCAATCTTCCCTTCTCGGCAGATTGCTGCGCAATCGCCTGTCAGGCAGTGGAATGCAGCTTGTCGACGTCGGCGGCGCTCACCGGATCGGGCGCTGAGCCTTTGCGGCTAAAAGCCGTCGCCATGTTCTCGATCGCAGCGCGCTTCCATGTGCCGATCTGTGTCGGGTGAACGCCATACTTCTTGGAAAGCTCTGCCAGCGTCATCTCTTCACGGATCGCTTCAAGTGCGACCTTAGCTTTGAACTCTGGCGAATGGTTCTTTCGTTTCTTCATCTAGGATCACTTCTTTCGTTATGTGATCCACCTTAACGACCGGTCCGATTTCCCGCGACCACCTCTGGTTGTAGAGAACGGCCGAAAAGTCCGCAGTATGTAAGTCAGCTCATCGCTAGACTTCGCACGCACGGCAAATCAGCTAAGCGGGTTGCGGATGCAGCATCTTGACTGGTCAGTGAACGGCAGGCAGGGGCTCGTCATCATCAAGCATAAGCAGCCTGTTGACCAAGTTTCAGGCTGAAGCTTTGGTTGCAGCGGCCTACAGGTTTACCGACCCAACAAAGAAGTCAGAAACCCTTATTGCAACCGGTTCAATGATTGCCGGATCGTCGTAAAAACCGATCTGACCTTTCGAGGTGACCCACTCCATGTCTTTCGGCCCAGCCAAGTTATCATAAAGACGACGCGCTAACATCGGAGAAAGAGCATTTTCTGAATGGACCAAAAGCGTTGGCACAGTGATCTTTTGGGCTCTGGTCTGTGCATCATAGGCCGTGACCTGCTCTTGTGACATCACTGCGTATTCGTTTTTGTAGTTTGGGTAGGTCGCCTCGCCACCACGCGCAGTTCCGTAGAACTCAAACGCCTCCTCCATCGGCATTGCGCGCTCGCCATCTGGTGCAACAGCTGGGATGGTCTCGGCTTCGCCCGAGCTTTCAAAGGCTTCGCGGGCTTTGCGGCCGCGCTCAATGGCTGCGTCAAAACCATCTCCCATCCACTCTTTGGACTGCGCGACGTCATGGTAGAAGCCCGCAATTCCTGCGAAGGCCTTGATATCCGGGATTTGAGCCACCGCCCCGGCCATATAGCCGCCACCTGCGCAAACGCCGACGGCAAAGACCGGCATGCCGGGCACCTCACGTTGAAGCTTTGCGACGGCAGCGTGAATGTCGGCGATCTTCTGATCGGGGTTTTCGTATTGACGAGGCGTCCCTTCGCTTTCGCCAAAATACCGGTGATCAAAGGCGAGCGTCGCGATCCCGTTCTTGGCGAGCGCCGCGGCATAGGCACCAGGCGCTTGTTCTTTGACGGAGGTGAGCGGCCCTGTGATCACGGCAGCGCCTCTTGTGTCCCCGTCCGGCTGAAACAGGTTTCCGATTAGGGTGTCACTGGAGGCTTTGAATTCAATGCGTTTCATCTCTTATGTCTCCATGTACAAAGCTTGGAGCGCGGCATGCAACTGCCGCGCCCTCTGGGTTAGATCAATCCAAGTCGTTCGGCATTTGGCAGGACGGAGAGCTCCATCAAAAAGCTCAGATCGTCGTTTGGCAGATAGGCTCTCATAGTTTGGCTGACATTAGAGACGGCTGCGTCCCGGTCTGTCCAGTCTTGGTCGGCCAGGACCCGTTCGAAGACGGACAGATAGTCTTTTTGCCACGCCAGAAAGCCGGGCGTGACGGGTGCCCCGTGCCCCACGTAAAGCACGGCATCTTCTGCCAATTCCAAACGGATCCCGTCGAGAGCGGCGCGCCATTCTGGATTGGTGTTATCCGCCATATAGGGATGCATCAGTCCATAGGCGAGGTCACCAGCGAACACCCTTTGCTGTTCGCCTTTGAGGACAAACATACTGTCGTGGAAAGACTCGGCCGGTCCGATATCGCGCACTTCGAAGTCTAGTCCCGCTCCGAATGACACGTTTCCTCCGTCTCGAACGATTTCGTTTGGAAAAACGCGATTGCTTGGCCACTCAGCACCGAACATGCCGCCGATGATGGCGTCCTTTGTGGCGTCGTCTCTCTTGGCGATTTCGCGTACGCCTTCTACAGAAACGATTGGAACATCCAAGCCGCTCGTAAGGTTTCCAAGCCCGGCGTAGTGATCAGGATGGGCGTGCGTGAGCAACACGCCTTTCAATGGCTTACCCATCGCATCTACCTTGGCGCGCAGCGCCAGCGAACTTGAGTGTGTTAGGGTTGCATCAATGACTGCTATCCCGTCGGCCCCCTCGACGATGTAGGCGTTGACGGGGAAGGGTGCGGTTTGTTCAAATCGCGCGATGTTTGATGTACCGGGTTGGGGTTCTGCGCAGGCACGGCCCGCGACTGAATAAATGGCCGCAGCTGAAAGCCCTGCGGCTAAAGCGCGGCGTCTATTCAATTTGAGGCATTCATTGGCTGACACGAGTTAGTCCTTTCTTTTTCTATGGGGAGTTAGAGGAAGCGCACCATATGCGCGACGAACGGAACTCACCGATCGTTTTGAGTTTTATGCAGTGCCGGAGAACGGCCTGGGCGTACGTTGGAACCACCCAAACCGCTGAGACACGGCGAGTGTTGCGATCAAGGTCAAAGAGATTGAGAAAAGACCAATAACCATTTCGCCGATCACGGATTTGCCGACACCGACCAAGTCCATGAACAATGTGATGGTAAAATAAACAGCAAACGCGAGCAGAACTCGAAGCGCCCTTTTCGCCAGCGGTGCCTTGTCATTTGGCAGTCCGACATAAGTTGCCATGACCATAGGCAATGATACGCCAAGAACCATGCCGATTGCCTCTAGGTCCGCTATTGGAAGTATTGCCCACAGCAGAAGTAAAACGGTCAAAGCAACTAGTTCCGTGCGTGATGATTGGTTTTCATTCTCACGAAATGCACGGGTCAGCATCATCACATAAACTACGACGGCGACACCAATGAACGCGCCCGCTATGACGTCCGCCAAAAAGTGACGCCCCAGGTACATGCGACTGACAGCCATCATGACTGTCCAGGCGATGGCGAAGGACACCCCCCAACGCACGTGAAACAATAAGGCTATGCCAAAGGACAGGGCCGCAGCGCTTGCGACATGGCCAGACGGAAATCCGTCGGCGCCGTCGTCTTCAACGCGATGGTATTCCCGGACAGCGGCGATAGCTTCAGGTTTAGGAAGGGACCAGAACGTGTCAGCGCCGCCATTTGCAAACACTGTCGGTGGCGGTGACGGGTCGAGTGGCTCGCCGACCTGCGCATCCAGATAGACGGGCCTCGGCAATTCAAACGCCAACTTCAAACTACCAGTTGTTGCATCAGCCAGCAAGATTGCTAGGGTCAGGACCCATTGATTTCCGCTTGGTGGCATGATTCACGGTCCAAAAAACGAGCGGTGAACATGTCTGATCTCTTTTGGCTGACGGATGCGCAGATGGCGCGTCTTGAGCCCTTCTTTCCGAAGTCCCATGGCAAGCCTCGCGTCGATGATCGGCGTGTGTTGAGTGGGATTATCTTCATCAATCGCAACGGGTTACGCTGGCGCGATGCGCCCAGGGAATACGGTCCGCACAAGACGCTTTATAACCGTTGGAAACGCTGGAGCGATAAGGGCATCTTCGCAAAGATGATGATGGGTCTGGCCGCCGGTCACGGTGAGGAGAAGACTGTGATGATTGATGCGACCTATCTCAAAGCACACCGTACGGCGACCAGCATGGGCGTCAAAAAGGGGG
>JBCAZI010000154.1:0-2941 GCA_038533095.1 Pseudomonadota bacterium
TTCCAGCTGTGCTTTGTGGCAACAGGCTCTGGTTTGCCATCGGGGCGCGTGGCACGCAGCAGGCCGTAGTGTTGCACATAGTCCGACATCAGCAGTTGCGATTGGGCGTAGGCGCAAAGGCCGGCATAGGCCAGCAGGGCCGGCCAGCCGCCAAGCAAAGCCGCCATGCCAAGGCACAATATAGCGCCGCTTACATATACTAAATAAGGGTTGCGCCACGCAGGCCGCCCGATGCGCGCCAGCCGTGCACGTTCGGCGATATATCCTTCGCGAAACGACCCAACCCATGCGCGGATCATATAGCGGTACAGGCTTTCGCCTTTGCGCGATGTGTTGGGGTCATTCTTTGTTGCGACATGGCGGTGATGCACCAACACATGGGCCGATGTGTGATGACCGAACATCAGCGTGATATAGGACCACATGCCCAAACGGTGCAGTGCGCGGCTTTGGCGGTGTATTAATTCATGCGCGTTGGCATTGCTGACTTGGCCGAACCACAGGCCAGCCGCGAAGAAGAGGCCCATTTTTTCGAGTGTTCCGAGGGCAGGACCGACCAGTGCCCAAACAACCAAAGGCAGCAGTGCGAAATGGGCCAGCACAATTAGAACAGATAGCGCTGTATCGCTTTGCTCCGCCGCAACGGTTGCATCCGGCTTGATCAACCTGTCCAGCGCGCTGGTCATCACTGTGAGGTAAATGGCGGCTGTCAAGACCCAGATACCGCCCCAAACCGCCCCAACCCCCAACAGGGCCGCAGGTGTCAGCGTTGCAAATCCAAAATGCCAAATGCGGGGTATCATGTTTCGCATTGTTAGCATGTGTTTCCCGCAGGTGCAGGGGAAATTGCCGCGCTGCGCGTATTGGTCCACTCTGGTGTCGTTTTTGCGTGGTTTGGATAGCTGACGCTGGCTATGTTAAATGAGGAAAAAAGGGAAAAGCGCGATGGCTTTGGACAACCGCGAAGGTGTTTGGAAATCCGGTAAAGGCAAGGGGCGGCACCGCCCCAAGGGCCGTCAGGTCGAAGATACCGCTTGGGATGAGGTCAAAGCGCTGTTGGGCGACAAGCCCCGCCGCCGCGATTTGCTGATCGAGTTTCTGCATTTGATCCAGGATGCCTATGGCTGTCTCTCTGCCCCACATATGCGTGCTTTGGCTGAAGAAATGCGCCTGAGCCAGGCCGAGGTTTATGAGGTCGCGACCTTCTATGCCCATTTTGATGTCGTCAAAGAAGGTGAACCAACGCCACCTGCGCTGACGATCCGTGTTTGCGACTCTCTCTCGTGTGAATTGGCGGGGGCGCAGCAGCTGAAAGCGGCACTTGAGGATGGATTGGACGCATCCGAGGTCCGTGTTTTGCGCGCGCCTTGCATGGGCCGCTGCGAGACTGCGCCAGTGTTGGAACTGGGTCATAACCACATTGATCATGCGACAGTTGAAAAAGTCGAAGCTGCGATTGCGGCTGGCGATACCCATGCGCATTTACCCGACTGTCAGGACTATGCGGCCTATGTGGCCGATGGCGGCTATGCTGAATTGAAGGCCCTGCGTGACGAGGGCGATTGGGAGGCGGTGCAGGATAAGGTGCTGTCATCTGGCCTGCGCGGTTTGGGCGGCGCTGGTTTCCCCTCTGGCAAGAAATGGGGCTTTGTGCGCGGCAATGCGGGCCCTCGCTATCTGGCCGTGAACGGGGATGAGGGCGAGCCGGGCACGTTTAAAGACCGCTACTACCTGGAACGCACACCGCATCTATTCTTGGAAGGCATGTTGATCGCCGCCTGGGCGGTGGAAGCAGAGACCTGTTTCATCTACATGCGCGACGAATATCCAGCGGTGCTAGAGATTTTAGCGCGTGAAATCAAAGCCTTGGAAGAGGCAGGTGTGGTCGCAGAAGGCTACATCGACTTGCGGCGCGGTGCGGGTGCCTACATCTGCGGCGAGGAATCCGCGATGATCGAAAGCATCGAGGGCAAGCGCGGTCTGCCGCGCCACCGGCCACCTTTCGTGGCACAGGTGGGTATCTTTGATCGCCCGACTTTGGTGCACAATGTTGAAACATTGCTTTGGGTCGCGCGGGTTTGTCGCGAAGGGCCTGAGGTGCTGAACACGACCGAAAAGAATGGGCGGGTCGGGCTGCGGTCATACTCTGTCTCGGGGCGCGTCGCCAAACCGGGTGTCTATCTGCTGCCAGCAGGATCGACCATCACGGACATCATCGACGCGGCCGGCGGTATGGCGGAAGGCCATATGTTCAAAGCCTATCAACCGGGCGGCCCTTCTTCCGGTCTGTTGCCCGCGTCGATCAATGAGGTGCCGCTGGATTTTGACACTTTGCAGCCACTTGGCACCTTCATCGGTTCCGCTGCCGTTGTCGTGCTGTCGGATCAGGACCGCGCGCGCGATGCGGCGCTGAATATGCTGCGGTTCTTTGAGGATGAAAGCTGCGGGCAATGCACGCCGTGCCGCGTGGGCTGCGAAAAAGCGGTTAAGCTGATGCAAGCGGATGCATGGGATCAGCCTTTGTTGGAGGACCTTTGTACGGCGATGTCTGATGCCTCGATCTGCGGTCTTGGGCAGGCGGCACCGAACCCGATTAAGCTAGTAATGGAACACTTCAAGGATGAGGTTTCCGGTTAAACGGCGTGCGGGCTTTCCAAATCTGCGGATCATCATTAGGTGATATGCAACGCAGAAATGGTTGAATGGCATGTCGTTTTTCAAAAAGCTCAAAGACCGGATGTTCAAATCCTCGTCCAAGATTGACGAAGGGTTGGACGCCATCGTGCAAGATGGCGGTGAGGTCGAAGAAATCGTTGAGGAAGAGGTTGCAACGGCAGCGCCCGCGGCTGACCCTATTCCAGAGCCAGAGCCAGAGCCAGAGCCAGAGCCAGAGCCAGAGCCAGAGCCAGAGCCAGAGCCAGAGCCAGAGCCAGAGCCAGAG
>JBCAZI010000154.1:3040-5104 GCA_038533095.1 Pseudomonadota bacterium
GCCGGAGCCAAAGCCAGGGCCAAAGCGAGAAGCCAAAGCCAAAGACAGCGCCAGATTCACCGCCAGAGCTAGCGCCAGAGTCTGCGCCAGAGCCAGCACCAGAACCAGCGCCAGAGCCAAAGCCAGCGCCAGAGCAAGAGCCAGAGCCAGCGCCAGCGCCAGAGCCAGAGCCAGCGGCAGAGCCAGAGCCAGCGCCAGCGCCAGAGCCAGTGCCAGCGCTAGAGCCAGAGCCAGCGCCAGCGCCAGCGCCAGAGCCAGAGCCAGCGCCAGCGCCAGAGCTAGAGCCAGCGCCAGCGCCAAAGTCAGAGCCATAGCCATGGCCAGAGCCAGAGCCAGAGCCAAAGCCAAAGCCAAAGTTCGAGCCATAGCCAGCACCAGAGCCAAAACTAGAGCCAGAGCCACAGCCAGAGCCAGAGCCAGCGCCAGAGCCAGAGCCGAAGCTAGAGCCAGAGCAGAAGCTAGAGCCACAGCCACAGCCACAGCCACAGCCACAGCCACAGCCAGCGCCAGAGCCACAGCCAGCGCCAGAGCCACACCCAGTGCCAGAGCCACACCTAGTGCCAGAGCCACACCCAGCGCCAGAGCCACATCCAGCGCCAGAGCCACATCCAGCGCCAGAGCCAGCGCCAGAGCCAGCGCCAGAGCCAGCGCCAGAGCCAGCGCCAGAGCCAGAGCCAGAGCCAGAACCAGATCCAGAGCCAGAGCCAGAACCAGATCCAAGACCAGAGCCAGAGCCAGAACCAGATCTAAGGCCAGAGCCAGAACCAGATCCAAGGCCAGAGCCAGAGACAGAGCCACAGAGACTTCAAAAAACGATGAGGAAGTGCGGTGGCCGTCAGGAGACGAGTAGGACATAGTCAACGCATGATTTTATTGGAATCGTTTCAAAGAGGAACTCACGACGAACCAACCTCCCCTTCACTCCATTCCTTCCCCCCTACCAAAAATGAACCCAGCAGGAGAGGAAGTACGTATCTGCATAGCCATGTACAATCGAAACGTCCAACTCATGAGAGAAAATCGGCCGAAACTCAAACCTTACCCTACCCATCCACCATATCTGGTGCCGCATCCTCCTTCTTCTCCGCTACAGCTTTCGCCTTTTCATCTCCGCTACAGCTTTCGCCTTTTCATCTCCGCTACAGCTTTCGCCTTTTCAAAGAAGTCCCAACGAAAAAAGGCGTCAATCACCCCCCAACCCCCTTCCCTTTCCTCTGGGATTTTTCCAACTCTCCTCTCAAAGATACGTACCATCCCATAAAATGAAACCCATCGCTAACGTCCACAAGATACCCTCATTAATCAACCTCCCTGCCCGCCCACTTGGCTCGCCATTTCTTTAGGAGTCAATAAATGTGCTGTTGTTGTTAAGAACTCTAACAATCGGAACAGTCGATTCTCCCGCTGTTCCCAACGATCGCAGGCCACATTGTTCCTTCTTCATGAGAAATAACGACGTACATCCAACCACCCTCGACGGAACACTCCCTCCACCCTGTTTTCCACAGAGAAGCCTCGTATTCTACTTCACCTCCGTAACCCCTACGCCATGGTACTGATCTACTCCTCGAAACAAGACACTGAACACATCCAGTCATCACCACCTCCCTCATTACAGTCTACTCTTTTCCATCCGCAGAGACTTAGACTCACCACCGACAGATCCAACAACTAAGCCGACCTATGTCAGCAGTCATCATTCCCACCCATCCCTTTCCCCAACCAACCTCCCCGTCTCCTCGAAATGGACCACCGAAGTCTCCCACCCGCCCGCACCACCTCCCTCAACCACCCCACCCCTATCCCTCGCAAAAGAAAGGCTTTCAGGGCAGAGAGAAAGGCTTGTAAATCTCACAGAAAGACTTGTACAGCTGAGAAAAAGACTTGAAGAGCTGAGAAAAAGACTTGCAGAGCTGAGAAAAAGGCTTGCAGAGCCGACAGCAAGGCTTGCAGAGCTGAGAGAAAGGCTTGCAGAGCTGAGAAAAAAGCTTGCAGAGCCGTAGGAGAGGCTTGCAGAGCCGTAGGAGAGGCTTGCAGAGCCGTAGGAGAGGCTTGCAGAGCCGT
>JBCAZI010000155.1:0-5103 GCA_038533095.1 Pseudomonadota bacterium
TTCATCAACCCGACTGGGAGGCAGAGATTGTGCCGCTGGATGGATCAAGCGCCTATCCGCCTGTGCAGTCAGGCCCCTACCTGATGGGTAAGTTTCAGGCGACGGGCGTCTGAGCATGGCAGAGGCGCCCCCGATTGCCGTGATGGATGCCACTTGTGCTTTATGCAGTTGGGGTGCGCGGATGATCCACCGTCTGGATCGGTCGGGTGAAATTAAGATAGCCCCAATTCAGTCTGAAACAGGCGCGGCACTCATGCGCGACAATGGCTTGGACCCGCTTGATCCTGATACTTGGCTTTTTATCGAAAATGGCATCGTCTGGCGTGATTTTGATGCGCTGATCCGGGTGGGGCAAAGGTCGGGTGGGGTGGGCCATGTCTTTGTCGCGTTGAAGATCCTGCCGCGACCTGTCCGTGATTGGCTGTATCAGCGCGTGGCGCGCAACAGATACGCTATGTTTGGCCGGGGTGATATGTGCGCGCTGCCTGATCCTGCGTTTCGGGCGCGGCTGTTGTCATGAAGGTCGCTGTGATCGGTGGGACCGGCGTGTTCGGGTCACGCCTGGTGCGCCTGCTGGTGCGCGATGGGCATGATGTGATCGTGGCGGGGCGCACAGCTGTGGCGGTCAGGGCCTTGGCGGAAGAGGTTGGCGCGCAGCCTTTGGTGCTGGATCGCGCGGGTGATTTGGCCGCACTTTGGGCGCTGGCACCACAGGCGGTGTTCGACGCGGCAGGCCCATTTCATAGCTATGGTGATACGCCTTACCGCTTGGCAGAGGCCTGTATCGCGGCCCGCGTCCACTATCTTGATCTGGCCGATAATCTACCGTTCTGCGCGGGTATTCACGTGTTGGATGAGGCGGCAAAGCAAGCGGGCGTTTGTGTATTATCTGGTGCATCCAGTGTGCCAGCGATCTCTGCTGCGGCTGTGGCGGCACTATCCGAAGGTGCGGATCAGATTGACGCGATCAGCAGCGCTATCCTACCCGGCAATCGTGCGCCACGGGGCCGTTCGGTGGTGCAAAGCATCCTGTCGCAATGCGGCCAGCCGATGCAGGTGCCTGTCGATGGGGCGATGATCACCCAGCGCAGTTGGTCGCAGCCGGAGAGCTTTGATCTGGGGCAGGGCATTTACCGCAAGGGGTGGATCATCGAAGTGCCGGATCAAGGCTTGTTTGCCTCCGCCTTTGGCGCGCGCAGTGTCGCCTTTCGCGCGGGGCTAGAGCTGGGGGTGATGAACCATGCGCTTGCTGCCTTTTCATGGGCGCGCGCTCGTCTGGGTTTTGGTGCACCTGCATGGCTGACAGGGTGCGTGTTATGGCTGTCAGAGCGGCTGATGCGTTTTGGCACAGATGTTGGCGGCATGTCGGTTGCTGTGACCCTGCGCGATGGGCAGAGGTGGACGCAGCGGACATGGCGGATGGTGGTGCGGGAAGAGGATGGTCCCTTTGTTCCTGCGGTCCCACCACGCGTTGCGCTGCGCCATGTACATGATCTGGCACCGGGTGCGCGGCCTGCCTTGGCGATCGCAACACTGGCGCAGATGGAGGATGGGATGGCGGATTTGGCCGTGCAGACAGAGGTCATAGATAAGGCGATTTCACCGCTGTTCCCTGATTATCTGGGCGCGGATTTTGCAGCGCTACCGCAAGCGGTACGTGACCTGCATGATGTGCCTGCGCCGCGCCGCTGGAACGGGCGGGCCAAAGTGACGCGGGGCGCGTCCCTCTGGGCGCGGTTGATAGCAGTTGCTTTTGGGTTTCCGCCCGCCAGTGATGACACGCCTGTCACCGTCACCATGACCCCGCACGAGGGGGGTGAAATGTGGGAGCGCCAGTTTGGCGACAAGCGGTTCTGGTCCTTTCTGAAAGTGAGAGATGGCCGGATGACCGAACGCTTTGCCCCTTTCACCTTTACACTGGACCTGCATATTGCTGACGGCCAATTGCACTTCCCGGTGACCGCTGGCCGTTTGGGTCCCATCCCTGTACCGCGTTTCCTGCTGCCGGTCAGCATCGCGCGGGAATATGAGGCCGAGGGGCGGTTTCACTTTGATGTCGCGTTAAAGGCGCCGCTGACAGGCGCGTTGATGGTGCATTACCAAGGGTGGCTGACGCGCGATGGGTAAAGCCTTGCCGATGTCCATGCCTGCCGCATTGCGCCTTGCCACCGGCCATCTTAAGTACGTTCCATGCGTCTGACACTGCCCCTTCTGGCCGCCAGCCTCTGGCCCATGACCGTCCCGGCCCATCCGCATATCTTTGTGGAAGCGCAGGTGACGGTTGTCTTTTCCGAAGATGGTGGGTTGGGGATTAAACTGGATTGGTTCTATGACGATCTGTTCTCGCTTCTCGTGACGACTGATCTGGGCATTGATATGGATGGCGATCTGATCCTGACCGCTGCTGAGGAACAGCTTTTGGACGAACAGATTACGGCATGGCCGCCGGATTACACTGGTGATCTGGAAGTATCGCAAGAGGGCGCGGTTCTGCCTTTGGCCGAAAAGCAGGAACACCGGATGACATATGAAGGGGGCCTTTTTCACGAAGCACATCTGCGCCCTGTGCCTGGTGTACCGAACGCGGATGCGCCTATTCAGATACGCGTGTTTGATCCGACGTTCTACACCGCCTATGACTTGCGCCGCCCTGTCCTGATTGAAGGGCGCGACGATTGCACGGCGCAGGTGATCGCGGCTGATCTTGATGCAGCCTATGCCCTGGCTGAGGAGTTGCTGGATGGGCGCGACCCCAATGCCGTTGGCCCGGATGATTATTTCCCCGCCATTGGGGATGCTTTTGCCGATACGATTGTTGTGACATGCGCTGGCCTGCTTTGATCCTTGCCATATTGGCCGCGGTTGCGCTGTGGCTTTGGGGCTTTGGCGGTGCGGATCAGATCGCGCGGCTTGCCACAGATGTGCAGCGCGATGTGCAAAACGCGATGGCCGGTGCCTTGCGCGGGCTTCGGGCGGGCGACCCGGGCGCCTTGGCCACCCTTTGGGGCCTGTGTTTCGCCTACGGCTTTGTCCATGCTGCGGGACCGGGGCACGGCAAGCTGCTGATTGGTGGATATGGCGCGGGCAGCCGCGTTCCTGCAGGCCGTCTGGCTGGATTGGCACTGGGCGCGTCGCTGGCTCAGGCTGTCGCGGCCATCTTGCTAGTCTATGCGGCCGTTTTTGTGCTGGGCTGGGGGCGGGAACAGATGACAGGTGTGGCCGATGACGTGCTGGCCCCGCTCAGTTATGCGCTGATTGGTGCTGTTGGCGCATGGTTGCTGCTGCGTGGCATCCGACATTTGCGCCCCAAGCATAGCCATGATCATGCGCACGAACATGAAGGCGATAGCCATGTCTGTTCATCCTGCGGGCATGCCCATGGGCCGACATTGGAACAAGCTGAAAAAGTGCATAACTGGCGTGACGCACTAGTTGTGATTGGGGCGATTGCGGTGCGGCCTTGCACTGGGGCGTTATTCTTGCTGATCCTGACATGGCGGTTGGATATTGACTGGGCTGGCATCATAGGTGCGCTGATCATGGGGCTGGGCACGGCCAGTATCACCGTGCTGGTGGCATTTGCTGCCGTTGGTTTCCGTGAAAGCACCTTGCAAATGGTCAGCAATAGCGCAGTTGCGCGCACATTGGCATGGGTCGAGGTGATGGCAGGGGCGACAGTGCTGATCCTGGCCAGCCAATTGGTGCTGCGCAGCCTCTGATTGTGCTGGACCGGGGTGCGCAACGGGCCTAAGCCTGCACCCATGGAACGTGCAGCTCAAACATATCAGGACCACAGCCGTGCGATCTGGACCTTGGGGATGCCCCTGATCCTGAGCAACCTGGCGCAGTTTGCGATCCATATCACCGATACGATCATGCTGGGTTGGTATGATGTAACGGCGCTTGCCGCATCCGTCATTGCGGGGACGATGTTTTTTGTTTTCATGATTGTGGGGGCTGGGTTTTCACAGGCTGTTACGCCTTTGGTAGCGGCGGCGGCTGAAGAAAACGACGATGTGCAGGTGCGCCGTGTCACGCGCATGGGGCTGTGGCTGTCGATCATTTATGGGCTGGCCGTGACGATCCCGTTTTTCTGGGCCGAGGATATACTAATCGCCATTGGCCAGGACGCGGATGTTGCCGCACTTGCGCATATCTACCTTCAGATCGTGATCTGGCAGATGGTGCCTGCGCTGATGGTGTGGACGCTGAAGGCGTTTCTGGCCGCGATGGAGCATACAGCGATTATCCTTTGGGCCACACTTGGCGCTGCTGTTCTGAATGGTTTCATCAACTACGCGCTGATCTTTGGGAACTTGGGTTTCCCTGAACTGGGGATCAAAGGGGCGGCGATTGCCTCGCTCAGTGTGAACCTGGTCAGTGTTTTGATCCTGGTACTCTATATCCAGCGGAATTTGCCGCAATTTCAGCTGTTCAAGAATTTTTGGCGCAGCGATAAGGATATCATCAAGCGCGTGTTCCAACTGGGTTGGCCGATTGGCCTGACGTCGCTGGCTGAAGGGGGCTTGTTCAGCGCCTCTGCCGTGATGATGGGGTGGATCGGGGCGATTGAACTGGCGGCACATGGGATCGCCATTCAATTGGCCAGCCTGACCTTCATGGTGCATATCGGTTTCAGCCAGGCGGCAACCGTGCGGGCGGGACGTGCACTGGGGCGCAAGGATGAGGTGTCGTTGCGCCGCGGTGGGATTACGGCGATTGGGATGTCGGCCCTATTTGCCGTTCTGACTTCGGTCGTCTTTTTGGCGATACCTGAAACGCTGGTGTCGCTGTTCATTGATCCAGATGAACCTGAGCGCGCCAATCTGCTGCGCATCGGCGCCAGCCTAATTATCGTGGCGGCCCTGTTCCAATTGGTGGACGGGTTGCAGGTGATGGCTTTGGGGCTGCTGCGCGGCGTGCAAGACACGACTGTGCCGATGGTGATGGCCACGATCAGCTATTGGGTGATCGGTTTGCCGGTCAGCTATGTGCTGGCGTTCACGCTGGGGCTGGGTGCCATCGGGCTATGGCTGGGACTGGTGATCGGGCTGCTGATTGCCGCCGTGCTATTGATGTGGCGGTTCTGGGGACGATCAGTGA
>JBCAZI010000156.1:0-5067 GCA_038533095.1 Pseudomonadota bacterium
GACTACATTGGCGCCCGGGCGTTGCTGAGCAGCCTGCCGAAGGTCGATTGGCTACTTGGCGACAGAGGCTATGATGCCGATTGGTTCAGAGAAGCGTTGAAAGACAAAGGGATACGTCCCTGTATCCCGGGTCGAAGGCAACGCAAGAAGACCGTGAAATACGACAAGCGGCGCTACAAACGACGCAACCGGATCGAGATCATGTTCGGCAGGTTGAAGGATTGGCGGCGTGTGGCAACGCGATACGACAGATGTCCAAAGGTCTTTCTGTCCGCCATCGCTCTCGCGGCACTCGTTATATACTGGCTATGAGTCCTGACCCTAGAGCTCGACAACAACACAGCCGAGCGGGCCGTCAAGCCGGTGGCCATAGGTCGCAAAAATTGGATGTTTGCAGGTTCATAAGGTGGCGGCAAAGCCATGGCAATTGCCTATACTCTGATCGAAACCGCCAAGCTCAACAAGGTTGATCCGCAGGCATGGCTCACTTGGGTTCTCGCCCAGATCGCTGACCACAAAATCACCCGCCTCGACGAGCTCACACCTTGGCGTTATGCTGCTCACGCAGCATAACAGCGGCAGTAGACGTTACGCCAGAGCGCCTTCACCGGACGGGCACTCAATACGAATTGGCTTATTACTTTCATTGTAGCTCCAGCTCCGATTTATGTGGTTTTTACAATGTCGAGGATTGAAGCGGGGCGAAGGAGGCACTGCGGAGGAAGTGTGGAGGTTTGGTGGACCTGAAAAATGCCCCCAAGACCCAACCAACTTTGGACAGGCGATCGTGGGGGCACATCTGTTCTTAGGGGTTGTTTCTATCGCTGGCCTTCTACGATCTGCCGAATGAGAGCCGCGTGGGTCATCAGCGGATTGTCTCCTGTAAAGACCGGGAAGCGCTGGCTTGGCGGGATGCCGCGGCCCTCCCATTCTTGACCTTCGTGATCACTGTATACTTCGTTTGAAAGGTTAACGATCCAGCCATTGGGTAGCTGTTTATCCAGAACATCCGAGAGCGCGCCGCGTGTCGGAGCCCCGACATGCGTGGTCTGGGGTAGGGCGCGAAGTGCCATCGTGAAGATTTCACCCGCACTGACGGTCATATCGCTGGTGACAAGTGTCAGATCCCCAGCATAGCGTGACCGGTCAGACGGCGTAACCGTTCGGCGCTGCACCAGGCGATCAGGAGCGTCTGCAGGGTATTCGGACAATACGAATACAGGCTCTTGCGCGAACCGGCTAGCGATCGCCAAACCGACGTCATCAAATCCACCAAAGTTGAGCGACAGGTCAATGATCACATGATCGACCCCAGCCGCGTCAAAAGATGCGATGATTTCGTCCATCACCTCGTGAGTTGCTTCGAGGTCTTTCACCGGATCACCCAAGTCACCTGTCGCGTAACCGATCATCGTCAGGAAATTGATATAGCCGGTCTGAGGGGCGATGACCCCATATTGGATGAAGTCGCTCCCTGTGAAGTTGCCCTTGCCCTGCAGGATCTCATTTGGGACATGAGTCTGCCAATAAGTCTCCCGAAAGGCGTCCTCAGCCTCTTCGAGAGGCTGCCCACCTGCGCGGGCGGCGGCGTGAATCCGGGTGTAGAGATCTCCGGGGTTAGGTTCATAGGCCAGTTCAGCACCATCAATTTCAGCCAGAAGCCCGATGTGACCATCCTTTAGTGGGGCCAAGAGACCGCTTAGGATCGCAAACAATTCGGCGTCGGTGGTTTGCGGCGTGACCTTTTGGCGTGCTTGCGCCACGGCCGCTGACCAATTGACACCGTAAACGTCGAAGAAAGCGTAGTGGGTGGCGAAAATGTCAGCGAAGGCATCGAAGGTACCGAGTGGTGACGGGTCTGGTTCAACATCACATTGCGCTGGCAATTCAGCGACACGATCAAACCGTATGACCTGTTCGGTGCCTTCAAAGCTAAGGAGAAAGGACTGTCCATCCTCGGCGACTGAAACATCGAAAGTCGCAAGGAGGCCAAACAAGGGGTCACGTCCGTCGCTCAGACAAGTGTTGTTCGCAACGGAGAAGCTTTCGACCCATTGCCCGCTGATGCGAGCGCCGATTCCATAGCCGTTGGACAGCCAATTGCCCTGCATTGCAGTTGTTTGTTCTGACTGGCCGCAGGACATGCAAAGCAGAGGAGTCAGGAGGGAGAGGAATTTTAGTGACATGGTGGATACCTGCGTTTTGAAAACTGTACCCGCGAAGTGATGAAGTTCGCCGGTAGAGTCGTCCGACGCCTCAGGGGCGGACACCGGACGTGTCCGACTATGCTGCAGCGGACATTTTCTTGCGGTATGCGGTTGGGGTTTCTCCGGTGACCTTACTGAATGCGGTGTAAAACGATGACCGAGAGTTAAAGCCGACCTCGTAGGTGATTTCGAGCACGGTCTTATCCGTCTCGTGAAGCAGCTTTTGCGCGGCTTGAATACGGTAGCGGTTCACGAAGTCAAAGAAGTTCTCGCCGATTTCGGTGTTGAGCGTTTGCGACACATAGTTTGGCGATGCCCCGATGTGACGGGACAGAGACCAAAGCGACAGGTTGGGGTCCTGTTGCAGTTTGTCCTCTGTCATGGCTTGCCTCAACTTGCGTTCCAACCGCTTTGCCATCTCGTCCGTAAGGGCTGAGTTTTGATATCTTGTATCGTCCTGAGCGGGAGGGTTTACGTCTGGGGCCAGTCCCGGCGTTTGTCGCAACCCCCACAAAAGGACAATCACAAGCATGGTCAATCCAAAGACGGAGTCGATCCATTCGGGAATTTTGTATGGGGTATTTGCGAGGTCGAAAGCTAGGCCAAGTGCAGAAATGGCCCAGAATACTACAAAGCCACAAATCACCACCCAAATCCAACGTAGCTCTCTTTGACTTGTTGTGGAGACATACTGAAAAAGACGTTTCCGATACCGCAAAAGGGCGCGAATGACCGCCACCAGATACGCAGCCCATTGAATGACTGTCGCGAGGACCAAAGCCTCTCCGATAAGGCCTACTATGAGATGCCACCCGCTCGGCATAGGGGCCTCTTGGACGAACACACTTTGCCAGCCTTCTCGCGACATAAACAATGTAGCGATAGCAATTGAAATGGCGATGAGCGGCATCGCAAGATGCAGCCAAGGGCGTGCCGGGATGCGGGGTGTAACGGATGTAACCGCAATGACATAAAGCCAGAATAATGGAACCAAGCAGGTCACACAAACCAAACCCAGAACCGAAAAGATGGCTTCTAGTCGAGCCGCCATTAGCGGATTCTCGACAGCTAACGGAATTCCCGACAGGTCCATAGTAGCACTGGCCAAAAGGACCATGGAAAGAATGCGGTAAGGCCAGACGTTCTGATCCTGCATCAAACACAGCGCTGCCCCAAAAAGGGCCAAGCTGAAGCTGGCAATCGAAATCATGTCGGTCAGAGCGATTTCCTGCATGGGCTGGTATTGCCCCAGACGCCGCTACATTGGCTACCCCAAACCGTCCGTTTGTGCAGGATCGGACAGACTTTTTGTCCGACACAATAGTTCAAGACGACGAAGCAGCGACCTTCCATCAGGTAGGGCCCGACGAAATCACTAAAAGGACGAACAAAATGAAATACGGAACTCTTGCCTTTATCGCCGCGTCACTTGCCGCCCCACCAGTACTAGCAGAAGGGGGGTGGATCGTTGGTATCATCGCCGGCGGAGGTCAGGACCCCTATGTCGGTGCTGATGACAGTGTCGGCGCCATACCTTACATTGCCTACGAGACAGAGAAATTCCATATCGGCCTCGATGAGTTTCGATACTATGCCTATGACGATGGCAGCCTAAGCATTGATGCGTTCTTAACCCCGCAGTTTGCCCCAGATATGCCTGACACGGCCCTGTTTGCGGGACTAGAACGCGATGACACGGTCGATGCGGGGATTTCTGCAACCTACAACTTTGGACAGATGTACGCTTTGGCATCTGTTCAAGGTGACATTACGGGTGAATACGATGGTTTCTCCGGTCAGGTTGCTTTGGGATACGAAGCTGAGATTGGCCGGCTCACCGTTGATGCCAGTGCCGGTATTGAGTACCGCGATGCCAACTTCAACAATTACCTCTATGGAGTGAGCGCTGCCGAAGCGACAGCAAGCCGCGCGGCATTCGACATGTCAGATACCACCAACGCCTTCGCAGAAATCTCGGCGACCATACCCGTTGGTGCCCAATCGTTCCTGATTGGCGCGGTCTCCTATGCGGATCTAGATGACGCGGTCAAAAGCCCGTTGGTGGAAGACGACAGCCAAATCGGCGTCTTGCTCGGATTCGGATATCAGTTCTGATTGAAGGCCGTGAAGGGCGCGCCTGAGCCATTCGCTGTTCAGGCGCGCAATCTTCTTGTTGAAGCGATAGAGACCACAGGGATCGTCCCTCTATGCGCGGATCGTCCGCGACTGGGTCACATCAACCGGTCTGGAGGCGAGCGCATACGCTAGAGAGTACTGTTTGGACGTAGGAGGTCGAACCCCCGCGAGAACAGCACCGAAGGCACCGCGCATCCGTTTGTCTGCATTTCGCTCATTACCTGATAAAATTTCGCCGCCCCGGGCGTAAACGGCAGCACTTTGTGCCGCGTCGCCGCGATGAAGCTACCGCACACGCCGCGATATCTGTGTTCCGCGCGCTTGCAGCGAGAAATTGCAATGGCTGTGTTGGGCTCTTCGCGGCCGCTAGATCGGTTGCAGCATTTTATGGCTCAGCTCATCTATGAACGGCAGCTTTTGCTACATCGTACGAAAGTTCATGCAGTTGCAGCAAACTTCCGCTTCCCGCCCCACGCGGCGCAGCTGACGTACCGCCTGAATGTCTATCCTTACTGCGGCCATGTTGACTTTGATGTTGTTGTCGTTTTTATCAACGTTAGCGATGGTCAAATCTGCCTTAGCCAATCCAATGATTTTTGGGGGCTTTGCAATGTTCTATCCTATCCCGATATCCAGATACCGCGTTTTTTTCGTCGGCATGCTTGTCTTGGTAGTGACGGTTTTCCTCGCCATGCCAACGCAGGCGCAAGAAAGCGCCCCAGCG
>JBCAZI010000157.1:0-4932 GCA_038533095.1 Pseudomonadota bacterium
TGATCGGATGTTCACAGTGCCCTGCACGGCAGGATCAAGCACATAGTTCTCGCTCAGCAACTCGCCCAGGATCGCGGCGGATGCTTCGGCGATGGAGACATCAACAAGGTTCAGCGATACTGTACGCTCGCCTGTGCTGTTGACGAAGTCACTGTCGCGGAACAGCGATTGGCGTCCGGGGTAGATCGTGCCGTTGCCGGCCTGAACTGCCTGTCCGCTGACAATGCGTCCTTCAGAACGGGCTGCGGTGCGGCCATCGCCGCCACCTAAAATGGTGCTGGCGCGCCAACCTTCGAGGTTATTGGTGTCATCACGGGCGGCAAGATCTGCGCAGCCGGTCAGGATCGCGGCAGATGCCGCGCATAACATGAATTTTTTCATTTTTACTGCCTCAATAGTATGCGCTCAGATCTTTGCCCGATGCGCGCTCTGACATACCGCTAGCATAGGACCGCCGCGTAAGGGCCTAAAATAAAAGGAAAATGAAATATGCCAACGATAGGTGTGCTCCAAATGCAACGCCGTACCTTTGGCGAGCGCCCCAAAATCGGGCCATTGCAGCGCCCAATAATCCGGTGATTGCCGCTAGGGTTAGGATATAAAGAATCACCAGCATACCAGATAATGTGCCTAGTCCGGCTGCCAGCCAAATGTCCCCTGTGCCCAGTGCCTCGGTGTTGCGGACTAGGCGGTAATACAGCTGCAGGGCGAGTAATACGCCAGCGCCCACCGCCATGCCTGTCACCGCACCGATCACATCACCCCAGGCCCAGCCCGCAACCAAGCCCAAGCCCAAAAGCGGCAAGGTCCATTCAAATGGCAGCCAACGCCATGCCAGATCCATCCCCGCCAAAAGCGCCAACAAGATCAATGTCGATGCCATGACGGCTGTTGCCGGCCCAAAAACAACGGCTGCCGCCAGGGTGGTCAGCACCATCCCCGCAGCAAGCCCCGTGGCTACAGGCCATTGCCAGCGCTTCACGCCGCTTGCATCCATGATCAGGCGTAACCCTGCGCGCACAGCCAAGATGAATGGTCCGGTAGCCACGGCAAAAAATGTTACCGCTATGGCGGCAATCGATAGCACTGTGGTCTCCAAGATCACCGGACCGTGCTGACCGACAGGATGTCAAAGCGCATCAAGCCACCCCGAAATGACAGCCCCTGTGCGACGACCTGTGCGCGCAACACGGCGCGCCCGCCGCTGTTCAATTGGGCCTCGACCTCGATCGTATAGGCGGGGCCTTCGTTTTCGACCAGCCAAACCGCCGCACTGCCAAGCACCGGCATTGGGCGTCCGGTTTCGCGGCGGTCAATGATATCGGTCACATCGCTGGCGCCTATGCCCGGTATCGCGGCCAACACAGGGCCGGGGGCTGTGCGTGGGTTCACGCTGGCACGAAAGTTCAGGGTCGTCAGATAGCGCGACGCGGTCAGTGCCGTCTGATTGCTCAGCCCGGCATCGGTCAGCGCGCTATAGACGGACCGGACCCCACCTTGCGGCGCACGCAAAAGTTCAGGCAACGTATCGGCCAGGTTGATCGCATCAAAGGCGTCCAGCGCTTCGGCCTCATTGATGGCGATCAGGGCAGGGGCCAGAATACGGGGCGGCATTTGCAGCACGTCCAGCTTGCCCGCCTCATCATAGATCCGATAGGTGATGGTGCCTTCGGCCATGCTCACGGTGGTCGGCGTGCCATCGCGCCGGGTGGTCAGTTGATTGGGGTTCACACGGCCCAGATCGGCCACCGCGATATTCACCCCGCTGCGGGCCAAAGCTTGGGCACGCACCGCGGTGACCTCAGCCCGGACGCTCAGCGCCTCTTGCCGTGTGGTGGCCATGAAAGCGGAAACCGCCAGCAACAGCCCCAGCCCGATCCACAGCACTGTGATCAGGATATAGCCTTTGGTCTGGGATCGGCGGCGCGGTATCATCGCAACTCGCACCGTTCGTCCTCGACCCCGGCCAGCCCTAGCAGGGCAAGGCAGGATGCGCTGCGGGTCGGATGGATCGGGGCGGTGATCTTGCGCTCGGTTCCGACCTCAACCCCGATGGCCAGCGGCAGACCATCATCACCAGACCCGGTTTCATACCGCCAAACCCCGCGCCCGCCGGGCCCGCTGGGGATCAGGTAGATCAGCCGCATGGGCTGTTTGGTTTCGATCACTTGCGTTTCGCGCGCATTCTCCGACCCGACGCGCGCATCGCGCAGGCCCGGATGCAAGGCAGCAATCAAGATAAAACTGTCCTCGTCCTGCGCTTCAACCCGCAACTCACCCACAAAAGGGCCGGTGGCACCTGATCCGCCGGTTTGCACCACCACCATCCGGGCGGTCGCTGCGGTGCCAGTCATGCTGTTCAGACTATTGCCCATGCGTTGGGCTGTTACGCTGCTGGCCCAGCCGCTCAGGGCGCGGCGGGCGGCCAACCAATCAACGGCACTGGTTTGCGCGGCCGCAGCGCGGCGTTCAGCAGCGATGTTCAAGCCCCAGGTCGCACTCGTCAGCAGGGC
The DNA here is from genome assembly GCA_038533095.1 of Pseudomonadota bacterium. Classification (GTDB taxonomy): domain Bacteria; phylum Pseudomonadota; class Alphaproteobacteria; order Rhodobacterales; family Rhodobacteraceae; genus Yoonia. Next base: position 2,514 of record JBCAZI010000157.1, read on the forward strand.
GATCGTCATCGCGGCAACCGCCAAAGCGACCAACGCCTCGGCCAGGACAAAGCCGGTGGATGGTGACCTGCGCCGTCTCATAGCGGGCTCTGCGCGTAGCGGACTGCACGCAGCACAACAGGGGCATTGTCGCCTGTAGGATCAGTGACGGATACGGATACAAAAATCAGCTCATTCTCATAAGCGGGTCCAAGCTGCATATCGGCGGCGCGTACATTTGAGATCACCAGCTGCCACGCCAACCCCTCTGCCTGCCCAGTGTTGCTACCCAAACGCAGCGGAATATCGATGCCGACCTGATCCATCACAGTGCTGGCAACCAGGACCATCTGTGCCTGATCATCGGCACGGCGGTCCAGCAGGGTGCCCGTCGACAGCGCGCTATAGAACCCGTTGATCACCACCGCCGCAATGGCCAGTGCGACCAGTGTTTCGATCAGGGTAAAGCCTTTCGCCGCACCGCGCCTCATTCGATCTCTACCCGTCCGGTCAGCCAATCCAACGTGACAGCGCCGCTATGATTGCCCTTGGCGACCTCTACGGTCAGGCCACCGGATGCGCCTGTGGGTTGTAAGACCAACCGCGCCTCTTCTGGAGTCAGCGTCAGGCCGCGGGCGATCTGATGGTGTTGACCAACGGCTTCGATCCGGCCCTCAGTTCCATTGACGATAATCTCAACCGGGCGACCCAGTTCCAGCGCGCGCAGGCGGGTCTGTTGCAAAAACAGGCTGATATCAGCCGTCTCGCGTGCCACAATACGGCGGTCTGTGCTGCCTAGCGTCAGGGTGGCAAGGCTGCCAATCAAGACGATGATCGTGACAGCAACCAGCACCTCAATCGTGGCAAGACCGCGGGCGCGGCGGCGTTTACTGGCCGATATCGGCATCATTGCCTGTACCACCTGCCTGCCCATCCGCACCCAGTGAGATGACACGAACCTGACCATCCTCGACTGAATAAAGGAAAGGGCGGCTCCACCCATCCAAAGGCAGCGCGCCATCACGTAAGTAAGGCCCGTTCCAGCCGGGGATGGCGTTTGCATTCGATACCAAGGCGGCTAGCCCCTCGCCCTCGGACGGGATACGGCCCGTGTCGATGGTAAAGATGTCGATGGCGGTACGGATCTGGCCGATCTGCGCCTCGGTCGTGTTGACGCGGGACGATTGCAACTGCCGCATGGCCGCTGGGCCAACCAGACCCACGATCAGACCGATGATGGCCACAGCGACCAGCATTTCGATCAATGAAAAACCGCTGCTTGCGGACCGCCGCCTAGAAGGCGATCGCGTTGACAGCAACAATGGCTGAGAAAAGCGCATATAGGCTAACCCCTACTAATAGACCTACGAAGATAATCAACGCAGGCTGGAAAAGTGCAAGAAAACGTTCAAGATCGCGATCCGCGGCATCGCGCATTTCATCGGCGGCACGGCTGATCATATCCGCCAGATCACCGGTTTCTTCGCCGATACGGACCATTTCAATCGCCCCAGAGGACATGAAGTCGGCGTTGCTGAGCGCCCCGGACAATGGTCGGCCGGTTTCGATATCACCGGCCACTTGGGTCATGGCGTTTTTGATCCGGCCATTGGGGGTGGAGGACAAGATGACAGCCAGCGCGTCACTTAGTGTTACCTCGCGGCGCAACAGCGCGCCAAGGCTGTGCAAGACAATCATCACCTGATTGCGCCAGATCACCTGATTGATCAGTGGCATACGGGCAGCGATCCGTGCCATCAATGGCACAGCTTTCCCCCTCCGGTGCAGCCACCAAAACGCGACCACCGTCACGACCAGCCCGGTCACGATCAGCGGCCAAATCGCAGAAAGCGAGGCTGATATGCCAAAGATCATACGCCCCAGGAACGGCACCATTTCCATGCGGCCCTCCACCAATGGGCGGAATTGCGGGATGACCGCGATCATGATCAATCCGATTGAAATAAGTGCCACCAACAGCAACAGCCCCGGATACAGCAGACCAACACCGATACGGCGCACCAGCATCAGGCGTTGTTGCAGAATATCGGCGGCTGTCAGCAAGGCTTGCGGCAGATCACCCGAAACTTCAGCCCCGCGCACCAGCGCCAGCGTGGCCGCGTCATTGATACCCAGATGCGTGACCAGCCCATCGACCAGCCCGCCACCTTCGCGGATATGCACCCGCAGTTTGGCGGCGGCGACCGGCAGGGCGCCATCTTTGCCTTCGGCAATGATCGACAAGGCACGCTCTAGCGGGATTTTACTGGACGTCAGCTTAGCCAGTCGTGCGATCAGATCAGCTTGCTGGCGCGCGGTCAGCTTGCGTAGTTTGGCATCACCGTTTTTAGTACTGACAGAGGCTTTTCGCGCGGCCTTCACGTCGATGGGGTACAGACCCTCCAGGCGCAGCTTTTGGGTGGCATGCGCGCTGTCGCGC
>JBCAZI010000158.1:0-4904 GCA_038533095.1 Pseudomonadota bacterium
ATCACCCCCAGCCCAAGACGTATTTTGTCAGCCGACATGCTCTGGCCTCCGATCGTGCAAGCGCGCGCTTGCAAATATGCGCGAATAGAACCAACCTCTGGATGGATGTCCAGAAACAACAACGCAGGCCTGATCCATGGACTTTGCCTTATCTGAAGAACAAACCGCTATTTTTGATATGGCGCGCGAATTTGGCGTGGAACATATCGCGCCTTGTGCACGGACATGGGAGGCCGAGGGCACGATCCCCAAGGATCTATGGGCCAAGCTGGCCGAGCTGGGTTTTGGCGGCCTTTATGTGTCAGAGGACCAAGGCGGGTCGGGCCTATCGCGGCTGGACGCGACGCTTGTATTCGAAGCCTTGTCGCAGTCCTGCGCCTCTGTCTCTGCATTTTTGTCGATCCACAATATGTGCGCCAAGATGATAGACGCCTATGGGTCAGATACGCTCAAGGCGCGTATTCTGCCTAAGGCGCTGAGAATGGAAATGATCCTTTCCTACTGTTTGACCGAACCGGGGTCCGGCTCTGACGCGGCTGCGTTAAAAACGAAGGCGGTACGTGACAATGAAGGGTATCTGCTCACAGGAACCAAAGCGTTTATTTCAGGCGGCGGCTATTCGGATGCCTATATTGTCATGGCCCGCACCGGTGATGACGGCCCCAAAGGCATCAGCGCAATTCTGGTCGAAGACGGTTCTGCCGGCCTGTCCTTCGGTGGGCTTGAGGATAAGATGGGCTGGAAATCCCAACCCACCCGGCAAGTCCAATTGGACGGCTGCCCTGCCCCCGCTGAAAACCTGTTGGGCGACGAAGGGTCTGGGTTCAAATACGCGATGGCGGGCCTCGATGGCGGGCGGCTGAACATCGCCGCCTGTTCGATTGGGGCCGCGCAATCAGCCCTTGATCAAACCACAGCCTATATGGCCGAACGCAAGGCTTTCGGCAAATCCATAGACCAGTTTCAAGGCCTGCAGTTCCGGTTGGCCGACATGGAAATCGCCTTGCAATCCGCACGCACCTTCCTGCGCCAGGCCGCGTGGAAATTGGACCAAGGCGCGCCCGACGCCACCAAGTTCTGCGCCATGGCGAAGAAGCTCTGTACCGAAACAGGCAGCGATGTGGCCGACCAATGCCTGCAACTGCACGGCGGTTATGGCTACCTCGCTGACTATGGCATCGAAAAGATCGTGCGTGACCTGCGGGTGCATCAGATCCTTGAAGGCACAAATGAAATCATGCGCCTGATCACCGCACGCCATATGATCCAATGAGGGAAACCACTCTTCGCAAAACCGGGCGCGCAGGGCTTATCACCCTGAACCGGCCCAAGGCCCTGAACGCGCTGACATGGGATATGTGCCGCACGATTGAGGCGGCCTTGGACGATTGGCACGATGACCCTGATGTTTCGCTGATTATCATTGACGGCGCGGGCGAGCGCGCCTTTTGCGCCGGCGGCGATATTGCCGAAATGTATGCTGCGGGTCAGCGTGGTGACCTGGATTACGGACGCAGATTTTGGCGCGATGAATATCGGCTGAACGCCATGATCTATGACTACCCTAAGCCAATCGTGACCTTTTTGCATGGGTTTACCATGGGCGGTGGTGTTGGGGTTGGATGCCACGCACAGCATCGGATCGTCTGCGAGAACAGCCAGATTGCCATGCCCGAATGTTCAATCGGGCTGGTGCCGGATGTGGGCGGCTCTTTGATTCTTGCCAAGGCGCCCGGGCATCTAGGCGAATTCCTTGGGCTCAGCGGGGATCGCATGGATGCGGGCGACGCGATCTATGTGGGCTTTGCCAACCACTTTGTCCCGCAAGACGCATGGGAGAGGCTGAAACATCAGCTCATAACAACAGGCGATACGACAGCGATCGAGGCTGCTAGCCAAACCCCGCCCCCTGCCCGGCTTGCAGCCTGGCAGGAAGGAATTGACGGCTGTTTTGCTGGAACCACATTTGCCGACATCTACCGCACCATGCCCACCACCCCCGGTCCTGCCATCACCCATGTCCGCAAACTGATGGATCGCAATGCACCACTTGCCATGGCTGTCGCGGTCAAGATCATTCGGGCCGCGCGCCATGATCCGCAGATCACAAGCGCGCTCGACCGAGAGTTCCGCTATACCTACCGCTGTGTCGCACAAGGTGACTTTATCGAAGGCATCCGGGCAGCCATTATCGACCGTGACCGTGCACCAAAATGGCAACATGAAAGCTGGGATGCCGTCACCGAAGAAGACGTCGCACAGATGACGGCGGATTTGGGCAAAGATGCCCTGCGATGGAAGGAAGACGCATGAAGATCGGATTTATCGGCCTGGGCAATATGGGCGCGCCCATGGCCGCCAACCTGGCCAAATCGCATGAGGTGATAGGTTTCGATACCGCGGCCTCACCGCCGGGTTTGACGCTTGCGACAAGTGCTACGGACGCTGCTAAGGACGCCGATGTCGTCATTACGATGCTGCCAAACGGGGATATTCTGCGCGCCGTTGCCGATGACATCCACCCAGTAATGAAACCCGGTGCGGTGCATCTGGATTGTTCGACCGTTGACGTTGAAAGCGCGCGCGCTGTTGCGACCCAAGCCGCCGCGGCAGGGCTGCATGCGGTAGATGCGCCGGTATCCGGCGGGATCGGCGGGGCGACGGGCGGCACCCTGACCTTCATGGCTGGCGGCCCGGCTGAGGCATTCGCGACCGTACAACCCCTTTTTGACATCATGGGACAAAAGGCCGTGCATTGCGGGGATGCAGGCAACGGGCAAGCCGCCAAAATCTGCAACAACATGATCCTTGGTGTGACCATGATCGCCACCAGCGAAGCCTTTGTTTTGGCCGATAAATTGGGCCTTGATCGACAAGCGATGTTTGACGTGGTCAGCACCTCATCTGGCTATTCATGGTCAATGAACGCCTATTGCCCGGCCCCCGGCATAGGGCCGCAAAGCCCAGCAGACAATGGCTACCAACCGGGTTTCGCGGCAGAACTGATGCTGAAAGACTTGAACCTGAGCCAGATGGCGGCAGAGGCCGCTGACGCCGACACACCCATGGGGCTAGCTGCGCGCGATCTATATGCGCAGTTTGTCGAAAGCGAAGATGGCGAGGGCAAAGACTTCTCAGCCATGCTGCCCCGTTTCGAAAAACGCAGCCGCTAGCACGCGCTTTAAGCCTCCCTTTTCATCTTGGCTGAAAAACTCCCGCCGGAGGCTCCGGCAGTTGCAATTTACTCTGCCGCAACCTTGCGCGAAGCCAACATCTCTTTCAGATAGCGACCTGTATGGCTTTCTGCGACTTCGGCCACCTGCTCCGGAGTTCCGGTCGCCACGATCCGGCCACCGCCATCGCCGCCCTCAGGGCCAATATCAATGATATGATCAGCGGTTTTGACGACATCCAGATTATGCTCAATCACGATGACAGAGTTCCCCTGGTCCACCAATTCATGCAGCACTTCCAAGAGCTTACGCACATCCTCAAAATGCAAACCCGTTGTCGGCTCATCCAGAATATAAAGCGTGCGCCCGGTTGAACGGCGCGCCAGTTCCTTCGACAGCTTGACGCGCTGCGCCTCACCACCTGAAAGCGTCGTCGCCTGCTGTCCTACCTTGATATAGCCCAGACCAACCCGCATCAGCGCATCCATTTTTTCGCGGATCGATGGCACGGCGGAAAAGAACTCCTGCGCATCCTCGACCGTCATGTCCAGCACATCGGCAATAGATTTGCCTTTGAACTTAATCTCCAGCGTTTCGCGGTTGTAGCGCGCACCCTTGCAGGTTTCGCAGGTCACATAGACATCGGGCAGAAAATGCATCTCGATCTTGATGACACCATCACCCTGACAAGCCTCACACCGCCCACCTTTGACGTTGAAACTGAAACGGCCCGGCTTATACCCGCGCGCTTTCGCCTCTGGCATGCCTGCGAACCATTCACGGATAGGGGTGAACGCCCCGGTGTATGTCGCCGGGTTCGACCGCGGCGTGCGCCCGATGGGCCGCTGGTCGATGTCGATGACCTTATCGAGATGCTCAAACCCTTTGATCGTTTCACAAGGTCCCGGCGTTTGCCGTGCGCCGTTCAGCTTCATTGAGGCATTCTTGAACAAGGTCTCAATCGTCAAAGTCGATTTGCCCCCGCCGGACACGCCGGTCACACAGACGAATTTCTGCAAGGGGAAGTCGGCTGTCACGTTTTGCAGGTTGTTCCCCGTGGCCTTCACCACGGTCAGTTTTTTGCCTTTGCCCTTGCGCCGTTTGGCAGGTACTTCAATCTCTTTCGCGCCAATCAGGTACTGCCCGGTGACCGAACCTTCATTCGCCATAATCTCTTGCGGTGTCCCTTTGGCCACCACCTGCCCGCCATGCACCCCGGCACCCGGCCCGATATCAAAGACATAATCCGCCTCGCGGATCGCCTCTTCATCATGCTCCACCACGATCACCGTATTCCCCTGATCGCGCAGGTTTTTCAGCGTGGTCAGCAAGCGGTCATTGTCGCGTTGGTGCAACCCGATTGAGGGTTCATCCAGCACATAAAGCACCCCCTGCAAGCCTGACCCGATTTGGCTCGCCAGCCTGATCCGCTGGCTTTCGCCCCCCGACAAGGTGCCGGAATTGCGTGAAAGCGTGAGGTATTCAAGACCCACATTGTTCAGGAACCCCAAACGCTCGCGGATTTCTTTCAGGATTGCCGCGGCGATCTCGTTCTTTTGCTTGCTCAGGCTGTCGGGAACGGCCTGACACCAATCATAGGCCTCTTTGATCGACATCTCTACGACCTGCCCCACATGCAGGCCGCCAATCTTCACTGCTAGGGCTTCCTCTCGCAGGCGATAGCCGCCGCAGGCTCCGCATTTGCGATTGTTCTGATAGTTTTCAAACTCT
>JBCAZI010000159.1:0-4822 GCA_038533095.1 Pseudomonadota bacterium
TGCAGGGCGCCGCAGCAATTGGGTCGCAATTTGACATTTCTTTTGAACGTGAACGTGAAAAAATTGAACAATATCGAACCGCGCTCAACCATGTCATCAAAGAACGCAAGAAGTAAGTCGATTTAATACGTATTCAGCTTATTCAGCGCGATATTCGACAACAAACGAACGTCCTGAAACGGCCTCGAAATAGCCGCTCGCTTCGTCTCAAATGCGAGCATTAGGAGACATAAAGCAAGGAACCTCCTTGTGCGGCGATCTAATAGTACCATCGATGTAAATCGCTGAAGCTGGGATTTACCGTCCAATTGAGTTAAAACTCTGAAGGAACCGCACGGCGATGCTATCGCCGCGCGGTTCCTGTTGACTTAGACCATTATTCGAAACGGAAGCTTTTGTCCCACTGCCCATACGAACGTGTGGTAACCCCGTTTCTTGTGGAACCAGAATATCGCCCCAGCCCAGCTTCTGTCCGAATGCTTACGATACCGCCATTCCGCCCGATTGTACCTGTGTGAAGCGCAGACTTACAAATCGAGGAGTCAGCGGTGTAAACATCTGATCCCCAAACTGATCCTTTGCTGAGCTGCCCGCCACTGCACGTACACGTTAGCCTCCCAGTGATGGCAGTTGCATTTTGGGGGCACGGATTAAGCGTGGAAAAATCTCTTGCTGGGTGCCGTTGATAAGTAACGTTTTCTAAGTTCGGAAAGTGTTGGCGATCGACGATGCCACACTCAAGATCTTCCACCCAGACGAAGCCCCAAACGTTCAATCCAGTGTCAGTATTGCTGAACACAAACTCTTCAGCGCCTTTCTGTCCGACTGCTATGGCCGCGCCAGATGCGGCGATTGCATAAGGACCGGACGGCGAAGCTATGAACGCAGTGCCTGCGCCCAAGACCGCACCCGTTACCCAGCTCAGAGCTTCATCCGCTTCTGCGATTACACAGCCCATAGGGTATGGGACGTCTACGAACTCTCCATTTGGGAGAGTTTCACGCACCGGTGTTGTGCGGCAAGCATCCATCCAATCGCCATTGATCCCCCAAAGCACCGATGACCAAACGCGATAACCTTCTGCTTTAAGGCCAGCGGCTGATCCGGCCACGCCCTCCGCATCTCGCGCGCAGCCTTCATCTTTAAATGTGCCCCATTCTAGTTTTGGAACGCACGCGGCGACGTCATGTTTGTCCCATTCGCCATAAACACCTGCTGCGACAGTCACGCATCGGTCTGGGCGTCCAGTGACGCCTTTTTGGCGAACTCCGCCTGCAGCATTCATCGAGTTGCAAGCATCTTCCCAACTTTCACCGAAGGGGATATTGAACAGTTTAGCAGAAACAGTTTGCACACCATTGCCTGTGCACGTTTCTTTGATCTCACCCCATTCATATTTGGGCGTGCATTGAGGATGGTTTGGCAGACTCCATTCGCCCCACATACCGGCATTGTTGATGCATCGATCCGCTTTTCGAGTAATGCCGAACCCCACACCCCGGCCGGATTTCTTGGCGCATGCAGCTTCCCACGACGCCCCCCAAGGGATGTCCATCAATTGTGCTGACACATTGAGTGTTCGACCGCTACAAGAGTCTCGAACATTGGCCCACCGCTCAGCAACAGCGGATGGTATGGCGAGCGCAAGAACGGCGCCTGTAATTGCGATGGATCTAAGTATATTTGAAGTCATGCTGATCTCCCGAGTTTGCAAAACATTCCCTTGCTCAACTTGAGATCAGAATAAAAAATATGCTGGAGAGAGATATGGGGTGAGTACCCCATTTCACGCGTCGACTAGTCTTGATGAAGAGGCAGAGACAGCACGGCAGTTGTACCGCGAAGCTCGCGCGAATTTATCTCAAACGCGATACCGAGACGCCGGGCGGTTTCTGAAACAAGAGCTAAGCCCAGTCCCGCGCCCTGTGAGGCCTGCCCTTTGGAGTATTTCTTAAGTGCCTCTTGAAGGGTCGCTTCATCCATCCCAGCCCCCGTATCCCGAACACCGATTTCCAATTTTCCTGCACGGCGATGCGCGCTGACAAGTATGGCACCCGACGCCGTGTACTTGATTGCATTGGAAACCAGGTTGCTTACCATCCTCATCAATTCCAGGGGGTCTGTCTCAATCGTAGCATTCGAAGGCCGGTATCGCAGTTCCAATCCTTTGACGCGCGCTTCGTTCTCGAAGATCGCGACGACATTGTCCAAAATGACTTTCACCTCGAACGCCTCGTATCCGGCCTTTAAGGTCGCCTCACTTCCGATCGCTTGATCGATCACACCGCCATTGCGAGCAATCGTTTCAAGATAATCAAATGAGGTGTGCATCTTTTGTGTTGTCTCATCGTCAACACCTTCAAGCTCAAACATAGCGGCACGCAGCGATGTGAGCGGTTGGGCAATATCGTGACGAATAGAAGAAAGCTCGTCACGTCTTTGCCGCGCCAAGGCGCGAGCATCATTGTATTTGGTTTGGCTCGCTAGCAGTTTGGTGTTGAGAGCTGCTTGGTCTTTTACTGCAGCAAGCTCAGAGCGTAGAGCGCGATCGCGATCCTTCCGCACCTTGTTTAAGCGAAGTGCAATCGCAACTGCAAAAGCGATCGATTCAATCAGTAAAACGATATGCCCAATATCAAGCGTGTGTTCGAGACTAATTTTTCCCGGCAAAATCGCTGCACTGAGCGCATACAACATAGATCCGAGGACGAAAGTTGCTCCGAACAATATTGGTGTAGAGCCATCAATAAGCTTTGAGCGGGCATAAATCGCAACAACAAGGTGCAAAGCGGCTGAGACAACGACCAGCGGATAGGCCACCACTTTGAACGCAGCGATGTGGAACAGCGGAAACGTTAGCAAAGCAAGCATGATTGCCGCAGTGATTATGCCGATCAAAACGCGATTTAGGACTAAGCTATGGCGCTCTATGTCAAAGAAAACGCGCCCAAAAGCCGGGCCGGCCGCGGCCATCAATAAGATGAAAACCAGATCAATTGGGTCATTGAGTCCAGGCATTGTGGGCCAAAAATACTGGAACGCGTAGCCTTCAGAGTTGAAAACGAACAAGCTCCCAGAAATAATATACACACAAAAAGCGAGGCTCACTTGCCACCTGACGACTGGAGCAAGGATAAGAGCCAAAATCAAAACGGCGAACAAAAACCCATTTATCAGCCAGTTGATCGAGTTCTCTCGAACATGGGAAACTGCATGAGCTTCGACGGTCGTAATGGCGTAAGGTAGCCACGTAGAGGCGTCAGATTCATAAACGACGTATAAATCAACTGTCGCTTCGCCGCTCACTGGCACGTCCACCGCAAGATAGCGATTGGGTATGGGCCGCGCATTGAAAGCATCCCGGTTGGTGTGCTCGAGCAGTTGAACCGGCGCTTTGTCCTTTTCGACTAAGTAGACATCTAGCGAACGGACAAATTGACGACGTAGGTCGAGGCGCCAAACGCCGTCTTTGTCGGCGGGGTTATGAAGTCTAACACGTAACCAGATGCGGGCATCAGTTAAACCGAAGTCGACATATTTATCCGGGAATGGCTCCATCTGTACCTGCCCAGACCTGAGCGTTCCCAAAGAAATGGCGCCTGATGTGTCGATGTGAACGTTCGTAAACGGCGCCAGCGGTTCGTAAAAATCCCCATCATGAGAAAGATGGACAGTAGATTGTTGAGCGTGGGCAAAAGGCGCAACCAAACTCGCCAACATAAAGACGAAAATAGGGGCCCAAAACTGCGAATGCCTGAGGTCATTTATCACTGATAAGAAACAGCCATACATGATTTGCTTATCCTGTTGCGAAGCTGTTTCGTCCATGGGGTAATCGCCCCGTTCTGTTGGTCCGTGCTAGACACTAGAGCTGCTTATGCTCGTCCAATAAGCCCTCTCTAAGCGCGCAGACCATTAACTCCGCAATCGAATGAACGCCCAACTTGGACATCAGACTGGCGCGGTGTTTTTCGACGGTTTTGACGCTAATCGCGAGTTGGTCCGCGATCTCAGAATTGGTTCTCCCATTTGCCAGCTGGCTGAGAACTTCCCGCTCTCGGCTCGTCATCGATTGGCGGCTTGGACGGTTCTCAAGCAAGGTCGAGATGTCTTCAGCAATATAATTCGATCCGCGTAAAACGGTTTCGAACGCCGTTTTCATTACTTCGGTTGAGCAAGTTTTCAAAACAATGCCGTCAACACCAGCATCTATCCAATCGAGTAGTATCGCGGTTGAGGTGAAGCCGGTCACCAAGACAACACGCGTGTCAGGACTCCAGCGACGTGTTTCTGCGAAAACCTCTATACCTCGGGCCAAAGGCATTGCAGCGTCCAATATTAACAGGTTGGGCTTGTGCAGGCGTATCGCCGCGATCGCCTCGATGCCATTGGACGCTTGCGACACGATTTTTGCTGACGGGATACGATCTACCACACCGCAGATGGCCTCTCGAACCAATGCATGATCATCGGCGATAACGACACTCTGTATCTGCATGCTCATCCCCACCGTAACGACGTATCGAGTACAGTGTGGATGAAATCAATACTTTATCCAAGTGGTCCCTCGATTGGCCGGGATCGAGCAATAGCAGACATAAGCTCAGAGGCTTATGCCGCCTTAAGTCGGTCACTCACCAATCTTGCTTGAGCATAGAAGCGGGCACGTTTTGTGCTCCGGAGATGCCTACAGCTATGGGGCGAAGCTCATGGCCGGACGAAACACGTTCGCTGGCGCCAGCTTTCCGTTCATTCGAAACAAATGTGCGATGACGCTTAGGCAGCGATGAGGAGATCACGGATTGCCTGTCCAAACCCCGCG
>JBCAZI010000160.1:0-4798 GCA_038533095.1 Pseudomonadota bacterium
ATGCGTATTTTCTCAGGCTGTCCGGGTGAGGCCGTCACACGAACGCGGCTGGTCGAGGAGCTCAGCCGGTCTGGTGGCCAGACGCAGGAACGTGCCGTGGATGTCCAGATCACAAGGTTGCGGCGGAAGATTGAGGTTGATCCCAAGCAGCCGCGGTACCTGCAGACTGTGCGGGGTGCCGGGTATATGTTGGCGCCGGAATAGGGGCGCTGCCCCCGTCGCTACGCTCCTCCCCCGAGGTATTTTGGAACATGAGAAGATGTGTGCTCTGGCGTTTATCTGAGCTGTAGGTGGATGTGATCGTCATGGCGGGCGGCACGGCATCCCTGAAAGCGAATTTTAGGGTGTGCAGCGTCTAGGCTTTGGACCAGATGGGGTTCGACGAAAATGCGCCCAACGCGTGGATCATCCGCCAGGATTTGCAAGACGGCGCGGTTGCGTTGTGGCTCTGGCGTGTAGTTTGGCCAGATGGGCTGCAACGTAGCAAAGTCCCATCTCAGCGACGGCCAGGTTGTGGCGCAGTTTGTTGGTCCTTGCTCGAACGCAAAATAGCCGATGGGGGACCGGGTTGCGCCCGGCAGATAGCCTGTTGCGTCTTGATAGTAGAAGGCGAGGTCCACTTTTTCGCCGTCGTCATGTGATAGGTGTGGCAGCAGCGGGAAGTCGTCGAAGAACGGGAAATTCGCGTCCAGCACGAGCGTTATCGTGCCGGGGTAGCGCTGGTCCATCGTCAGCGCTGTTTCTTCTAAGACATCTGCAAGTTCGGGCACGACGTAGTTGCGATTCAAAGCGCAGTACATCCAGCTTTGTACCTGGAGCGGACCATCGCTAGTACAAATAAGCGCGGTCCGCCCAAAACTGGGGGCGATCCAGACAGCGGCGAGCGTCATCGCGCCGTAGATCAATAGGAAAGACAGAAACTTTCTGCGGAACACGCGTGCGGCAAGCCATGCCAGACCGCCAATCTGGGTGAGCACGGTGAGCAGCAAGACGATTGTGGCGTGCAATAGGAAGCGGAGCATACCGACAGCCTAACGCAAGGCGCACTGTCAACAAGCGAGAATAGAAAGACGGTTGTGCTTTGGCCTTGAATCCCCTCTTTTGTCCTCATGACAACAGCTTTGATTTTTCATGACGATTGTGCGGACCACGTCACGCCCCCCGGCCATCCTGAGCAGGTCGCCCGACTGGATGCGGTTTTGGGCGCGCTGGAGGGTTTTGATCTGCAGCGCGTGAAGGCGCCTTTGGCGGCAGAGGATGATCTGCTGCGTGCCCATCCAAAGGCCCATGTGGATGCGGTCCGTGCTGCCGCCCCGAATGAAGGATGGCGCTCTTTGGATGCCGATACCCATATGTCCGTTGGTACGTTGCAGGCCGCTTATCGTGCTGCGGGTGGTGTTGTCCGCGCGGTTGATATGGTGCTGGGTGGTGAGGTCGCGAATGCTTTTGCTGCCGTGCGCCCGCCCGGCCATCATGCGGAACGTCAGACCGCGATGGGGTTTTGCTTTTTCGGCAATGTTGTCATCGGGGCCAAACATGCGTTGGACCATCACGGGTTGGACCGTATTGCGATTGTTGATTTTGATGTCCACCACGGCAATGGCACCCAGGATCTGGTCGAGGATGATCCGCGTATTTTGTTTTGCTCAACCCATCAGTCGCCGCTTTATCCCGGCACGGGTGCGGTGCATGAGGTGGGCGTAGACAATGTGTTGAATGTCCCACTCCCCGAAGGGACAGGATCAAAGCCTTTTCGCGATGTGATGGAGCGGGATGTGCTGCCGCGTGTTGACGCATTCTCTCCGCAACTTGTCATAATTTCGGCTGGATTTGATGCACATATGGATGATCCCTTGGCGGGTATGAACCTGACGACCGAGGATTTTGGTTGGGTGACGGAACGCCTGTGTGACCTGGCCGACCAGCATTGTCAGGGCCGGGTGGTATCGAGTTTGGAAGGCGGATATGACTTGGCAGCATTGGGCGCATCAGCAGCAGCCCATGTGAAGGTATTGGAGGAACGTGGCCGATGAGTGACGTTGAAAAGATGAGCTTTGAAGACGCCATTAAAGAGTTGGAAACCGTTGTCGGCCAGCTTGAACGCGGCGATGTGGCATTGGATGAAAGCATCGCCCTTTATGAGCGGGGAGCTGCGTTGAAAGCACGGTGCGAAGCCAAGCTGAAAGAGGCCGAGGAAAAGGTTGCCAAGATCACTTTGGGTGAAGGTGGCCAGCCCGCCGGGACGGCACCGCTTGATGGCTGAGCCTGTGCAAATTGCGGCGCTGCAGCGCAAACCGCTACAGGATGCATTGGTAAACGCATCCAAGATTGCCGAGGCACGGATTGGTTTCGCGCTGACCGGATTGGATGGCGATGTGGCCGCAGCGATGCTTTATGCAGCATCTGGTGGTAAGGCCCTGCGCGCATTTCTGGCTTTGGAAACCGCACGTATGCTGGGTATCAACCCGGTTGCTGCCGCCGGTGCCGCCGCCGCGATTGAATGTATCCATGCTTATTCGCTGGTCCATGATGATCTGCCTTGTATGGATGATGATGATCTGCGCCGGGGCCATCCGACCGTGCATAAGAAATGGGATGAGGCGACGGCCGTTCTGGCCGGTGACGGCTTGCAGGCGCTGGCCTTTGAATTGCTGGTACAGGCCGAATGTGGGCCGCGGGCAAAGCTGAACTTGCTGATCTCTTTGGCCAATGCCGCTGGTGTGCGTGGCATGGTGGGCGGGCAGGCCGCTGATATCGCGGCAGAGACTGCTGCTGTGCCGTTGGATTTGGAACAGATCATGGACTTGCAAGCGGCCAAGACAGGTGCGCTGATCACCTGGTCCGCCCTTGTGGGCCCACGTATGGCTGAGGCTGAACGCGAACCTCTATCCATCTACGGTGCGCGTCTTGGGCTGGCCTTTCAGATCGCTGATGATGTGCTGGATGCCACGGGCGATGCTGCAACTGTCGGCAAGGCCGTGGGCAAGGACGCCGCTGCTGGCAAGGCCACCTTCGTGTCCCTGCTGGGCCTCGATGGGGCAAAAAGCCGCGCGGCCTCTCTGGTGGAAGAGGCTTGCGATGCGCTATCTCCTTACGGTGATGATGCGGATACGTTGAAAGAAGCCGCTCAATTTGTGATCGCGCGTACGCATTAAGAAGGGTCGCTATGTCTGACCAACCCCACACCCCCGTTTTGGACCGCGTGAACACGCCTGACGATATGAAAGGCCTTTCTGACGCCCAGCTGCGTCAACTGGCCGATGAGCTGCGGGCCGAGACGATTTCGGCGGTCTCTGTCACCGGTGGCCATTTGGGTGCCGGTCTGGGTGTGGTTGAGATGACAGTTGCCCTGCATGCCGTATTCGATGCTCCAAAGGACAAGATTATCTGGGATGTGTCCCATCAGTGCTACCCCCATAAGATCCTGACGGGCCGTCGTGACCGTATTCGCACCTTGCGGACCGAAGGGGGCCTGAGTGGTTTTACCAAACGGTCGGAAAGCCCCTATGACCCGTTTGGTGCGGCCCATTCCAGCACGTCGATTTCGGCCGCCCTTGGCTTTGCAGTGGCCCGTGATCTGGGCGGTGAGGGCGGCGATGCGATTGCCGTGATCGGTGATGGCGCCCTCTCTGCTGGCATGGCCTATGAGGCGATGAATAACGCAGGCCATCTGGGCAAGCGGTTGATCGTGATCCTGAATGATAATGAGATGTCGATCGCGCCCCCCACGGGTGCGATGTCATCTTATCTGTCGCGCCTTTACGCGGGCGAGCCGTTTCAGGAATTCAAAGCGGCGGCAAAAGGGGCCGTGTCCTTGCTGCCCGAACCCTTCCGCGAAGGGGCCAAGCGCGCCAAGGATATGCTGAAGCATATGACCGTGGGTGGGACCTTGTTTGAGGAGCTTGGGTTCTCTTACCTCGGCCCGATTGACGGGCATGATATGGAGCAGCTGCTATCAGTACTGCGTACCGTCAAAGCACGTGCAGATGGCCCCATCCTGATCCATGCGATCACGAAAAAAGGCAAGGGCTATGCCCCGGCCGAGCGTGCGAGCGACAAGGGCCATGCGACGGCCAAGTTTGATGTGATCACGGGTGAGCAGAAGAAGGCGCCGAGCAATGCGCCATCCTACACTTCTGTCTTTTCGGAAAGCCTGTGCAAGCTGGCCGCTGATGATCCCAAGATTTGTGCGGTGACTGCGGCGATGCCTGATGGCACAGGGCTGACTAAATTTATGGCACGCTACACCAGCCGTTGCTTTGACGTGGGTATCGCCGAACAACACGCAGTGACCTTCAGCGCGGGCCTTGCCGCTGGGGGCATGCGCCCGTTCTGTGCCCTTTATTCGACGTTCCTGCAACGTGGCTATGATCAGGTTGTGCATGATGTCGCGATCCAGCGGTTGCCGGTACGCTTTGCGATTGATCGCGCGGGGCTGGTGGGGGCCGATGGGGCGACCCATGCGGGGTCTTTCGATGTGGGTTACTTGTCGAACTTGCCCGGTTTCGTGGTGATGGCTGCCGCCGATGAGGCTGAACTGGTGCGCATGGTCGCCACAGCGGCAGCGCATGACGCAGGGCCGATTGCTTTTCGTTTCCCGCGCGGGGAAGGCGTGGGTGTTGAAATGCCGGACAACCCGGAACTGTTGGAGATCGGCAAAGGCCGCATGATTTGTGAGGGCAGCCGCGTGGCGATCCTGTCCTTCGGCACACGCTTGCAGGAAGTGACCAAAGCCTGCGAAGCGCTGGAGGCGAAGCGCATCAAACCGACCGTCGCCGATGCGCGCAGCGCGCATCGG
>JBCAZI010000161.1:0-4788 GCA_038533095.1 Pseudomonadota bacterium
CAAAAAACAGGGTTAGTTTTGTCCACCACATCGCTTTTGAGTGACGTTTTCGGCTTTGATGCCTTCCGCCCCGGTCAGGAAGAGATCGTTAATGCCGTGATTGCAGGGGAAAACACCCTTGCGATTATGCCTACGGGTGGCGGTAAATCCCTTTGTTTTCAATTGCCTGCCTTGGCCCGCAACGGTGTAACCGTTGTTATCTCCCCGCTGATTGCCCTGATGCGTGATCAGGTGCGCGGGCTGCGCGAGGCGGGGGTTGAAGCGGGCGCGCTGACCTCTGGCAACACCCCTGAAGAAACCGATGCTGTGTGGCAGGCGTTAGAAGCAGGTTCGCTGAAGCTTTTGTATATGGCGCCTGAGCGTTTGGCCTCTGGCGGGACCATGAACATGCTACGCCGTGCGGGTATCAGCCTGATTGCGGTGGATGAGGCCCATTGCGTCAGCCAATGGGGGCATGACTTCCGCCCGGATTATTTGCGGATTGGTGAGCTGAAGCGGATGCTGGATGTGCCTTTGGCGGCCTTTACCGCGACGGCGGATGCAGAGACCCGCGAAGAGATTATTGTAAAGCTATTTGGTGGCCAGCAGCCCGCCACGTTTTTGCGCGGGTTTGACCGGCCCAATATCCATCTGACCTTTGCCGTCAAAGATGGGCCGCGCAATCAGATCCTAAACTTTGCCGCTGCGCGCAAGGGGCAGTCTGGGATCGTCTATTGCGGCACGCGGGCGAAGACCGAAACATTGGCCAAGGCGCTATCCGAGACGGGCCACCGTGCCTGCCATTATCATGGCGGGATGGAGGCAGAGGATCGGCGCATAGTCGAGCGTCGTTTCCAGCAGGAGGATGGCTTGATTGTTTGTGCCACGGTCGCCTTTGGCATGGGGATTGATAAGCCAGATATCCGCTGGGTTGCGCATGCCGATTTGCCGAAGTCGATCGAGGCGTATTATCAGGAAATCGGCCGCGCGGGCCGTGATGGCGCGCCTGCGGAAACGCTCACGCTATTTGGCCCAGATGACATCCGCTATCGTCGCCAGCAAATCGATGAGGGATTGGCCCCGCCCGAACGCCGTGCTGCGGATCACGGACGGCTGAATGCGCTGTTGGGGCTGGCAGAGGCGCTGCGCTGTCGTCGCCAGAACCTGTTGGAGTATTTTGGCGAAAGCCCCGGCCCTTGCGGGCATTGCGACCTTTGCGACAAACCGGCTGAGGTGTTCGATGGTACGACGGCGGTGCGTATGGCCCTTTCTGCAGCCTTGCGGACCGAGGAATGGTTTGGGGCGGGCCATCTGATTGATATTCTGCTAGGCAATCCTACCGACAAAATACAGCAACGCGGCCATGACAACCTGCCCACTTACGGCGTTGGTAAGGACTATGACAAACGCCAATGGCAGGCGATTTTCCGGCAGATGATGGGGCATGACCTGTTGCGCCCCGATCGCGAACGCCATGGCGCGCTGCGGATGACGGAACATGCGCGGCCCATTTTGCGGGGCGAAGCGACGATTGAACTGCGCAAGGATACGATCAAGGCCGCGCGCGGCTCTGGCCCCAAGGTACGGATGCTGGTCAGCGAAGAAGATGCCCCGCTGTTGTCCGCGCTGAAGGCCAAGCGGCGTTATCTGGCCGAACAGGCCAATGTGCCTGCCTATATCATCTTCAATGATCGTACGCTGATCGAGATGGCCGAGAAACGACCCATGACGCTGGATGAGATGGCGCATATCGGCGGCGTGGGCGCCAAGAAGCTGGAAAACTACGGGCGTGCGTTTCTTGAGGTTATCGCGGGTGCTGTGGAAGAGGTGCATCCGATGCGTCGCAAACTGGCGGGGCGCGATGAGGGTGCGGTTTACGACCGGCTGATGCAGGTGCAGGCCTCGCTTAATCGCGGCCCGCATGGGGCGGATAAACCGATGAGTTGTTCGGCCTCTATGCTAGCCAAAGTGGCCCAGCTGCGCGGGGCTGATATGGATAACCTGACCCGTGTGATAGGTGACAAATATGCCGAGAGGTTTGGCGCGGCTTTCCTTGAAGTGCTGGAAGGCGGCTAGTCCAACCGTAGCTTGAAGATGGCATAGACCAGTAGCGCCGCACAGGCGAGCCCTGCCAAGAGGAAGGGCGCGCGGATCGCCATTTCGCGCCCGAGATCATTTTCAAGCAAGGCGACCAACCCACCGCCGGCCAGTGCACCGAGGGGCATCGAACCCCAGCCGAAGAAGCGGTAGATGCTGTTGACGCGGCCCAAGAGCTCGGACGGGATGCGGCGTTGGCGCCAGGATACGGTGATCACATTCCACAGCATGGCTGCGGCCATCACACCGTAGAGGGCGATGCCCATCGCGACGCCCTGCGATGTCAGTCCGATTACCGCGTATCCAATCCCCCAACCGGCGACAGACGCATAAAGGCAAAGCTGGATGCCAAACATGCGCGTCAGCCACGGCGCGAACAGGCTGCCCGATATCGCGCCTAATGCCGCGGCCGATAGAACCAGACCGTAGGCGGCGGGTGATAGGTGCAGCACATCCTGCGCGAACAGCACCTGTACCGTGATGGTGGCCGTGGCGATGAAATTCGCAATGCCCAGCACAATGGCCAGTCGCAACAGCATGGCATCGCCACGCATAAAGGCGATCCCCTCCTTCAGCGCCTGCCAGAAGCCGGTTTCCACTTTGATCGTGGGTTGCAGCGTGATCAGCCATACCAATCCGGCGGCTAAAGTCAGGAATGCCGCATGAATGCCAAATGGCAATGCGATGCTTGAGGCAATCAACACACCCGCCAAGGGGGGTCCAATGAATTGGCCGGTCAGTTGTTCAGTGCTCCACAATTGACCATTTGCTTTTTCAAGGTCCTCTGATGCGACGATCGACGGCAATATGGTTTGTGCTGCATTGTCGCGGAGCACCTCGGCTGAGCCCAGCAAGAAGGCTAAACCTGCCAAGAGCCAGACGGCGCCTGCCTCATGCTCTTGCATCGCCAGCAGCATGATCGCGAATGCGATGACGGCGCGCAGAAGGTCGGCCCGCGCGATTAATTTGCGCCGGTCCACACGGTCAATAACCACGCCTGCGGGGATCGCGAACAACAACCACGGCAAACGCCCGGCGGCGGCGATCGCGCCGATCATCAGTGCGTTGTCGGTCATCAAAGTCGCCAACCAGGGCAGCGCAAGAATAACCAGCCCGTCGCCAAGGTTTGTCAGCGCACCTGCGCTAAACAAAAGCCGAAAGTTGCGATTGCGGACAAGGAGCGCTGTGGCCATGCATCTGCTTTCTGCTGGTAGGGTGACTGCGGCAAGCTTGCTGCATGTTCCGCCCGTTGTCCATATTGACCCCCGCCATAGGACCCACTAGCAAGCGCCCATTCTGACAAAGGGCGATGGTATGGCACGCAGACGCAAAGGTCGCGATATTTCGGGGTGGCTGGTGGTGGACAAACCTGCGGGCATCACCTCGACCGCCGTGGTGAACAAAGTGCGTTGGGCGATGGATGCCAAAAAGGCGGGTCATGCCGGTACGCTTGATCCTGAGGCGACGGGTGTCTTGGCTGTGGCATTGGGTGAGGCGACGAAGACTGTGCCCTATATTACGGACGCGCTGAAAGCCTACAGTTTTACTGTCCGCTTGGGGCAGGCCACCAACACCGATGATGCCGAGGGTGAGGTGATTGCGACCTCTGGTCTGCGTCCTGATGATGATGCCATCAAAGCCGCCTTGGGGGCGTTTATTGGTGACATCATGCAGGTGCCGCCGCAGTTTTCTGCTGTGAAGGTGGATGGTGAGCGTGCCTATAAGAAGGCCCGCGATGGTGAGGAAATGGCGCTTGCCGCCCGGCCGTTATGGGTGGAAGAGTTGTTGCTGATTGACCGTCCTGATGCAGACCATGTTGTTCTTGAGATGACCTGTGGCAAGGGCGGCTATGTCCGGTCCATCGCGCGTGATCTGGGCGATGCGCTGGGTTGCAAGGCTCACGTCAAATCGCTGCGTCGCATCTGGTCGGGCCCGTTTCAGGCGACCGATGGGGTAACGCTGGAACAGGTCGATGCCATGGCGAAGACCCCTCATCTGGACGCTTATCTGCAGCCGCTAGAGGTGGGTTTAAGCGATCTGCCAGAGGTGCGCTGCCTGGCGGAAAGTGTCGCCAAGCTGCGCAATGGCAACCCGGCCTCGGTCATTGCCTCGGATGTTGAATACGGAGAAGAGGTCTGGGCCTCTTACGATGGCAAGGCCATTGCCGTTGGCACCTATCGCGGGGGTGAGTTGCAGCCCACGCGTGTCTTTGTGGCCTAAGTGATTACGCGGACGCATACCAAGGATGATGCGCCTTCAACGGCTCTCTATTCGGACTGCGAGCGTTATCGCTATTCTTTGACCCGGACGTGGGATGACGCAGGAAAGCGCGTGCTGTTTGTCATGCTGAACCCGTCCAAAGCGACCGAAGTGCAAAACGACCCCACGGTCGAGCGCTGCGAACGGCGGGCGCGGGCGTTGGGGTTTGGCGCGTTTCAGGTGACCAATATCTTTGCCTGGCGCGATACGGATCCGTTTCAAATGCGCAAGGCTGCAGACCCGGTGGGGCCCGCGAATGATGCGGTTCTGATCGCAGGGGCGGCATGGGCGGATCAGATTATCGCAGCTTGGGGAACACATGGTGCCCATCTGGACCGTGGCCCGCAGGTCGCGGTATTGCTGCGCCAAACGGGTCAACCGCTTTACACGCTTGGGCTCAGCAAACATGGCCACCCCAAACACCCGCTTTACATCAGCTATAGGCAGCAGCCG
>JBCAZI010000162.1:0-4689 GCA_038533095.1 Pseudomonadota bacterium
TGTTTCCTTATCCGTCCGGCCGCATCCACATGGGGCATGTGCGCAACTATACCATGGGTGATGTGATCGCGCGGTATAAGCTAGCCACGGGGCACAACATCCTGCATCCGATGGGCTGGGATGCCTTTGGGATGCCTGCTGAAAATGCGGCGATGGCATCTGGTGGGCACCCCAAGGATTGGACCTACAGCAATATCGCCGACATGAAAGCGCAGATGAAACCGCTGGGCCTGTCGATTGACTGGTCCCGCGAATTTGCCACCTGCGACCCGGAATACTATGGCCAGCAGCAGGCCCTGTTCATTGATTTCCTGTCTAAAGGTTTGATTTACCGCAAGAAAGCCGTGGTCAACTGGGACCCGGTCGATATGACCGTGCTGGCGAATGAGCAAGTGATTGACGGCAAAGGCTGGCGGTCCGGGGCCGAGGTGGAACGGCGCGAGCTGGTGCAATGGTTCTTCAAGATCAGCGACTATTCCGAGGAATTGCTGGCCGCCATTGACGGGCTGGACAACTGGCCTGCCAAGGTGAAACTGATGCAGGCGAACTGGATCGGCAAGTCGCGCGGTTTGCAGTTTGCCTTCCAGCGCACCGACGGTGGCGAGATTGAGGTTTATACGACACGGCCCGACACGTTGATGGGCGCGTCTTTCGTGGGTATTTCCCCCGATCATCCGTTGGCGAAAGAGCTGGAAGCGAAGGATGAGGCGGTTGCCGACTTCTGCGCTGAATGTCGCAAGGGTGGCACAACGGCTGAGGCGATCGAGAAGGCGGATAAGCTGGGCTTTGACACAGGTCTGACAGTCAAACACGCGATGGCAGGTCAGCCTGATCTGCCCGTCTATATCGCGAACTTTATTCTGATGGACTATGGCACCGGCGCGATCTTTGGCTGCCCGGCCCACGATCAGCGCGATCTGGATTTTGCGCGTAAGTACGGGCTGCCTGTTGTTAGCACCTATGCTCCTGTGAAGGACGAGGGTGTGACGATGCCAGAGGATGGCGGCGAGGCTTACGTGCCGCCAAAGTCCGAGAAGGTAATCTACATTCGCGGCTTCGCAGGCGAGACCGAGCAGACCGGTGACGATGGTATCGCCACCGCGATTGCCTTTTGTGAGGCCAATGGCATTGGCCAAGGTGTCACCAAATTCCGTCTGCGCGACTGGGGCCTGTCGCGCCAGCGCTATTGGGGGTGTCCGATCCCGGTTGTTCATTGTGATGACTGTGGCGTAGTGCCTGAAAGACAGGAAAACCTGCCGATCGAGCTGCCCTATGACGTCAGCTTTGATGTGCCAGGTAACCCGCTGGATCGTCATCCGACCTGGCGCGACTGCGCCTGCCCCGCTTGTGGCAAACCTGCCAAGCGTGAAACGGATACGATGGATACTTTCGTCGATTCCTCTTGGTATTTCGCACGCTTCACCGCCCCTGATGCCGACACGCCCACCAATGTCGAAGATGCCGCCTATTGGATGAACGTCGACCAATATATCGGCGGGATCGAGCATGCGATTTTGCACCTGCTCTATAGCCGCTTCTTTGCCCGCGCGATGCAAATGACCGGACATCTGCCGGAAGGTACGGAAGAGCCGTTTGATGCGCTGTTTACGCAAGGCATGGTGACACATGAGATTTACCAAACCCGCGGAGTTGGTGATAGACCTGTCTATCACTTACCGGAGGATGTGATTTGGAAAGATGGGAAACCATTCGTGAAATTGAAGGACGGCCCTCCATCACTGTTTGCGGAAGCTAATTACATCTCCACTGGTGAAGAGACGTCTCAAGTAATGCAGGCCTTCCAGGCAGTTGAAGTAATCCCCTCTGCCAAAATGTCGAAGTCTAAAAAGAATGTCGTCGACCCTGATGATATTCTGGCCAGATACGGTGCGGATACGGCACGCTGGTTTGTGCTGTCCGACAGTCCGCCAGAACGTGATGTTGAATGGACCGCCTCGGGTGCTGAGGCGACTTATAAGCACCTGAACCGCGTGCATCGCGTGGCCAGTGATATCGCCGCGATGGATGACGGTGCGGGTGCCGGTGATGAAGATCTGCTGCGCGCCATGCATAAAGCCATCCATGATGTAACGATGGGGGTCGAGACCTTTGGCTTTAACGCCGCCATTGCAAAGCTTTATGCGTTCACCAACGTGCTGGCGAAATCCAAGGCGGGTGGTGCTGCGAAACGTCAGGCCGCCAAGGTCTTGGCGCAGCTGATGTCGCCCATGACCCCGCATTTGTCGGAAGAGATTTGGACGATGCTGGGTGGCGAAGGCCTGATCGCCAACGCGCCTTGGCCCGTCGCGGATGAGGCGATGCTGGTTGAGGATACGGTGACTATGCCGATCCAGATCAATGGCAAGCGCCGCGCAGAAATTCAGGTGGCCGCCGATGCATCCAAGGAGGCGGTGGCAGAGATGGCGCTGGCCTTGGATGTTGTGCAAAATGCGCTGAACGGGGCTGCCCCGAAAAAGCTGATCGTTGTTCCGGGACGGATTGTGAACATTGTCATCTAAGCTGATCCCCCGCCGTGCGATGCTCATCACGCTGATGGGGCTGGCGGGCTGCGGCTTTGCCCCGATCTATGGTGGTGATCAGGGGCTGCGGGGGCTGGTCGCCTATGAGACGGATGAAAGTGTTGCGGGTTTCAGGCTGCGTGAACGGTTGGAGGACCGGCTGGGGCGCAGTCCAGCACCGCGCTATACACTGACGACCACTGTCAGTTCGTCACAAAGGTCTGCGGCGATCACGTCAGATGGTGATACCTCGCGTTTCAACTTGATTGGTCAGGCAACCTGGTCTTTGCAAGACGTGACAACGGGCCAGCTCATTGATCGTGGCGAGGTTGAGGGATTCACCAGCTATTCCGCCACAGGTTCGACCATCGCAACCCAGGCCACTCGCGATGATGCAGAAGCGCGTTTGTCGGTCATTCTGGCTGATCTGATCGTTAGCCGCGTTCTGATCCTTGGTCTTGAGCCCCCGCAATGAAACTGACGGGTGCTGCCGCCAATAGCTATTTCCGCCAGCCGGACCCAACGCATGCCGCACTGTTGATCTTTGGCGCTGACCCGATGCGCGTGGCGGACAAGCGCCAGCAGGTCATCGCAGCACTTGTCGGTCCGCAGGGCGAGGAGGAGATGCGGCTGACCCGTATCAATGCCGCTGACCTGCGCAAGGATCCAGCCTTGCTGGATGATGCAATCAAGGCGCAAGGGTTCTTCCCGGGCCACAGGGTGGCTTTCGTCGAGGATGCAACTGACGGGCTGTCCAAGGTGATTGCGGCTGCCTTGGCTGATTGGCAGGCGGGTGATGCGCAGGTTGTGATCACAGCGGGACAGCTGACCGCGAAATCGGCCCTTCGCAAGGTCGTTGAAGGGCATGGCAATGCGGTTGCCATCGGGCTGTACGATGATCCCCCCACAATGGCGGATGTCGAACAAGCGTTGAAGGACGCAGGCATCACACTGCCAGACCGCGATGTGATGGATATGCTGATGTCACTGGCGGGCAGTCTTGAACCCGGCGATTTCAGGCAGACGATTGATAAGGTCAGCCTGTATAAGCGCGGTGATGATACCCCGCTGAGCATTGCGGATGTGATGGCCAATGCGCCACAGTCAGCCGAAGTTGATGTCGACGACGTGCTTGATGTCGTCACGACAGGTCAGGCTGACCGCTTGGGTCCGCTGTTGCGTAACCTCTATGCCCAAGGTGTGACGCCTGTGACGCTCAGCATCGGTGCGATGCGTCATTTTCGCCGGCTGCATGTGCTCGCCTCTGATCCGGGCGGTCCTGCCGCGGGGGCGGGGCGTTTGCGGCCGCCGGTCTTTGGCCCGCGCCGAGACAAGATGGTCAGGCAAGCCAGCCATTGGGGCCGTGATCGGTTGGAGAGGGCGCTGACGGCGCTGACGGATGTAGACCTGCAATTACGATCAGCAAACACCGCGCCACCGCATGCATTGATGGAGCGTGTGTTGATCCGGCTTGCGATGCTGGCAGGGCGGTAAAATGAAAAGGCAGGCCATTGGCCTGCCTTTGGATCAGGATCAGTGATCTGAAATCACGGATTTAGGTCGATCATCGCGCCGTTCATCACTTCTTCCTCATCATCGTCGTCATCATCATCCGCATTAACGGCAGCGGCGATCAGCAGTGCGGCCAGCACGCCCAGAACGATGTAAGTTGGGCTGACAGAAGATGTGGCAGCCGGTGCAGGCTCTGCTGCGACGACAGGGGCTTCGACGATTTCATCGGCCAGGCCACCGGCGTTGGCAGCAACTGTGGACACTGCAATGGCGGTTGCAGCGGCAAGTGTTGTTGTAAAGCGCATATCAGTACTCCATTCAAGCAAGGCGGAAAGGTGTACAAGCTACCCTTCACATCGCAAGCGTTTACTAAAAATTAGGAAGCAGGTCCAATGGTTTGATGAAGTCGCACTATTGGCCCTTTAAAAAAGCGCCAATCGCAGATGATGTGTTGCAAGGCGTGAAGCTGGTGTGGGACAATCGTGCAATGCGCGCCAGCAATAAAAAAGGCAGACCGTGGGCCTGCCTTTTGCGTAAGGTTTTGGACCTACAAGAGCGGGTCAATCAGAACATCATAGTATCGCCGTTCATCACTTCTTCCTCATCATCGTCGTCATCATCATCCGCATTAACGGCAGCGGCGATCAGCAATGCGGCC
>JBCAZI010000163.1:0-4685 GCA_038533095.1 Pseudomonadota bacterium
ATTAAGCCGATCCAGTGGCGTATTGCCCACAATGCCTGTGTTCAGGCCACCTGTCGTCGACAGTTCCCGCTTCAACCTTTGTACATCAACAAATAGCGCCGTCAGTTGTTGTCGGATGTCGGCCAATGTTTCTTGCTGCGCGAGGGCAGGCAATGGCGACAGCAGTAATCCGCAGACAACAACGATACGGTGCAACATCAATGGGTTCCCTTCGGTCCGGGTCAGCTTGTGACAGCTGAGAATGAAAGAACGGTAACGGCCCGACGGTTTTGCGCGTAACAGCTTTCCTCAGAACAAACCGCGATGGGGCGTTCCTTACCAAAGCTTGTCACTTGCAGGCGTGTCGCGGGCACACCGCGCGAGACCAGATATTCGCGCACGGCATTGGCACGGCGCTGGCCGAGGGCAAGGTTGTATTCGCGTGTGCCCTGTTCATCAGCGTGGCCTTCTATCACCGCGCGGTAATCCGCATTCGTCAGCAACCACTGGGCCTGACCATCAAGAATGGTCTGACCAGTTGGCGTGATTGTCGATGTATCGACCGCAAAAAGGACGCGGTCGCCAATTGTCTGGTTGAAGAAAAGGGGGCTGGTCGGATCGCTGGCTGAACCTGCCACGCCGGCATTTGCGCCCGCACCATCTGTACTACCTGCCCCGCCAGCGCCACCGCCAAACCGATCAGGGTTCGTACAGGCCGCTGTTGCCAACACCAAAAGTAAGACCGCCGCTTTCTTAAAAACTGTCATAGGGTTTCATCCTGTTTATCTGACTGCTCTGCTTTTTCTTTGTACCTTAGCATGGCTTTCGCCATTAGGGAATCACACATCATTACGGCTGTAGCGGGCCCCATGACGGGTCAGAGGCGCCCCCTTGCAAAGGCACGGCTTTCAGGTTCCGACCCGAGATATCAACAGAGTACATTGACGATGAGCCCCCTGCCCCTTGGGTTTCGCGGCTAAACATGATGACCCGCCCATTGGGCGACCATGTCGGCCCTTCGTCAAGAAACGAAGATGTGAGCAGGCGTTCTTCTGACCCATCAATGCGCATCACACCGATATGGAAGCGACCTGCATTTTGCTTGGTAAAGGCTACCAGATCACCGCGTGGCGACCACACGGGCGTGCCATAACGCCCTTCGCCAAAGGAAATGCGACGCGCCTCGCCCCCGTTGGCAGACATAATGTAAAGTTGCTGATTGCCGGAACGGTCACTTTCAAACACGATCTGGCTGCCGTCGGGTGACAGGCTGGGCGCTGTTTCAATCGACGGGGCCGAGGTCAGGCGCACATGCTGGCCCGTACCCAGGTCGGTACGGTAGATATCGGTGTTACCACCATTCGACAGGCTGTAGATCACTTGCCGCCCATCGCGCGAAAAGCGCGGGCTGAAGGCCATCTCGCCCGGCGCGGTCTGCAACTGCTGACGGCCGACATTGGCGACGTTGAGGACGTTGATGCGGGGGAAGCCGCTCTCAAAACTGGTATAAAGTACGCGGTCACCGTTGGGCGAAAAGCGCGGTGCAAGCACGATGCTGCTGCTATCGGTCAGGAATTGCACATTCGCCCCATCAAAATCCATGATCGCGAGGCGCTTTTGACGCGCATCCTTTGGCCCGCTCTCAGATACAAACACTACGCGGCTGTCGAAATAACCGCCCTCGCCTGTAATCCGGCTATAGACGGCATCAGCCACCTTATGCCCCATACGGCGCCAACCATCGACGGTGCCCGCAAATTGCAGACCCTGCCCCAGTTCCTGGCCAGAGAAGACATCGTAAAGGCGAAATTTGACGGTCAGTTGGTTGCCGCTGACGTTGACGGCACCCACGATCAGGGCCTGCGCATTGATTGCGCGCCAATCAGGAAAGGCGACAGGCTGCACGAAAGAACTGACTTGGCTAATAAAGGCTGTGGCCGGCACCTCGCGGAACAGGCCGGTGCCTGCCAAATCCTGCACCACAAGGCGCGATATGTCAGAGGCGGCTTGCTGGGCTGCGGGGCTTTCCGCCTCAAACGCAGGCACGGCGAATGTGATCGGTTCGATTACACCATCCGTAATGACCAGCCGCAACGGCCCGTTTTGCGCCAGCACAGGTCCTGCCAACATCAAAGCCAGCAATAGGGTCCAAAGTTGTTTCATCATTTTGCCTCACTCCGCCTGTCCGGGTTCGCGCCCGAAGCTTGCCTTTTCTTGTCTCATCTTAGCAGGGGGAAAAACCCAAGTCTCCTCACCTGCGCGTGTCTTTGCCTATCTTAGTCGCATGCCGCTGGGATCAAAGGTAATCACCACGTCCTGCCATTGGCCGTATTTGTCTGCGGGCAGCTGATAGCCGCCCCGCTGACAGCGCAGGATCGCGCGGCGCGCGGCCTCGAACGCTGTATTTGTCGCGGATTGATCACCGTCAGAGGAGATCAGTCGCACCTCATTGCCCCGCACCTTGCCCTCGCGATCAAGACTAAAGCCGACTTCGACCGTTACACGTGCGGCTACCGACCCCGGATCGACATTCCAACAGCTGTTCACTGCAAGGCGGAAACTATCGCGCTCTGCGCCGGTCATAGGGGGGCCTGCAGCAACTGCGGGCGCGTCCGGAGCTGCGCTTAAAGCGGCCTCTAACGCCGCCGCGACATCGTCTTCGCTGGCTTCAGTTTCTGTCGCTGTGGGTTCTTCTTGGGCAGGCTCCTCTTGCGCACTTGCCGTTTCAACCGGCGGTGTCGGGCGGCTTGGCCGTGTTGATGGGCGGACCGAGGTGGTCGGCGCCGCACTGACGGGCGCGCTTGGCTCCTCATCTTCAATCACAATCGCGGTCGTTGTTTCTTCGGGCGCTGATGCTTCCTGTTCTTCTTGCTGAACCTCCGCCTCAGCGCTGTTGTCCGCGACAACCTCTTCCTGTACCAAATCATCCACATTCGTATCCGGCGGCGGTGGTGCCGTGATGGTCGACGCAACAGTCGGCGCTTGCGGTGGTGTTGGCGTATCGCTGACATCCACATCTGGTGTCGGCGGTGGCGCAACCGGCGGCGCGGGCTCTGCCGGTGGTGCATCCGTCACTTCAGTTTCAGGTGGCGGGGGTGGCGGTGGCGGCGGTGGCGCCTCATCTTCCGGCGGTTCAACCGGATCGGGCGGTGGTGCGATCTCTGTTGGTTCTTCCTCTGCAGGCGGCGGCGGCGTATCTTCATTGATAACAGGTGGTACCGGGGCGGTCGGGTCCGCATCGCCGGGATCGGGTGTCGCCCGCGCGACCGCCTGATCAAACTCTTCCCCTGAAATCACAGAGACATCAAAAGTCTGGATTTCCAGCGGCTCGGATGTCAGCCCCCAGCCGACAATCAGCCAGCCGATCAGCCCAACATGGCCAACCCCTGAAATGATGGTGCCCGGGCTTGCCATGTCTTACCCGTCAGCGCCGCCTGCGGTGGGCGGGGCGATATCCGTGACCAATCCGATATCAGAGAACCCACCAGCATTCAGCAGACCCATGATTTGCGCCACACGATTCCAGTCATTGCGGCCATCAGCGCGCAAGAAAATCTTGTCGCTGGTCCGCTCTGCTGCGATGGCGGTGAGGCGGGCAACCAATTCTTCCTCGGTCGTATCCGTTTCCTGAATCATCACGCGGCCATCATTGGTAATGGTCACTGTCAACGGCTCTTCATCATCGCCCGGCAGGGCAGTGGCAGAGGTTTCGGGCAGTTCAACCGGCACACCCACAACAGAGAGCGGGGCAGCGACCATGAAGATAATCAAGAGCACCATCATGACATCCACGAATGGCGTCACGTTGATCTCTGACATCGGTTTGCCTTTGCGCGCGCGGCGACGGCGGCGTCTGCCGCCATCATCGCCGGAATTCATAACACCCGCACCCATGATCAGCTGTCCAACTGGCGGCTGAGGATGGTCGCGAATTCATCGGCGAAAGCCTCATACCCGCTGACAATCTGGTCACTGTCAGCCGAAAACTTGTTGTAATAAACAACTGCGGGGATCGCGGCCAACAGACCAAGGCCCGTGGCCAAAAGCGCCTCGGCGATGCCGGGGGCGACGACAGCGAGGTTGGTCGTCTGTGCCTCTGCAATCTCGATAAAGGCGTTCATGATGCCCCAGACGGTGCCAAACAGGCCCACGAAAGGTGCGGTCGACCCAACAGTCGCCAAAATCGGCAAACCCTTTTGAAGGCGCGATGCCTCTTTCGCGATCGCCACATCCATCGACCGGTCAATCCGGGCCGTGGCCCCGGCGATTAACCCGCCATCTTGCCTATGCGACCTGCGCCATTCCATCATGCCAGAGGCAAATATCTTTTCCGATGATCCATCAGGGTCCGACCCGATCTGATCGAAAAGCCCATCCAAAGGCTCGCCTGACCAGAAGGCCCGGTCAAAGATATCCGCCTCAGCCCGTGCTTTGCGGTATTGGATGGTTTTATCGATGATAACGGCCCAGCACCAAACCGAGGCTGCGACCAACATGATCATGACGATTTTGACGGTAATTGTCGCGCGCGCGAACAACGCCCACATTGTGAATTCGTGTGCTGCTTCCATGTGCCTGCTCTGCCTAAGGCCCGATTTTGGGCTCTGATTGTGATGAAGCCTAGCGCATCAGCGCGCAGAAATCCAACCAATCCCGCATCACATCTGCTAAAACGCCCCGTTTTTAGTGCACAGACTGGCGGATCA
>JBCAZI010000164.1:0-4681 GCA_038533095.1 Pseudomonadota bacterium
TGGAAAAGCCCCGTCGCATTCGAACGAAAGGTGGCTTAAACGAGCAATTGGGGCGGAACAAAAGCGTGACAGGTCCAATGCTAAGACCAAGAGTCCCGTGACAAGGGACTGGGTCGAGGCGTTCACCGACCAAGCGGTTGAAGACCAGCTTCCCCACCTTGCAGCTTTGTGTCTGTTTATGTTTGGCACAGGCGCACGTCGTGGCGAGGCCTGCGCATTGCGTTGGGCCGATGTAGAGTTGTTCAGGAAAACAGCCGTGATCAATCAAACTAAGATCGAAAATCAGCGCGTAGCCCACCTTTCTCCGCCCGTGGTCGCTGCACTTGCAAATATCCCGTCCAACCGTAAACCGGATGATCTGGTTTTCGGGTATGCTTCAGGTGAGAGTGTGGGCCAGGTTTGGAAGAACGTCGTTAAGCGGGCTGGTATTCAAGCGTTGTCGCCGCATTGCTGCCGCCATGGCTTTGCGACATCGATGCTACAAGCTGGTGTAGACCCCAAGACTGTCGCGGTCAGAGGTGGCTGGAAAGACGTTGCAACTGTCATGAAATACTACGCCCATGCTATGGACGATCCGACCGTCACTGATGTGCTTTTTGGCACAAATCTGACACAAGACAAAAACAAACTAAATGCAAGTAACTGAAAAATATAAGGAAAACTAGAATGAACATGGCCCTTCGTTGGGGAAGGGTGTCCCACTGCCGGACATAGGCAGAGCCGGGGCTGACAGCAACAGGAAAACGTGTCTGTCTTGCGAGTGAATGTGCTAAATGATGACGCTACCCTGAAACGGATGTTTCCGATGAGCGTCAATCAGCCTCAAAGATATCCGCTTGAACTACATCTCAGTCAGACATCGGTGATGGGTGTCACCGCAGATCGCTCATTGCCACCATATCCATGTCGCCAAAATCTACGTTGTCACCAGCCATCGTCCAACAGAACGTATAGGCGGCCGTGCCAGCACCACAGTGAATTGACCAGGGCGGCGAAATCACGACCTCTTCATTGGCCATGACCAGATGGCGTGTTTCTTCCGGTTTGCCCATGAAATGAAAGACGCGCGCGTCGTCGGGGACGTCGAAGTAAAGATAGGCCTCCATCCGGCGATCATGCAGATGGGCAGGCATCGTGTTCCAAAGTGAACCTTGGGCAAACTGCGTATATCCCATCAAGAGCTGGCAGGTGTCACAAACCTCGGGGTGTAGGAACTGAATGATAACGCGTTCGTTTGCCGTTTCGCGGCTGCCCAACTCAACCCGCCGCGCATCTTTCAGTTTGATCAACTTCGTGGGGCAGCTGCGATGCGCGGGTGATGACGTGATATAAAACCGCCCCGCGCCCGAAAACGTGACCGCACCACCGCCCATGCCGACATAGAGCAACTCACCCTTTTCCAGCACATGCGTCTGGCCGTCCACTTCGACGGTGCCGGTACCGCCAATATTCAGGATACCCATCTCGCGACGATCCAGAAAACCGGGCGTGCCCGTTTCAGCCATATGGTCAAGCGCCAAAGACTCGGCCCCCGGTACGGCCGAGCCGACGATCAGGCGGTCGTAATGCGTGTAGACCAGATTAATCTCACCCTCGGCAAACAAACCGTCCTTGTGGAAGTGCTCGCGCAAACCGCTGGTATCAAGCGTCTTGGCCATGGTCGGGTCGATTGCGTAGCGGG
This sequence comes from Pseudomonadota bacterium, assembly GCA_038533095.1. Taxonomy (GTDB): domain Bacteria; phylum Pseudomonadota; class Alphaproteobacteria; order Rhodobacterales; family Rhodobacteraceae; genus Yoonia. Next base: position 1,682 of record JBCAZI010000164.1, read on the forward strand.
TCTCTGTCTTAAGGGTCATGGCCTGTCCTTTGGTGGGGTGTTTATGAATAAGAGGCATGGGGCTGAACGTGCGATTGCGCCTTCCGGCATGTGCCGTCGGCACAGGGCCGAAGCGTGCCTTCAAGGCCCGTCACCGTCCGCGTAGCGGTTTCGATGCAAGATAGATGGTCGCGATCTAGAGTTGGCATCGCGCTCCCCAAGATACACGAAAGCAAATGATGAAGATACCATTGAAGCATCTCTGAGGCGTCAATGATATTCTAGTATACTAGTTATGTCAATTGCATAAGCGCTTTCAACCGCGCCATAGAATTGCGTCTTCGATTCAGCAGATTACGCGGTTCCGCGAACTGGCCGATCGTTTGTGATGTTGAAAATCATCCCATCCAATAGCTCTTCTAGGTCGGGTCGCGCCGCTGGCCCGTTTGAAATATCAACCAGCATCAACGTACCGTCAGGGCGGATGGCAAATGCACCTGGTTCCGCAAATTTCGTCGTCGTTTCCGCTTCTGACAATGGCGATGACACATAAAGCCCCAAGGCGCGCATCTGATCTTCGCTTAACCCGTAGCAAAGATCGAAATCCCAACCAAACTCATCCAAATCGGCTGCCGCCTTTTCTGCGGTGTCGGCCGAGGCGACAATCACGTCCATATGCGCTGTCCAATCGGGCAAGACCGCATTCAGTTTGTTCAAGAAACGCTTGCAGCGCGGGCAATGGCGCCCACGGTAGACGAAAAGCATGCTCCACCTTGGTTTGGAGCCGCCGATGGTAGCGGTTTGATCTGACCCAACGAATGGCAATGTAAATGGATCGATCACAGCTCCTACTTGAGGTTTCGCGTGGGTCATTTTCGGTCCTCTCCGGGCTTCGGACTATTGGAAGTAGCTCGCATGGGTCTGGTGAATCTCTGCAATTGTCCTGTCCAGCCGGCTGATATGCAGACGAAGGAGCGCGCGCACATCTCGCACTGATCGATCAGCAAGCGCCACCGCAATGGCGCGGTGATCGTCAAGAAGCACGCCAGCATTTTCATTATTTGACAAGCTGAGTACACATAAGCGGTCAACCTTGTGCTTGCAGGCGTTGATCATATCAATGGCGCCCGGCAATCCGCTTAACTCGCAGATCAGCCGATGGAATGCGTAGTCGAAACCATGAAATCGACCAATATCGTTCTTTGCGAGCGCATTGGCTTGAAGATCTAGGTTCTGTGCAAGCGCGTCAGCGCGGCCCTGATCCCACACCTGGCAGGCCCTTTCCAACACTTCGAGTTCGACAGCCAAACGTATGAAACGGGTCGATTCAATTTCTTCCAACGAGAACCGTCGCACTACAGTCGCGCGTTGCGGGCGGATTTCAAGAAAACCCAGATTATGAAGTCGGCGAAAGGCATCGCGGGCCGGTTGACGCGAAACCCCAAAACGGCGCGCAACATCCGCCTCTGAAATCTTCGACCCGGGCAGAATGGCGAGTGTTGCGATCTCTTCATGCAGTTTATCGAACACAATATCAGCGGTCGATTTGGACTCACCGATAACCAAAGTGTCGCGCATTTTCTTCTCTCACTTTTCGACCATCACGGTGATTCTTGGACTGCCAGCTTAGCGCATGCAAGGAGGCAAACGCCCGACGACAAATCTGCTAAATGGCTCGTTCTCAACATCAATCTTAACAAAATACAACGCGCTTGACAATTCTGGGATACTAGTCTCCAATTAACCATATGCCGTAAGTAATCCCAAAGGAACAAAGCGGTCATCGTGGTGCAACCAAAGTCGTGGAGGATCGGTTGCAGGCTAAACCACGCACTAGGTGAAGAACTCAGGGAGAGAACAATGTATCAAGAGATTTCGAAAGCACTTTTGGGCACCGCCACGGCGCTGGTCCTTGTCGCATCAACAGCCGCCGCCGAAAATTGGCGCGCTTGGAACATCCATAGCGATGGCCACCCCAATACCGCTGCAATGGATCTCTTTGCAGAACTGGTGGCTGAAAAAACCGGCGGTGAGGTGAATGTGGAAGTCTTCCATGGTGGCGTCTTGGGCAGCCAGCCTGACGCGCTAGAGCAAGTGCAACTTGGCGCAATCGATGTGGGCAACTTTAACCTTGGCCCGATTGGCCCCATCGTGAAAGAAGCCAACCTTGTATCATTGCCATTCATCTTCCGCAGCGTGGATCATATGTTCCGCGTCATGGACGGCCCAGCCGGCGACAAAGTATCTGCCGCAATGGGTGATGCAGGCATTCTGCCCATCGGTTGGTTCGATGCCGGTGCGCGGTCCTTCTACAACAACACTGGACCAATCAATTCACCGGATGATGTAGCCGGTATGAAAATCCGCGTGATGAACAATGATCTGTTCACAGGTATGGTGAATGCGATGGGCGGAAACGGTACACCAATGGCATTCGCCGAGGTCTATCAGTCGCTCAGCACCGGTGTTGTAGATGGCGCAGAAAACAACCTGCCATCGTTCCAATCTGTTGGTCACTTTGAGGTTGCCGGTTTCTACTCGCTCTCAGAGCACCTGATCATTCCTGAGTGTATTTGCGTAAATACATCCAAATTCAACGCCTTGTCCGCAGATATGCAGGCAGCGGTTGTTGCAGCAGCTGAGGAAGCCTCTGTTTTCCAGCGCGAGTTGTGGGCAGAGCAAACACAGGCCAGCCGCGAAGCTGTTGAAGCTGCGGGGGTGCAGTTCAACGAAATTGCAGACAAGGGCCCATTCCAGGCTGCAATGGAACCTGTCTACGCTGATTACCTTGCTGCGAACCCAAGCATGGTTGAACTGGTTGAGCTGGCACAGGCCACTGAATAACCTCTGCTAAAATGAACAAGGCTGGCGTCCGATCTATTGGTCGGGCGCTACTTTGCACAAGGGACCTTTTGGATGAGTGACACACCCGACAAGCAAACAGGGCTTGGGCCGGTCGACAGCGTCTTTCGCGGTATCGTTTCGGTTTGCCGTGTGATCACTGGGGTCGCGCTTGTTCTA
>JBCAZI010000165.1:2500-4652 GCA_038533095.1 Pseudomonadota bacterium
GTGAAAAAAAATTTCAGACCACACCTCGGCTCGAACCCTGGCCTCTCGAACACCGAACACCTAAAACCGTACTTTTCGACGACCCCTTATACCACTCGGCCATCAGTGCTATACTAAACACGCGTTTTGAAGGGATCAAAATGTCTTTTTGGACAGCACTAAAGGCTCTCGGCGGAAATCCGGGTTTTCCAAGGCTTTTAACCCTGACTTAGACCTATGGTCAACACCGTGATATTGGGGTGGTGGTGGGTCGAAAATTTCCCCTACCTTGACTCGGGGTACCCCTCAGGCAGACCCCCAGAGGACGAAGGAACCCCCTCTGACCCCCCGGTTGGACTTTTCTACAATCCCTTGAAGGGTTTTAGGCTTCACCCAAGGTCATTTCGAAAAAAAAAAATTTCGACCTGACCCCGACTCGAACTTGGACCTATGGTCAACACCATAATTTTCGACGTGACCCCAAGATTTGAAATTTTTTGGGGGACCCCAGATTTTTTTCCAGTGCTCCCAATCGTTGAGAATGGACTAAAGAAGAACTTTAGAAAACAAAAAAACAAAAATGAGAGAAACCCAAAAAAATTTTCACTGTGACTTCTCCTGGACTCGAACCACGGTCGCTCGAAAAAGTAGCCCACCGAGTGTTCCCAGGCGGTCCCCCATCCAAGTACTATCCCGGCCCGGCGATGCTTAACTTTAGTGATCTGACGAGAACTAGTGGCACCATCGCGGTATGGAGCTACCCGACGGAGGAAAGTTTGATTAAATACTTATGACTCTCTGGCCTGGGGGAGGCCTTCTGGGGGATTTTACCGGACTCCGGACGGGTCCCAAGGACCCGGACCGGGTTAAGGGATGTCACTTCTAAGATCGACAATGTTCGTTTGACCTTTGAAAATCATCTGGGGTCTAGTAATTCCATTGGCCTGGGATGCCTTAAAAGTGCCGTTTTCGGGCCGGTCAGGCTGTTAGAGGGATATTCCGGAGTCTTGACGAGTTCTCAACACCCGGACTGGCCGGAGCCAACCTTCCCCTAGCTTTCCTACTCCTGCCGGGTCTTTGGGAAGCCTTGGTCGGATCACCGGGGCTCTCCCCGGAAGGTATGTCGAAAAAGCCACAAAAACGCCCGTTTTAGGGCTTTTCCGGCCTGAAAAAAGGTGTACGAAGGCTGAGCCTCCCGGATTCCTCCACCCAAAGACTGGCCGACCTCTCAGAACCCAATGGCCACCCTTGCCAAGCCTTTGACAACCTTCCAGAGACTGGAAAAGACTCCAAAAGTGGTGGAAATGGGCATGAAAACAGGGGAGTTCCGGATTTTGGAAAAGGACCGGAAACACCCGGAAGGTGTCCGGACACACCCGGGGTAGGTCCGGACCAAATGTGGTTGGGTCCGGACTAAGGGTTGACCCTCCAGAGGCTTTGCCCCACCACCACCATATATGTGGTCTGAAAATATTCCATGTCCAGAACCGCGGTTTAAGGGCGTGTGACGTCATTTTAAGGCTTTTAAGCATATGAATATGTATACTATGTGGAGGTATACTATGAAATAGGTCTGAAAATGGCTGAATTTCTTATGACTTCCAAACAGTATGTTCACTTCGCTTGGCTTACTTGCTTCGCCTAGCAATGAGTGAATGTGAAAGAGAGTTTGTGGGAGTCTCTTAGAGGCTCTCATAAGGTTTTCTGAGGGTTGCGGTTTCGGTCGGTATGAGAGTTTGACTGTCAAACTTTGATGGTAAAATTGCTTAAAAAAGCCCTTTCATAAGGGTTTGACTTGGGAAGCTTTGCTGAAGAGCTGGATTTCGGTCCGGTAAACTTCTAGTAAATCTTTCAGTGGGACAAACGAAGAAAAACTGTTGGGTTAGAGGGAATTTGGAGAGGTCCTAGGAGCTCTCTTAAGGAACTCTAGTGTCTTCAGTAGAAAAGCAAAAACGAACGATTCCACTCAGGAATTCCTGTGTGTGAATCGATTGAATTTGTAGTTACCTGGTTGATCCTGCCAGTAGTCATATGCTTGTCTCAAAGATTAAGCCATGCATGTGTAAGTATCAGCACTAGTACTGTGAAACTGCGAATGGCTCATTAAATCAGTTATCGTTTATTTGATTGTACTCATTGAATTACCACAGATATCCATGTAATTCAATGAGTA
>JBCAZI010000166.1:0-4611 GCA_038533095.1 Pseudomonadota bacterium
TAACCGTAGCCACATTGGAAATGTCCCCATGAACATTCACGAATATCAGGCCAAAGCTTTGTTGCGCGACTATGGCGCGCCCGTCTCGGACGGCCGCCCAGTGACCCGCGCGGAGGATGCCAAGACCGCCGCAGGCGAACTTGATGGGCCGCTTTGGGTTGTCAAAGCACAGATCCACGCAGGTGGCCGCGGCAAAGGCAAGTTCAAAGAAGCCGACGCTGGCGAAGCAGGCGGTGTGCGTCTGGCCAAATCGGTTGAGGAGGCGGCGACGGAAGCCAAACGCATGCTGGGGCGCACATTGGTGACGCATCAGACCGGGCCTGCAGGCAAGCAGGTCAATCGCATCTATATCGAAGATGGCTCTGGGATCGAGACAGAAATGTACCTCGCCCTGCTGGTCGATCGCGCAACCAGCCGCATCGGTTTCGTCTGCTCGACCGAAGGCGGGATGGATATTGAAGAGGTTGCAGCTTCGACCCCCGAAAAAATCCTCAACTTCACAGTAGATCCCGCAACAGGCTATCAGCCGTTCCACGGACGCCGCGTCGCCTTTGCGTTGGGCCTGACCGGCAATCAGGTGAAGCAATGCGTAAAACTGATGGGCCAGCTTTACACCGCCTTCGTCGAAAAAGACATGGAGATGCTAGAGATTAACCCGCTGATCGTCACAGACGGGGGCGACCTGAAAGTGCTCGACGCCAAGGTCGCCTTCGACGGTAACGCCGTTTACCGCCACGCCGATGTCGCCGCGCTGCGGGACGAGACGGAAGAGGACCCCAAGGAACTTGCCGCGTCCAAGTTCGACCTGAACTACATCGCGCTTGACGGTGAAATCGGCTGCATGGTCAATGGCGCGGGGCTTGCCATGGCGACGATGGATATCATCAAGCTTTACGGGGCCGAGCCTGCCAACTTCCTTGACGTCGGCGGCGGTGCGACGAAAGAGAAAGTAACCGAGGCCTTCAAGATCATCACCTCTGACCCCAACGTCAAAGGGATCCTTGTGAACATCTTCGGCGGCATCATGCGCTGCGACGTGATCGCCGAGGGCGTGGTCGCTGCGGTGAAAGAGGTCGGCCTGAAAGTGCCGCTTGTCGTGCGTCTGGAAGGCACGAATGTGCAGCAGGGCAAAGACATCATCAACAACTCCGACGTAGACGTGATTGCCGCAGACGACCTGAAAGATGGTGCGCAGAAAATCGTGAAAGCCGTCAAAGGATAATCGTAGGGCGGGGTTCTCCCCGCCGTGCCCCTTCATCGGCGGGGAGAACCCCGCCCTACAAAAGAATTTCCAAGGAGGCCCAAATGGCCATTCTCGTAAACGAAAACACCAAAGTCATCTGCCAGGGCCTCACCGGCTCGCAAGGCACATTCCACTCTGAACAGGCTATCGCCTATGGCACCAAGATGGTCGGCGGCGTGACGCCCGGCAAAGGCGGGCAGACGCATCTGGACCTGCCGATCTTCAACTCAGTGCATGAGGCGAAAGCCGTGACCGAGGCTAACGCCTCCGTCATCTATGTGCCTCCACCCTTCGCTGCGGACTCGATCCTCGAAGCCATCGACGCCCAGATGGAACTGATCATCTGCATCACCGAAGGCATCCCTGTCCTCGATATGATGCGCGTGAAAAAGGCGCTGGAAGGCTCCGCATCCCGCCTGATCGGCCCCAACTGCCCCGGCATCATCACGCCTGACGCCTGCAAGATCGGCATCATGCCCGGCCACATCCACAAGCGCGGATCCGTCGGCGTGGTCTCCCGCTCTGGCACGCTGACCTATGAGGCAGTCAAGCAGACATCCGACAGTGGCCTCGGCCAGTCCACTGCCGTGGGCATCGGCGGCGACCCGATCAAAGGGACCGAGCATATCGACGTGCTGGATATGTTCCTGGATGACGATGAAACCCATTCCATGATCATGATCGGCGAAATCGGTGGCTCGGCCGAGGAAGAAGCCGCCGAATTCCTGACCGCTCAAAAGAAGAAGGGGCGCTGGAAGCCCACAGCCGGTTTCATCGCCGGCCGCACCGCCCCTCCCGGCCGCCGCATGGGCCACGCCGGCGCGATTGTCGCGGGCGGCAAAGGCGACGCGGAAAGCAAGATCGAAGCGATGAAGTCTGCGGGCATCGTCGTGGCCGACAGCCCCGCGACGCTGGGCGAGGCTGTGCTGGAAGCGATTGGGTAAGGAAACGTGGAGGTCCCGGATCACGTCCGGGACTTCGCAAACAATGCAACGCAGTCCCGGGCTTGACCCGGGACCTTAAACAGGACCCCGCCATGGGACCGCTCGATGCCATCAAGACTGGGTTTGCCAAGTCTTTCGAATTCAAAGGCCGCGCCTCGCGGTCTGAGTTTTGGTGGTTTGCTGCGTTCGTTGGCACAATAGCCGCGGCACTATTATTGCCTCACATGAGCTTTTTCACATCAATAACATCTGATGTTTTGGTAACGAAAACTAACGCCTTTACTGGTGAAACGACGCAATCACTAGAACGTAAGACTGCTTGGTATGCATACAAGATCGACTGGAATGCAGTATCGTTGGCGACCACGGCAGGCTTCTATCTAATAATATCAGCAGCTACTTCACGTCGGCTACACGATGTTGGGGCGAAAGCTTCCTTTGGACTGACAATGCTCATTTTAGGCCCGCTAATCAGTGTCCTAACAATAGCAATTTTCTACTTGCTGTCGAAGGTTTCGTTTGGTCTCGCTTTACTGATGACCACAATTCTTGGGTTCATTTCTTGGATAGCGTGGATCGTTGCCCCCCTCGTACTTATCGTCTTACTTACGCGACCCTCTGAAGAGGGTACTACTGAATTTGGCCCCAACCCTCACGAGGTCCCCTCATGAACGATCATTCTCCCAACGACGTCTTCCATGCCTCTTCTTTCCTGCAAGGGCATAACGCGGAGTATGTAGAGCAACTCTATGCCCGCTACGCCGATAACCCCGGTGCGGTCGATGAAAGCTGGCAGGCGTTCTTCCGTTCCTTGGGTGACGCCCCCACCGATGCTAAGGCCGAGGCCGCAGGCCCTTCCTGGGCGCGCACCGATTGGCCCCCTGCCCCGGCGGATGATCTGACGGCGGCCCTTGATGGGCAGTGGCCCGCCGAGCCCGAAGCGGCCGGCAAGAAGATCAAGGAAAAGGCCGCCGAAAAAGGTGTCGAACTGAGCGAAGCGCAGGTGCGCGCCGCCGTCCTCGACTCTATCCGCGCGTTGATGATCATCCGCGCCTACCGGATCCGGGGCCACCTGATTGCCGATCTTGATCCGCTTGGGATGCGCGCCAACACACCGCACCCGGAACTCGACCCTGCCTCCTATGGCTTCTCTGCCGCTGACATGGACCGCCCGATTTTCATCGACAACGTCCTTGGCCTTGAAATGGCGACGATGAACGAAATCATCGCCATCGTGCAGCGCACCTATTGCGGCACATTTGCCCTGCAATACATGCATATCTCGAACCCTGAAGAGGCCGGTTGGCTGAAAGAGCGCATCGAAGGCTACGGCAAGGAAATCGCCTTTACGAAGAACGGGCGCAAGGCGATCCTGAACAGCCTCGTTGAGGCCGAAGGGTTCGAGAAATTCCTGCACGTCAAATACATGGGCACCAAGCGCTTCGGCCTTGATGGCGGCGAAAGCCTGATCCCTGCGATGGAGCAGATCATCAAGCGCGGCGGGCAGCTGGGCCTTGATGAGATCATCATCGGCATGCCGCACCGGGGCCGTTTGTCGGTGCTGGCCAATGTGATGGAAAAGCCCTATCGCGCTATCTTCAACGAATTTCAGGGCGGTTCATTCAAGCCAGAGGATGTAGATGGATCGGGTGACGTGAAATACCACCTTGGTGCCTCATCTGACCGCGAATTTGATGGCAACTCCGTGCACCTGTCGTTGACCGCCAACCCCTCTCACCTTGAAGCAGTGAACCCTGTGGTGCTGGGCAAGGTCCGCGCCAAGCAGGATCAGAAAAACGACGAAGACCGGACGCGTGTCATGGGTGTGTTGCTGCACGGTGATGCGGCCTTTGCAGGGCAGGGCGTCGTGGCCGAGGGCTTTGGCCTGTCCGGCCTTAAGGGCCACAAAACTGGCGGTACCATGCATATCGTCGTGAACAACCAGATCGGTTTCACCACAGCGCCCCACTTCAGCCGTTCCAGCCCATACCCCACCGATATCGCGCTGATGGTTGAGGCGCCTATCTTCCACGTGAACGGCGACGACCCGGAGGCTGTAGTGCACGCTGCCCGTGTCGCCACCGAGTTCCGCCAGAAATTCCACAAGGACGTGGTACTGGATATCATCTGCTACCGCCGCTTTGGTCACAACGAAGGCGATGAGCCGATGTTCACCAACCCGGTGATGTACAAGAAGATCAAAAAGCAAAAGACGACACTGACGCTTTATACCGAAAGGCTGGTCCGCGACGGGTTGATCCCGGAAGGCGAAATCGAAGACATGAAGGCTGCGTTCCAGGCGCACCTGAATGAAGAATTCGAGGCCGGGAAAAACTTCAAACCCAACAAGGCCGATTGGCTGGATGGCAAGTGGTCTCACCTTGATCGCAAGGACGAAGACTATCAGCGCGGCGTGACCGCGAT
>JBCAZI010000167.1:0-4585 GCA_038533095.1 Pseudomonadota bacterium
GTTGCCATTATAGGCGGGATCAAAACGAACCTCGCCACCCACCGTTGGCACGCCAAAGCAATTCCCGTAGCCGCCGACACCGGCGACAACGCCGTTGACGAGTTGGCGGGTTTTCGGGTGGTCGGGTTCGCCGAAAGACAGTGAGTTCATCGCCGCAATGGGCCGCGCGCCCATGGTAAAGACGTCGCGCAGGATGCCACCAACGCCCGTGGCGGCCCCTTGGTAGGGCTCGATATAGCTGGGGTGGTTGTGGCTTTCCATTTTGAACACGACCGCCTGCCCATCGCCGATATCGACAACACCTGCGTTCTCGCCGGGGCCACAGATGACTTGCGGGCCGGTCGTGGGCAGGGTGCGCAACCATTTCTTCGACGACTTATAAGAGCAATGCTCGTTCCACATCGCCGAAAAGATGCCGAGTTCGGTAAAGCTGGGGGTGCGTCCGATGATCTCTAATATGCGCGCGTATTCGTCAGGCGAAAGCCCATGGGCTGCGATCAGATCGTCGGTGATGGCTGGCTCTTGCATCTTGTCCCCCGGGGCTTGAGTCGCGCGTGTTTTACGGGGTTGCGCGTATGAGGGAAAGGGAGGTGTTTTCAGGCACTGTCAGGATGCCTCCGGCGGAAGTTTGAGGTGACATGGAAAGAAGGGGGCGTGCCGAACGCTGAAGGGCAAAAAAAAGCCGGGCGCGAAGCCCGGCGTAGTCCAACAGGGAGGTGAAGATGATGAGCGCTTGGGCATCATCGCCTTCAAGAGGTGAGATAGGGCGCGTTTTTTGACCATTCAAGAAAAAATCTGACGGTCAAACTGCAAAGCCGCTATGCGTGTGGCGCATATCTACGTGAGTGGATTGTATTTGCTGGAAAAATACCCAGGCGCTAGCTCACAGCGCTTTCCCGCATCTTGCGACGATGGGCAAAGATTTCATCCTGCACAAAATCGCGGAACGCGCTGATCCTTTTGGATTGCCGCAACTCTTCGGGGTAGGCAAGAAAGACGGGGACTTCGCCACTTTCAAGGTCTGGCAGAACACGTACCAGATCAGGGAAGTCTTCGGTAACGTAGTCGGGCAGAACACCAATGCCGATGTTATTGAGCACACCCTGTAGAACGCCAAAGTAGTTATTCACCGTAAATGTGTTGGGGATGTCGTAGGTCATCAGGTGCTGCAGAAGCGTACCACCCGCCGCGACTTGGATAGAATTGAGGCTTTGGCAGATCAGCCTATGCTTGCCTATCTCCTCTAGCGTTTGGGGCGCGCCGTGTTGTTCGATGTAGGATTGCGTGGCGTAAAGCCGCATCCGCACGGACATCAGCCGTTTGCGGATCAGGTCAGCCTGTGAGGGTTCTTTCATACGGATTGCGACATCCGCTTCGCGCATGGGCAGATCAAGAACGCGTTCTTCCAGCATCAGATCAATTTTCAGATCAGGATAGAGTTCGTAAAGTTTCGGCAGACGCGGGGCGAGCCAGAGCGTGCCAAAGCCGGTTGTCGTCGTGACCCTGAGCTCGCCAAACACCTCTTCTTCGCTGTCGCGGATGCGGGCGGATGCGGCCTCTAGCCGTTTGTTCATTGATTTGGTGGCATCAAACAACAATTCACCTTGTTCGGTCAGGATCAGCCCGCGCGCATGGCGGTGAAAGAGGATTGTATTTAGCGATTCTTCGAGTGCCCGAATTTGTCTGCTGACGGCAGATTGCGACAAATGAAGCGTATCGCCCGCATGTGTGAGTGACCCTGCATCAGCAACAGCGTGAAATATTCTTAGCTTGTCCCAGTCCATTTCGCCCTGCCGCAGATGTTGTTATCGCTATCTTTGGCTAAACATTACGCGCAGACTGCGTTTTGATGCAAACACCCATCTGATTTATTTTCCGCTTTGTAGGTCAGCATTTTTGACCTATAGTTTTATCATGAGTTTTGACGCGCAGGGAGGTGCGAGATGAGCCATCAGGATGTGTCCCTCAATGACCGGTATGACCTGACCAAACATCAGATTTTGCTCAATGGGACCCAAGCGCTGGTGCGCTTGATGCTGATGCAGCGCGCACGTGATCAGAAGGCGGGTTTGGATACGGCTGGATATGTCACGGGTTATCGGGGTTCTCCTTTGGGCGCAGTTGATATGCAGATGACCCGCGCCAAAGACGTGCTGGAACCGGCGCAGATTACGTTTCAGCCCGGATTGAACGAGGATCTTGCCGCCACCGCCCTGTGGGGCAGCCAGCAGGCCGAGTTGCGCGGCGAAGGCAGGCATGATGGCGTCTTTGGTCTGTGGTACGGCAAAGGCCCAGGTGTGGACCGGTCTGGCGATGTGATGCGCCACGCCAATATGGCCGGTACGTCCCCTAATGGCGGGGTAATCATGGCGATGGGTGATGATCATACCGGCGAAAGCTCGACCACTTTACACCAATCCGATTGGGCAATGATCGATGCCTATATGCCCATTGTGTCGCCTGCTGGCGTGCAGGAAATTCTGGATTATGGGCTTTACGCATGGGAACTGTCCCGTTTTGCCGGTGTCTGGGTCGGTCTGAAAACGATGAAGGACACGATAGAGGTGACGTCCGTTGTGGATGGCAACCCAGATCGTATGTCCTTCGTCCGACCTGATTTCGAGATGCCGGAGGGCGGATTGAACATCCGCCTGGTCGATACACCGCAGCTGCAAGAGGCGCGGATGATCGACTACAAACGCTTTGCGGCAGAGGCGTTTAGCCGCGCCAATAAGATGGATCAGCGCAAATGGGGGAAACCGGGCGCCAAGATCGGCTTTGTTGCTGCTGGTAAGAACTGGCTGGATTTGCAGCATGCGCTGTCGCTCTTGAATATTGATGAGGCCGAGGCAGAGCGGCTGGGGATCACGACCTATAAGGTCGGGCAAGTCTGGCCGTTGGATATGGCGTCGTTTCATGAATGGGCCGAGGGCCTTGATCTGATCGTTGTCGTCGAAGAAAAACGCAAGCTGATCGAGGTGCAGGTCAAAGAGGCGATCTTTGATGATCGCCGCGGGCGTCGTGTTTACGGTTGGCACAAGGGTGATGAGCATTCCGAAGGACGCCGCGAAGAGGTGTTCCAGACCAAGGCGGATATCAACCCGATTGTGGTGGCCGAAAAGCTGGGGAATATTCTAGTGGAAGAGGGCTGTGGCTCTGCCCGTGTTACGGCCGGGTTGCTGACACTGTCAGAGGCGCGCAGGGCCGACAATGCGCCCGAACTGGCGCAACGCTTGCCGTATTTCTGTTCAGGCTGCCCGCATAATTCATCCACCAAAGTGCCCGAAGGGTCGCGCGCCTATGCTGGCATTGGCTGTCACTATATGGTGCAGTGGATGGACCGCGATACCGTTGGGTTCACGCAGATGGGTGGCGAAGGGGCCAATTGGGTGGGTGAGGCACCGTTTTCGACCCGCGATCATGTGTTTCAGAACCTTGGCGATGGCACCTACAATCACTCCGGCGTGCAGGCCATTCGTTTTGCGCTGATGGCGGGTACCAATATCACCTACAAGATCCTCTACAATGATGCTGTCGCGATGACGGGCGGGCAAGGCAATGATGGCGGGCTGACCGCTGATCAAATTTGCCGTGAAGTACAGGCCATGGGCGTGCGCAACATCGCGCTGGTTTATGATGACAAGGAAGATATCTCGCTGGGCATGTTCCCCAATGGGCTGGACGTGCATGAGCGGGCTGAACTGCCAGCGGTGCAAGAAAAGTTTAGCAAATACAAAGGTGTGTCTGTCATCGTGTATGTGCAAACCTGCGCCGCAGAAAAGCGTCGCCGCCGCAAACGCGGGCAATTCCCGGACCCCGATAAGCGCGTCTTTATCAATACCGACATTTGCGAGGGCTGCGGTGATTGCGGTGTGCAATCCAACTGCGTGTCCATCGTGCCGGTTGAAACGGAACTGGGGCGCAAGCGCGCGATTGATCAATCGTCCTGCAACAAGGATTTTTCCTGCGTCAAAGGGTTTTGCCCGTCCTTTGTCACGGTTGAAGGTGCCAAGATACGCAAAGAGGCGACGGCAGAAGTGGATATCCCTGATCTGCCTGACCCAGAACTGCCTGTGATCAAAGGGACCCACAATGTGGTGATTACCGGCGTCGGCGGTACCGGCGTTGTGACCATTGGTGCCGTCCTTGCCATGGCCGCCCATATCGACGGGAAAGGTGCGGGCATGATGGAGATGGCAGGGCTGGCCCAAAAGGGTGGTGCCGTACATATTCACTGCCGCATTGGTGAAAAGCCTAGCGATATCAGCGCGATCCGTGTGGCCACAGGCGAATGCGATGCGCTGATCGGGGGTGATCTGGTTGTCTCTGCCGGGGCCAAGACGCTGGGGTTGATGAAAACCGGGCGCACCAAAGGTGTGGTGAACAGCCACGAGATTATCACGGGCGATTTCACCCGCGACACGGAATTCAGACTACCGACGGAAGATTTGAAACTGTCGCTCGAGGCGCGGCTATCGAGTGATCTGACGCTGTTTGACGCCTCTGATCTGGCCAAGACGCTGCTTGGCGATAGCATCTATTCGAACATGATGGTCTTTGGCGCCCATTTGCCAAGCCGCGCCAA
>JBCAZI010000168.1:0-4585 GCA_038533095.1 Pseudomonadota bacterium
CGCGGCTGCGGCCCAATTGGTTTTCATAAATCCGGCTTTGGCTTTCATGCACACCCATAGATACGCCGCAGCCGCGCCTTTACCGGCTGGCTTTATGGTCAAATGCGCGACCAGTTTGGTGACTTTGGAATTGCGGATGAAGATGCCTTCTATGCCACGGTGAACCGGGTCAGCGACGGGTTTATCCGGACCGAGGCGGATGAGGTGCAATATAACCTGCATGTGCTGCTGCGGTTTGATTTGGAACGTGCCTTGATGTCCGGTGATCTGGCGGTGAAGGATCTGGAAGCCGCCTGGAACGACCGTTTCGCGGCAGATTTTGGCTATACCGTGGATAAGCCGTCAAATGGCGTCTTGCAGGATGTGCATTGGTCTGAAGGGCTGTTTGGCTATTTCCCCACCTATACGCTGGGCAATGTCTATGCAGGGTGTCTGCATGTAGCGTTGCGCGCGGCTGTGCCAGGCTTGGATGATCAATTGGCGCAAGGCGACACATCGCAGGCGACGGGCTGGTTGCGCCAGAACCTGCAACAGTTTGGTGGCTTGCGGACACCGGTTGAGACGATTGCACACGCAACGGGATCAGCGCCTAGTGAAGGGCCGCTTTTGGATTATCTTGAGGATAAATTCAGCGGTATCTACGGGTTGTGAGGCGGCGCTGCCTCCGGCGGAAGTTTGATTGGACATAGAAAGCCTATGACCAGTCGGGCTTTCGCTTTTCCAAGAAAGCGTTGATGCCTTCGTTGGTGTCATCTACCAGCATATTTTGTACCATGACGTCACCTGCGTAGGCATAAGCCTCTGCAGTTGTCATTTGCGCTTGTTGGTAGAAGGCTTGTTTGCCGGTTTTGACCGCAGAAGCGAGTTTGCCCGCGATGCTTTGTGCGATCTCAGACGTTTCGCGTGATAGCGCATCCGCATGTACACTGCGGTTGATCAGCCCCAGGTCCTGCGCCTCGCGCGCGCTGATAAAGCGGCCGGTGGTGAGCATTTCGAACGCGGCTTTGCGGGCGATGTTACGGGTCAGGGCAACCATGGGAGTGGAACAAAAGAGGCCGATGTTCACGCCATTGACGCCAAAACGTGTTTCATCATCAGCGATGGCAAGATCGCAGGTGGCAACCAATTGGCAACCGGCGGCTGTGGCGATGCCATGGACTTGGGCAATGACTGGTTGTGGGATGGATTGGATACGCTGCATCATGGCGGCACAACGGTCGAAAAGGTCTTTGAAATAGGCCGCCCCACCATCGGGCGCCTGCCGACCGGCCTGCATCTCTTTCAGATCATGGCCTGCGCAAAAGGCCTTGCCGGTCCCGCGCAATACGACGGCGCGCACAGTGTCATCTTCGGCAATGTCGTCCAAAGCCCCGTGCAACGCTGCCAGCATTTCATCGGAAAGAGCATTGAGCCGCTCTGGCGCATTCATCGTCAGCGTGGCGATCGACGCTGCGTCTTCTCTTACAAGGATTGTCATGGTCGGGCTCTCATGTTGATCTGGGGGACAGACTAAGGGGGAGCGTCCGAATATGGAACCAAAGATGGATATTGCAGCGTTGCAAGCCTTTGTCGGGCGCGAATTTCCACAATTGGGCGATGATTTCCATATTGAACAATTGACGCAAGGCGGCGTCAGCGTGCGCCTGAAGGTGGGCGAACGTCACTTGCGCCCCGGGGGTACTGTGTCCGGGCCCTCGATGTTTTCATTGGCGGATGTCAGTGTCTATCTGGCCATCCTTGCGCGGATTGGGCCAGTTGCATTGGCGGTAACAACCAATTGCAGCATTGATTTCATGCGTAAGCCTGCAGCCGGTGCGGACCTGCTTTGCCATGCAAAACTGCTCAAGCTTGGGCGTGTCTTGGCGGTGGGTGACGTATTGATCTATAGCGAAGGGCAGGCAGACCCTGTCGCGCGGGCGACGCTGACCTATTCGATCCCACCCGCATAAAAAAGGGCCGGCGCAAGTCCGGCCCAGTCAGGAAAAGGCAGGAGGGGATTAATCCTGCCAGAACGGCTTGTTCGCTTCTGCCTGTGCAGAGGAACGGTCCAAACCGATGTCGTGAAGCAAATGCGGCTCAAGCCGGGCGAGCGCGCGGCGGCTTTTGCGGCGCATGTCCCATGTTGTGACACGCACGGCGAACTTCACCGCGAGACCAGCCACCAAAGGCAGCTTGGCTTGGGTATTCAGAACATTCATATCCGCGGAATGGAGCGCGTGTGACATAGGACAACTCCTTCAATTGTATTGACACAATGTAGCAAATTGCTACAAAGTATCGATACAAAATATGAATCAATAGGTCTAGAAAATGATTGTATCCGATACAATTTGGCAGCCAAAACGCGAAATATCCGGAAAATCAAAGTACAAAGCGCTTGCGCAAGCCATCCGTGATGGCATTGCATCTGGTGATCTGGCTGCGGGTGCCAAGCTGCCAACGGTGCGTGATCTTGCCTATCGTGTTGGTGTGACGCCCGGAACTGTGGCGCGTGCTTATGGCATGCTGACCGATGAAGGGCGGCTGATCGCAGAAGTGGGGCGCGGGACCTATGTGGCGGGCCACGCGCGTAAGGCCGAAAAGCTTGATCCGCCACTGGTCCATCTGGTCGATGAAAGCACCGCAGACTTTCGCAGTAGCCGGGTGCCGGATGTGGGGCAGGGGCTGTTGATTGATGAGGCGCTGATCCGGCTGGGCCAATCGCACCGGCGGCGGCATATCAATTACCCGACATCAATTACGGATATTGAGGCGCGCGAGGCTGTGGTCGATTGGATTGGTCCGGTGCGGACCGGGCATCTGGATGCCCATCACGTTGTGTTGGGAAACGGGGCGCAGAACTGTGTGATCCTGACATTGCAGGCCGAATTGCATGGCACCCACCCCGTTATTCTGACCGAGGAACTGGCCTATCCGGGCGTGCGACATGCCGCGCGTCTGACACGCGCAGAGGTCGTGGGGGTTGCCATGGATGATGAGGGCATCATCCCCGCGGCCTTGGCCGAGGCTTATCGCACCCACGGCGGTCAGGTCTTGCTGACCTCACCAGAGGTGCATAGCCCAACAGCGATCAAAACCAGCTATGCCCGCAAAAAGGAAATCGCGGCGTTGGCAGAACGGTTTGGGTTGACGATCATCGAAGATGATTGCCACTGCATCGCCTCGACCGAGGTGCCAGCTTACCGCGCAATTTTACCTACGCAATCCTATTTCATCTCGTCCCTGACGAAAGCGGTCAGCGGTGCGCTGCGATTTGGATACGCGGTCGCGCCGCTTCATCGGCACAAGGTATTGCGGCAGGTGGCCCAAAGCTCATTCCATGGGATAGCGCAGCCCATGTTGGATTTATGTGCCGATCTGCTGACTTCTGGCGATGCGGGGCGCGTGCGTGATCAGGTCATTGCGCATACGGCCACACGGGTCAGGCAAGCGGTCAACCGGCTGGGGGGCTGGGACGTACGCTGGCGCGAGGATGCGCCATTTTTATGGCTGCAACTGCCGCAGGGTTGGCGCGCGTCCAGCTTTGCCTTGGCCTGCGAACGCAAGGGGATATCTGTACGCCCCGCCGATGAGTTTGCTTTGGTCAATCAGCGCGCACCAAATGCGGTCAGACTGGCCGTCACGACATGTGTCTCGGAAGAGCGGTATTTGCAGGCACTTGAGGATATGAATACATTGCTTGCAAATCCAACGCCCATACTCGAGAATTGATGGGGTAAAATAATACCTAATTTATAAGGCATTGAATTTACGAGTTTTATCCTGCGTTACTACGCTTGACTGCATTTCCGCGCCCTATATAAGGCCCCAATCGCATGACATGTGGTGCAAACCACCCCAAACCTTTGGTGACCTATGAAAACCTTTACCGCAACTCCTGCGGATATCGACAAGAAATGGATCCTGATCGACGCTGAAGGCGTTGTTCTGGGCCGTTTGGCTTCGATCATCGCAATGCGCTTGCGCGGCAAGCACAAACCATCCTTCACGCCGCACATGGATATGGGCGACAACGTGATTGTCATCAACGCAGAAAAGGTCCAGATGACCGGCAAGAAGCGTGATGAAAAATACTATTGGCACACCGGCCACCCCGGTGGGATCAAGTCCAAGACCAAGGCAGACATCCTGGAAGGTGCGCATCCAGAGCGCGTCATCATGAAAGCCGTCCAGCGCATGCTGCCCGGTGGCAAACTGTCCCGCCAGCAAATGACACACCTGCGCGTC
Organism: Pseudomonadota bacterium; assembly: GCA_038533095.1. Taxonomy (GTDB): domain Bacteria; phylum Pseudomonadota; class Alphaproteobacteria; order Rhodobacterales; family Rhodobacteraceae; genus Yoonia. Next base: position 4,228 of record JBCAZI010000168.1, read on the forward strand.
TTTGCAGGCACAGAGCATGGCATGGACGCCCAAAAGCCTGAAGTTCTGGATGTTGCATCCATGAACAAAAAGAACACGAGGACTGCATAATGGCCGATCAAGTAAACTCGCTCGAAGAGCTGGGCCAAGTCGCCGAAGGTGTTGAAGCGGCACCCGAAGCTGTAGTTGAAACAGCCCCTGCACGTGAACCTATCCGTGATGAGCTGGGCCGTTCTTATGCGACCGGCAAGCGGAAAGATGCGGTTGCCCGCGTTTGGATCAAGCCGGGTTCCGGTAAGGTTACCGTGAACGGCAAAGATATGGATAAATACTTTGCCCGCCCGGTGCTGCAGATGATCCTGCGCCAGCCGTTTCAGGT
>JBCAZI010000169.1:0-4563 GCA_038533095.1 Pseudomonadota bacterium
TATTCACCCCTGGAATACAGTCATTCCGACCGGTTCAGGCCCGCCGCTTCTATCGCGACGCAGACTTCGCCGGGCCCAGGGTTGGGGATGGCTTCTTGCCGGATTTCGAGCTCAGAGGGCCCGCCCGGCGTGGCAAATCGGACCACGCGGTTCATAAGAATTTCCTTTTTGCGGTGGGGAATGCGGGCGCAGCGCTCGCCGCGCCCGCCCGTTCTTAGGCGTGGGAAAATACGTTCTTGGTGACGTATTTCGCGTTGCCTTCGAGTGCCTTGGCCATCTTGCCACGGAGCATCGGCTTCATCATCGGGAGCATCAGCTGACCAATGATGCCCATGGGCGGTTTGAAATCCATGGTGAAGCTGATTTCGCTTTTGTTTTGCCCCAGCGATTTGACCTCAAACAGACAGGTCGCGCCCTTCATCGGCATGGTCGTGTCATCAATCACAAGACCCAGCTTACGCCCGGGCTCATACACATTGATGGTCTCGCGCAGGTATTCGCTGCCATCCGCCTTGAGGTCGCATTGGCGCTTGGCCCCCAGACCTGTCGCCGCGCTGCCCGGAAGAACGCGTGAGTCCGCCAGGTTGTCGTTCCATTTGGCGATCCCGCCATAGTCGTCGAGGCTTGCCCAGACGTCTTCAACAGGTGCATCAATCGTGCGTTTGGTCGTTACTTTTGCCATCTTTCTTTCTCCTTTTGAGTATCAGATTCGACGCCGTTCATTCTGTGATTGCGGCATCCAGAAAGCCGGTCAGCGCGCTGACATAAGCCGCGGGCTCATGAGCTTGCAGGTAGTGACCGGCGTCTGGGATGCGGGTGATGTTGGCGTCGGGTGTGCCGAGCCGCGCTTGCAGATCGGCGATCACGACATCCGCATCGAAATACGCGTCTTGCTCGCCGAAAATGATGGCGGTTGGACCGCTATAGGCGGCAAGAGTTGCGTTGCGTTGTTCTTCGCCCATCATAAAGGCCGGGACGGCTTGCATGAAGAACGTCTCATAGACGATGTTTGCGCCTTCAATATCAGCGGCATAGACAGCGGCGTCGCTTTCAGGAACAGAGCCCGGGCCAAACCAGCCCTGCTCAAGCCACATCAGCGCGAGCGCTTCGGCCCCTTCGGGCGTTGCCATTGGCGCGAACACCTCTTGTGGGGTGGCCTGTTGGCCCATAATCTGCATGACGGCAGGCGCGGGTGTTACGCCAGCGAGACCCGCGATGGTGTTCGTGGCAACAACGGCAGACAGACGATCTGGCGCATCTGCGACCAACTGCCAGCCCGTGATACCGCCGACGTCGTGCAAAACGATGGCGAAGTCCTCAACGCCCAGGTGATCGGCAAGCGCCAGCAAACGCGCGCTTCGCGCTTTGGTCGCATAGGCTGCCGGATCAGTGGGTTTGTCGGAGGCCCCAAATCCCATCAGGTCCGGTGCAATGACCCGGTACCCTGCCGCAGCGATCTCGGGGGCTACGTCGCGGAACAAATAGGACGATGTGGGGATGCCATGGATGAGCATCACCGCAGGCGCGTTTTCCGCGCCAACGTCCAGGTATGCCAGCGTATTGCCCCCAAGTTCGACGCGTTCCAAGGATGCCAGGTGGTCTGTATGGCCCCCTGCCAAAGCGGTAAGCGGTGCGCTCGCCGCAATGAAGACGGCGCCAGCTAGGCTGATCGCGGCACTTCGAGAAACATTCATATTTTTCATTCGTTTGACTTCCTGTGTGTGCACCCTCTCGACAAGTGAGCGGGTGTAGGCTACGTTTCAAAGCAGTTGCAGTGAATCAATCACTACATACGCAGTGAAACCCTGTCAACACGTTTGAAGGACGCCGAATGCCGCCGAGAAAACCTTTGCTTCCGTTAGAGCCCGTTCCCGGGTTGGTTGGCATCTACCGCGCACGGCGCGGTGCTGCGGCCATGGCTGCTTTTGCGCTGCGAGAGGGGGGGCTAGCGATCTACAGTCCGGTCACGGGGCTGACGCCCGAAACGATCGCGCGGATGGAAAACTTGGGAGGCGTCCGAGCATTGATCGCGCCGAGCCACTTTCATCACTTGGGTCTGAAGGAGTATCTGGAGGCGTTTCCAGATGCATCCCTCTTTGCACCGGAAGCCGGGCACGCCCGTTTACACAAACAAACGGGCCTGTCCTTCAACGACGTCGCCGCGCTTTCGACTGCTCTTTACGATGGCGTTGAGTTTCATCTTCCGCCGGGCTTGAAGGCACAGGAGGTTTGGGTCCAAGCGAGGCATGCGGAGCAGTCTATATTGGCTGTCTGCGACGCGTTTGGCGCACCGGCAAAGGAAGATGGCCTGCCACCGTCGGAGGCCTCAACGCGGGGCGCTTTCAAGACCATGTGCCTCAAAGATGCTGACCTGTACCGATCTTGGGCATTGGAGTATTTCGCTCAGATCAACATCACTCATCTGCTGCCATGCCACGGCGCCCGCGTAACGGGGCCAGGCCTATCTCAGCACCTTATGACCAGTCTGGAGGACCTCTGATGGCCCGCCCAAAAAGCTATGATCGCGACGAAGTCATCCAAAAAGCAAAGGACGCTTTTTGGGAGCATGGATACCAGGCCCTCGGCGTTCGGGCCATTGAGGCGCAAACAGGCTTGGGCAGTTTTGCCTTGCGCACGGATTTTGGCGGAAAAGAGCAACTTCTGCTTGAGGCATTGGCCGCCTATCGCGAAGAGATGGAGACCTATGTCGCGCGCGTGTTGGACGACAGCGACGACATCGAAGCCATTGTGCGGGTGCTAGAACAAATGGTCACGCCGCATGAAGGCAGCATGCGCCGGTTCGGATGCCTGATGACTGCTCTGGTGTCCGAGTTGCCAAGCATTGGCTCAGAACCGGTCAGCGCAGCCGTGAACGCCCATTTCGATCGTATTGGGTCTGCGGTCAGCAATTTGGTGGAGCGGGCACAAAGCGCCGGAAAGGCACATTCAGACGTCGAGCCAGAGACCTGCGGTGCCTTCGTAGTGGGCGTTGTCGGTGGGCTGCAAACCATCAACCGTCGTGCGGGCCGGATCGATGCCGCCGCTGGTTTCGTAAAACACGCCGCCGGAGAAGTCCGGCGTTGGTCAGCGTTGTAGCCGTTTGATGGAAGGAGTAGGCTAGGGTTTGCGGTCCGGCATGTTCATTTGCAAGTTAACCCAAAGGCCCGCGTGCGCGCGCGTCGCTGCTACTGCCTGAGCGGTAGTCCAAACCCGGATGACAGAATCATTTGAACATCGTCGCAGCCTGCGTGTGCGGATCGAGGTGCAAATTCGGTCAAGCTGAACCCGACAACGTCCTGAGTTTGCCGAATTGCGCGCAGCCAATCGATGAGCATGGAGAGGCGGATCCCACTTGCAACTTTATACACGGCATTGGGATGTTCCATTGGATCAAGGACGTCATAATCGACGTGAATATAAACAGGGCCGCCGTCGAGAGGTTTTAGTTTCTCCGTATCGATGGCTGTGTTCAGTTCTTCAGAAGAGATCACTGATAATGGATGGGCCGCTATATAGTCCCGCTCGCCCGGATCGATACTGCGAACGCCCGCTAGAATGACGTTTTTCGGGTTTAGGGGAACGGGCAAATGGCGTTCAAAGCCTGGCGGCGTGTCACCAAGCAAAGCCCGCAGCACCATCCCGTGGAACGTCTTGGACGTTGATGTCAGGGGAGTGTTGAGGTCCGGGTGAGCGTCAAACCAAATCACTCGAAGGTCGCCGCCGAAGCGTTCATTGAGCTTTGCGATTGGAATGAACTCGCCACCACAATCGCAGCCAAGATTGAAAACAGGCGTCGAAAGGTTTCGCATTGCTTCGCTGGCAAGATTGAGCGTCCCTTGTATTTCGTGGTAGTTCCGCACGCCTTCCGTGACATCAAAGCTGGCGGGTTCGAAAGAAACGTCTGGAACGGTTAGATCAACCGAGAGGCAAAGAAGATTGCGTATTTTCTCTGCACCGATGGGATAAGCCTGCCCGCTACCGCTCGCTTGCCATTGACTGTTGATGAAGACCTGCATTTCTGAATGCCCGAAATTTATTGAAGACCCTTACCATCGGCTCGCCCGGAAACTCAATCAACACTGGCCAAGGTGCACTTTGATCCGGCCACTGGTCCTTCATGGGTGGACTCTGGGCTGCTGACGAGTGCGGCGAAGGCAGTGGGCCCATATTGCACACTCCTCATCAAAGACGATGATGCAGCAAGCGAAGCACAGTATTGCAGCCGTTGGCGTGTCAGCTTTGCTTCCACCCCCTGATGGTCTGTGCAATCACCTTGGCCACAGGTTCCGCCGCTGTTGTATCTTGTGCAAGGCGAATTTGACTCAAAACTCCCCACAAGGACCCGAGCAAATATTCCGCCTTTTCCTCCGGCGCGGGAACAATTTTGGGCCACTCAAAGGCCGGTTGGATCGCACAGTCAGCAACCACGTTGAAGCCATGGTGATGTTTGCACCGCTGGTGCTGCTGGCAGCCTCTGCGGGCATTTCAAACGGATGGACGCAGAACGCCGCACTCGTTTTTCTGGTCAGTCGGGCACTCTACGTACCAGCCTACGCAATGGGC
>JBCAZI010000170.1:0-4485 GCA_038533095.1 Pseudomonadota bacterium
CGAAAAACTGGGGCCTCTGCGCCGCTTGCGCGGACATGCCACCGTCGATCGCTGGATCAGCTTGTCGAAAGCGGGTGATTTGGTCGCATTGTCCCACGCCTTGATGGTTGACCACTATGATCCATCTTACACCAAGTCGCGCCGCATTGATGAGCGTCAGATTTTGGCGGAAGTGGCCGTCGACACACTTGATGATGCAGGGCAGGAACGGGCGGCAGACGGTATTGCCGCCGCCGTTAGTGCGTTTTGATCTCGGACCCTTCGGTTACCTCGCCGATCATAGCCGCTGTGTAGCCCGCATCTTGCAATGACGTGAGCATCTTTTCGGCAGAGCGGACGGGCACCGCCGCTAAGAGCCCCCCAGCCGTTTGCGGATCGAACAGCAAATCAATCACTGGTCCGTGGATTGGGCCCGCACCGGTCACATTGTCCGCAAATAGGGTTGAGCGCACCCCCGCGGCAGACAGCGCTGCCGCGCCATCCATCAGAGGGATCGCGTTCAGATTTAGGTCCGCCCCTACGCTTGACGCATCGCATATGCCCCGCAGGTGACCTGCGAAGCCGAACCCTGTGATATCCGTCATCGCATGGGCCTTGCCCAAGATCACGGCCGCTTGCCCCTGATCTTGAACCATCAGATCAAGGCAGGCGATCACTTCAGCGCCCTTGGCCTGGCCCGCCATTTCAGCCGCCATGATCGTGCCGCTGCCAATCGGTTTGGTGATGATCAAAGCATCACCCAGTTTCGCACCGGCCAATGTGATCGGTTTCTTGGTCAGCCCTGTCACCGTAAAGCCAATCGTCAGCTCATCCCCCAAGGATGAGTGACCACCGATGATCTTGGCCCCTGCTTTGGCAAAAACCTCTGACGCGGTTGCCATGATCTCGGCCATCGTGCGTTCTTGCAAGGCTGCTGTCATGCGCGGCAAAATCAGGCTGGCGGTCGCCGCCTGCGGTTTTGCTGCCATCGCCCAGATGTCGCCCAGCGCATGGACAGCGGCGATCCGGGTCATCATCACGGGGTCGTTAGTCAGCGCGCGCAGATGATCGGTACTCATCACCTGTCCGGGTTGTACAAGTGCCGCATCATCACCGAAATGATCTGTCAGAACGGTTTGCAGGGCGGCACGCCCGACCTTCGCCCCGCACCCCCCGCACATCGACTTGTTGCCCAGCGCATCCTTCACGCCCAGCGCCACGGTGCGCGGCAGTGTCGGCGTGGCCATCGGCTCCAGCGCGTCGAACTGATCCATGAACTTGCGATCAATATAGTCCTTCAGCTTCCAAAGCAGCGGGCCTTCGCGCGCTGTGCCAAATTTCTCGGCCAGCGCTGTCTTTGCGCCCAGTGACACCAGCTTGAGATAATCCCTTTGCGGTTTGTAGGGACTCAAGGTCCCGCCGGCGAGGGTCGCGCGCAGATTGTCGAACAAAACCGGCGCCTCTCGCACCGCATAGACCCCGGCCTTGGGGCGGGGGTCATGGCTCAAATGGGCGCAGTCGCCGACGGCGAAGACCTCTGGCGCGCTGGATTGCAGGTTGGCATCGACCGTGATGAACCCTTCGTGCAAATCCAGCCCTGTTTCCGCGATCCAGTCATGCGGTTTGGCCCCGGCGGCCCCGGTTGTGAAGTCGCTGCGGATCGTGCGCCCATCGCGCAGCACGACGCCTTCGGCAAAAATCTCGGTCACTTCAGCGTCTTCGATAATGTCGACATTGCTGGCCGTGAGCGCCGCAAGCATCTTTTGGCGCGCTTTATAGCCCAGCGCGGTCAAGACGCGGCTGCGGTCGATCAGGCGCACAGTTGGGTTTTTGTCGCGTAAAGCATGGGCCATGGCCATCGCCAGCTCGGCCCCGGCAACACCCCCGCCGATGATCGCAATTTGGGGCGCATCGGCCTGCGCGCGAAACATGTCCCACCGGCTCGCGAATGTGCCCAAAGGTTTGGCCGGGATCGCATGGGCCGTGAAACCCGGCAGATCAGGCATGGCTGATGTGATGCCCACATCAACCGCCGCAACATCATAGGCCACCGCAGGGCGGCCTGCGACATGGATCAGCCCTGCATCCTTATCGATCCCGGTTGCATAGCCGTTGATGATCCGCGCACCAGCAAAACGCGCGAGTTTGACCAGATCAATATCCAGCTCTTCCCGTGTATAATGCCCGGCCACAAACCCCGGCAGCATGCCCGAATAGGGGGCCGTTGGGCCGGGGTTGATCACTGTCACCCGCACCCCCGGCAAAGGGTTCATCCCCCAGCTGCGCAAGACAAGCGCATGGGTATGACCGCCGCCAATCAAGACAAGGTCGCGGGTGAAGGGAAGGTTGTTCATACCGCCGTTGTAGCGGGCGGGCCATCAAGGCGAAAGCCACTGTCCTTGCCAATGACGGGCACGTGAATAGCTGACGCGCCGGTGGTCCGCGCCAAGATGGACGGCATCAATTGTCATGACGGTGCAAGTCAGCACCGCAAAGGTGTCTGGATCAGGAGTTTTGACATAGTCCAAGGCCGTTTCAATCAGCGTGCCGGGTGGCGGTGTCACGCCATAGGACTGCCGGGCATGATCCGGGATCTTGTCCCACAGCGCGCGCGTCTTTGCACCGGAGCTGATGGATCCTTCTGCCTGCAACCGAATTTGCAGGTCCTGCTTGGCGTCCCAGACATGCAGTGCGGCGCGCGGTTCGGCTTGCAGGCTTTTGATCTTGTCAGAGAAGAGATCAGTATGAATGGTCACGACACCCGCCTCACGATCCGCGCTGCGCAAGACCACCGTCCGCGCCTCTGGCCAACCACCCGGTGATACCGTCGCAAAGGTCGGGCGGCGTGCGGGATGTTTGGCATCTGCCACACCGCGGCCCAATGTGCCCCAGACTTTGGCCAGAATACCCTCTGACGTTTCAAACCACTCACTCATATCCTGTCATCTCCAAATACCCCACGCCCGCATGGCTACCCGTGACCGTGACTGGCCCCTCCCAATAGGGCACGCTGGTTGTCATCCATGCGTTTTCATTGATGGCTTCAACCGTCACATCCACCCCTTTGACTGGCAGTTCCACACGCCAGCGTACCGGCACCTCATCGTCGTTCACCGCCAAAGGGGTCGCAACCAAAGCCCCATCAGAATACGGCGTTGTCGCCCCATCCGGCGTGATCCATGTGGCTGAGGTAAAGTTGTTGCCATCGGTCTGCTGCAACCGAAAGCCCATCATCTTGTTGCCGTCATCAAAGGAAAGCGAAAACCAATCCCACCCCGTCTGATTATCGGCCAAAGGCTGCGACGACCATTCGCGATCCAGCCACGCATTGCCTGTCACGGCGATGTCACCTTCGGGCAGTTGCAATACACCTTCAATCGCGAAAAAGGGTTGGGAGTAATAGTAAGAGGCCTGCCCCGCCGCTGATTTCACCGAATAACCATCGTCACCGTGAAAAACGAGCGGCCCTTGCGCCGTCAACGACATGTCATAGGCGAAATCGGGAGCGCTGGCCGTCATGCGCAATGTGTTCCAGTCACCCGCCAGCACCCAATCATCAATCCATGCTTCAAACGGGTCGAAAGTTACCCCCGCCTGCCCAATCCCGCCACGCGCCAGCCGCTCGGCCACATAGTGATGATCCGGCGTCGTGACAGCGGCATGCCCCATCCACAGCTGGGGTGCCGTCCAGCCCTCACCCGCCTCTGTTGCAAGGGCCGAGCGGAAGAGCGTCCATTGCAGCCCATATGGCGTACCATCGGCTGCTGTCAGGTTCGCTGTCAGATACCACCATTCGATGCGGTAATCGGGGTGCGCGCCGTGATCTTTGGGAAAGTCAAACTGCGGGTCCGGTTGCGGGACAGCAAACCCATCCGCATCCGTACCCAACCCGGCAAAGCCTTGGGCATAGGCGGCGATTGGCAGAAACAGGGCTAAAATGAGCGCTTTAACGTTCATTGGAAAAAACCTTTAGCAAATCCGCAGGGGGTGTGCGGGCCAATCGGCGCGCGGGCCAAAGCGCCGCAAGCGCTGCCGCCAAAAGTGCGAACAGCCCAAGGCGCGCGTAATCAGCCGGAAACAGATACATCGGCAGTTCCCAGCCAAAAGCCGCGACGTTCACAACGGCCAGCAAGGCCCAGGCCAAAGCTAAGCCCAATGGAAGAGCCACAACTGCAGTCAACAACGCCAGCATCACGGCGCGCAGCAGTTCCAGCTTGCCAATCTGGCTGCGCGTCATCCCCATCGCCCAGGCTGGGGCCAGTTGCGGGACGCGCATAGTTGCGAGGGTCAGAAGGCTCATCAAAATGGCGAAACCGGCCACGGCAAGCGTCAGGACATTGAGGGCAGTCGTTACCGTGAACGTCCGCTCAAATATCCCCAACGAGATCGCCTTGATGCTGGCCTGGTTGACCGATTGTGTTGGCGGAATGCCCGTCGCAGCCTCTAGTTCCGTCAGGAAATCGGGCACCGCGTTAGGGTCCATCCGCAGGCCAAAGTTCTGCGCTG
>JBCAZI010000171.1:0-4458 GCA_038533095.1 Pseudomonadota bacterium
TACATTATGCTCTTCCAAGAGATGGCGAAAGTCGGGCCAGCCTGTTGGAGTGTGACTCCGGCGTCGATCTCTCACCGCATGTTGTACTAAGTCTTCAAGTCGAGACTGGGGTATGAGTTGACCAGCGTCATTGTAAATTTCACCGCGCTCATCAAATTTCAGAAAAGGTTCCAGGCTTTGAAACAGAGTCTTTGCACGCGACTGATAGGGCTTGGGCGTCGATTCAATAATACCCTGTCGCATTTTTATTTTCAACTCTTTCATTTCATCCAATACCTCAGATTGATTAACTAAACGTTTGTATGGCTCACGAATTTCCTCGCCTTCTCGATAGCGTCTTTCCAAATCATAAAACTGCTGTGTGATGGGCTGTCTTGCTTGTTGCACACTTGAAAGCTGCATGTACTCTTCTTGAGGAATGGCCATGAGACGTTGAAACATGATGGCGGTGTCTACATAGGCAATGAAGTAATATTTGCCTAGTAAGATTAGGTGGGGACCATCGAAGCGAACGGCCTAAGCAGTTTCATTCCAAAGAAATTACTATAATTCTTGGCAAACTTTTTTATTCTGCGAAATTTCTTTCTCTCCCAAGGTTTGAGTTGTTGAGAGCGTTCTTTAAATCGTTGAGCACGTCGTTTATAAATGGTGTCAAGGTGCTTCAAAAGGATCAGCCCTGTACGTTTCTGTTTCTTAGTGAGATTGCTAAAACCTCCACGCTGCCGTTTCTTTCCTCCGGTTCGTTTTCTCCGCTTCAATGTTTGACGCCTTTGTTTGGACACATGTGACCTCTTCTTATGACTGCGCTTTCCTCTAGTCCGTCGTTTTGACATGACTAACGCGACACTTGATAAATAATGATGGGCTTCTCAAACAGATTACTTCGAAAGCGGTACTGTTCCGGACACTCTTGTGTGAGATCCAAAAACAAGTAAGAATGAGGTTTTTCTGTTGCAGCCTCAAACACGTTAATCAATGCTTTAGGATTGCGTGGTAAAATTTGTCGTGCAAGAAATTCCACTTGACTCTTATCACGCGGGTTCTTATACAAGCAGTAATAGTGCGTGTTGAGGGAGCGAGTCCTTGATTCTTTTCCAGGAGGAAATAGATTTTGCATAATAAAAATGATGAAGCATGGTTTGTGATGAGCAGCTCGTGTAAACATGGAGGTAACGTCTTGTGAGTTTTTACTTTCATGAATCAAGTCATCCAACACAACGATATCATAAGGTTGAATATCGCTCACGGGGATAATGTCATTATGAGTGATGTATTCTTTCTGTGCTAGGTAAGCATTCAAATCAGGTTGGTAAATGCCATAGCACCAAATCACTCGATTAGGCGTACAGTGAAATACTTCATGACGATGTTCAAGTAGGCGAAGGACAAATGTTGTTTTTCCCGAATGACTTGGGCCAGCCACACATAGCGTGCGATCGCAATACAAACGCAAGTCCATGTTAGAGCAGACGTTTTAATCACATTACTTGCGTAAAGAGGCAGTAATGGCACTGATGAGAGCAGGCACTAGAATACCTAAAAGGCCACCACCGCGTTGACTTAGCATGTCTTGCTTCTTGCGCAGACTTGTCTTTTTCGCGATCAACTTTCTCAAAACTTTTGATTTGCGACGCAGTTTACTTTGTACAGCTGGCGAGATGCGAGCAGTTCTCAAGGACTTTACCTTTTGACAAAATTGACGCACAAATTTAGTATTCGCCATTTTCATAGCTTGTGTGCGTTGAGAAGGATGAAGACTCGACAGTTTTTGTAAGGCATTCTTAAAGGCGTTGTTGCCGCGTTTTCCACCTCGTCTCTTGACCGACTTCTTCTTCCTTCGCGAAATACGTTTTGTGTTTCGGGCCATGACACTTGTATACAGTCACTAGGAATTACGTTTGCCTAAATACAAGCGCGGCCTCCTTCTCCACAACAAAAGTAATGTCGATGAAGCCACATCATCTTTTGCAATATTGTCCATCCATCCACTATGAAAACGAACAGACTGGGTATTCCAATCAAGAAATAAATGATGGGCCAGTATATTAAGAAGGGAGTGAGGCATAGAAAGAAACAAGAGTATAAGAAACGCTTTTCAGCATTTAAAGTTGCTTTCTCCAACGCAAACACATATCGTCGCATTGCAATCCGCATGAAATAGAGATGATGAACAAGCAGTTGACGAAGCATGTCGTTGATAGACGTGTGTAAAGTCTTGTTTTGCTTAACTAAGAACTGTGATGTGAAGATGAATTTCTTTCACCTCCTTGATAATGAAGTTACTTCCGTGATGATTAAACTTTTCCATGCGCTCACAAATTTTTATCATGTGTGCAAAGTAAAAGTCGTCTACATTATCAATCACTTCAGCTTGATAGGAAGGGTGATAGTAAGAAACAATTTCCTCTTTGTCAATTTGAAAATAGTTTACTAAAGCAACCAAACGACCAGAAATCACTTTATCTTTGTTGCGATAGTCATCTACCAAAGCCTTCACAATATCAAATGTCTGCTTTGCAATAATTTCCAAGTCTGTTTGCTCCTCATGAAAACGAATCACATAATCGGATACCCTTTTCTTGAAACTATCTTTGTAATGTGTTAGAGTTGCAAACTCGTTTGAAAACATGATTAACTTCTCAACCCGAAACAAGATAGCATGAAAGCGAGTGAAGAATGAAAAACAGTTTTATTACAATTGCTCCAACGTAAAATAGAGTTGGTACATGCGCACGAGGCGGACTGTGTATCGCGTGGCTTCTGCTTGTATGACAAAGGCAGAAACAGCACCTAACATGAGAACAGGGACAAGTAACAGTGGATGTGTAGTTGGTGTGATTAGTCCTCGACAGAAGATGAGAGTTAGTTTAGAAAGTAGCAAACTTTTCATTCCAGTCCAACGAGGACGAAAAAGTTCTTTGAGGAGATGACGCGAAGCTATGCCCATAAAATCGGCATGTTTCGAGAGACACGTGAGAGTTCCCATCTACAAACCAAAATGAGTTTAAAGTAAAAAGTCATCAAGTCCAAGTATACATCATATTGAGAGAGAAAGAATCACATCGTTTTTAGTTGTCGGTGACATAGTGAAGATACAAAGCATAAACATCGTACAAAGAGCAGTGATAACCGTAACGTTTCTTTGCAAGGTCCGTGAGTGACAAATGTTGAGGAAGCGGTCGGTGAATTTTCTCAAACTCTGAGTGCACCTCAGAAGGACAGGACTTAAAGCCTTTGACACTTGTAATGGGAAGTGCCTTCATCTTGAAATCGCGCGCTGTCCTATGCGACATCAAGTATTCGCGCTCACTCCAATTGGGAAGGCGGAGGTCTAAAATGTTGGCGTTGTTTAATAATCTGGCTTCTTTTGCCGGCGCGTTAGCATACATGGCAATCACATTTTGATGTCGAAGCCACTCTTTAAAATTGGACACTAAGGCTTTTTGATTTGAAAAGCCATGAGTTTTAAGATAAGAACGATTAAGTCCATGAATATGACGACGTGACCAGCCATCGTAAGCGTTTGGTTGAGCATGAGCATGGTAGATGTCGACAATATGACGATTGGCAATACTCATGACTATGGCACTTAGCTCCTGTACCGGATCCCCTTCGCAGTCCAGAAAAAGGAGAGATAACTGCAAGAAATATTCTTATTTAATGTCACGTGGAGTTAGCAATGAACATTGATGGTCTTCACGACAAAATATGCACACAACATGTTGACACTTTTTAAAAAGAACATAGCACACACAACCGCGAATGAAGCACTCATAGCATTGCCAATCAGGCGAATAGTCAAGTCGTTTGTAGATGGCAAACTTAAAGCACATTGCTAGCACTAGATGTTGTGGCAGCGGCAGTCTTGAAGGAGAAATTTTCTTGCTTCTTGACACGAGGCGCCCTCTTCTTCTTTGACGGTTTCTTCACCTCACACAGAGCTTGTTCGGGAGTCGATGGAGGTGGAGGAGAAGTGTCAAATTCACTGCTGATGTTCTCAATCAGTTCCATGAGATCGTCCGCCGGCTTAAATGTGATGTTGACCACGTGGAGAGAGAGGGAATAAGTTTCCCCGCCTTTGTGTGGGCCAATGTACACATGCGATGCATGAATCAACATTGAGTAGGTGCCCCTACCGAAAAGTGTCCCTGTGTGCAGCGCCGTCAGCGTGCCATCGGTGTTGACTTGCTCGTACTGACACCACTGAGAGACGTTCACATACATGCGATCTCTCAACCACAGAGGTTTATATTTCTCACTCTGCACATTTTCTTGCACAAATGATTCGAGTGAAGAAAATATAGCTCTCGTGTTGTCAGTGAGAGGGACGAGAACGGAAGTCACTTTATTGTTGAGCATGAATTGGAGTCCCGTCTCTTTGAAAAACTCGGGGATCGAGATGAGAAAACCCCACAAGCGATCTCTGATCCTAAACGGCAAACGTGCTCTCATCTCGAT
>JBCAZI010000173.1:0-4421 GCA_038533095.1 Pseudomonadota bacterium
CGGAAACAGTGTTGAGTGCGGCACGCCATGTGCGCCGTTTCGGGGTCGAGCCACGGATCGCACTGTGTTCACACAGCCAGTTTGGCAACCTTGATAGTGACAGCGGGCGGCGGATGCGGGCTGCGATGGAAATCCTCGACAGCGCGCCGCGTGATTTTGACTACGAAGGCGAAATGCACGTCGATGCCGCGTTGGACGTGGAATTGCGCAACCGTGTCTTCCCAGCGGCCCACTTACCCGGTGCTGCGAACACGCTGGTCTTTGCCAATACAGATGCGGCATCCGGTGTGCGCAACATCCTGAAAATGAAGGGCGGCGGGCTAGAGGTCGGGCCGATCCTGATGGGCATGGGCAACCGCTGCCATATCGTGACCCCGTCGATCACAGCACGCGGCCTGCTAAACATGTCCGCTGTCGCAGGGACCCCGGTCGCACACTACGGCTAACCCCGGCTTTCTATGTCCAATCAAACTTCCGCCGGAGGCATCCCCAAAGGCGCCATTCCCCCCGGCGGTACCAAAAAAGGTGCCACGCCCGAAGCACATCTGCTTGCCGCGCCAATGACCGCAGCTTAACACTATCACAAACCGCTTTGGGGAGGACGACATGGGATATGCTGACGTTTACGGCGCTTGGAAAAATGATCCAGAAGGGTTCTGGATGGATCAGGCCCGCGCGATTGACTGGGTAACGCCACCGACCAAAGCGCTGGATGACAGTAAGGCCCCGCTTTACCGTTGGTTTACAGATGCCGAGGTGAACACCTGCTACAACGCCGTTGACCGCCACGTGGAAAACGGGCGCGGTGACCAGGCGGCCATCATCTATGACAGCCCCATCACCGATACCAAACGCACGATCACCTATGCCGAGCTGCAAACGCGCGTCGCCTCTCTGGCCGGTGCCTTGCGCGCAAAGGGCATCGAAAAAGGCGACCGCGTCATTATCTATATGCCAATGATCCCAGAGGCGCTTGAGGCGATGCTGGCCTGCGCGCGCCTTGGGGCCATCCACTCGGTCGTCTTTGGCGGTTTTGCAGCCAACGAATTGGCCGTGCGGATCGATGATGCGACGCCCAAAGCGATTATCGCAGGTTCATGCGGGATCGAACCGGGGCGCGTGGTGAAATATAAGCCGCTGCTGGATGGTGCGATTGAACAGGCCGCCCATCAGCCCGATTTCACCGTGATTTTCCAGCGTGAACAGGAAGTGGCAGAGCTAATCGAAGGCCGCGACTTTGACTGGTACGGCTTTCAGGCAGGCGTCGAACCCGCTGCATGCGTCCCCGTCAAAGGCGACCATCCAGCCTATATCCTTTACACCTCCGGCACCACTGGCGCGCCCAAAGGCGTCGTGCGCCCGACCGCAGGCCATTTGGTGGCGCTCAATTGGACGATGAAAGCGATCTACGCTGTCGACCCCGGCGACGTGTTCTGGGCCGCCTCCGATGTCGGCTGGGTCGTCGGCCATTCTTATATCTGCTACGCCCCCCTGATCCATGGCAACACCACCGTCGTCTTCGAAGGCAAACCCATCGGCACCCCGGATGCTGGCACCTTCTGGCGGGTGATCGCCGAACATGACGTCAAATCCTTCTTCACCGCCCCCACCGCATTCCGCGCGATCAAACGCGAGGACCCCACAGGCGAGATGATCAAGAACTACGATATCTCAGGGCTGCGCGCCTTGTATCTGGCAGGCGAACGGGCCGACCCCGACACGATCGAATGGGCGCAGCGCGTGATGGGCGTGCCCGTCTATGACCACTGGTGGCAGACCGAAACAGGCTACACCATCGCAGGCAACCCTGCCGGGATTGAGGCGCTACCCGTCAAAATCGGGTCACCCACTGTTGCGATGCCGGGTTATGACGTGCAGATTTTGGACGAAGCGGGCCACTCGATGAAGCCAGGCGAACTCGGCGCCATTGCGGTCAAACTGCCGCTGCCCCCC
Organism: Pseudomonadota bacterium; assembly: GCA_038533095.1. Classification (GTDB taxonomy): domain Bacteria; phylum Pseudomonadota; class Alphaproteobacteria; order Rhodobacterales; family Rhodobacteraceae; genus Yoonia. The sequence continues at coordinate 1,954 of JBCAZI010000173.1, forward strand.
GGCACCCTGCCGACGCTGTGGAACGCCGAAGAACGCTTCATCAAATCCTACCTCAACACCTTCCCCGGGTACTATGAAACGGGCGATGCTGGGATGATTGATGAGGATGGCTACCTCTACATCATGGCGCGCACCGATGACGTGATCAATGTGGCCGGGCACAGGTTGTCGACGGGTGCGATGGAAGAAGTGCTGGCGGGCCACCCGGACGTCGGCGAATGTGCGGTGATTGGGGTGACGGATGAGTTGAAAGGGCAATTGCCCATGGGCTTTGTCTGCCTGAACAAAGGCTGCTACCGCAGCCATGACGACATCGCCAAAGAGGTTGTGGCATCCGTGCGCGACACCATCGGCCCGGTCGCCGCCTTCAAACTGGTGGCCGTAGTCGACCGCTTGCCCAAGACACGCTCAGGCAAAATCCTGCGCGGGACGATGGTCAAAATCGCCGATGGGCAGGAGTTCAAAATGCCCGCAACCATCGACGATCCGGCGATCCTTGATGAGATCAAAGCAGCACTAGTCCCGATGGGTTATGCAAAAAGCTAAGCAGATGGCGCAATGGGTCACACTCGATTGCACGGGCGCACCGCATTGCCGCCATGAAAACGGTTTTGCGTGCTATGACGGCAAATTCTACCTCTTCGGTGGACGCCGCATCCAGCCTGTCGATATCTTCGATCCGGAAACAAACACCTGGACCCATGGCACGCCTCTACCCATGGAAATCCACCATTTCCAGCCGGTGATCGTGGGACCGGAAATCTGGCTTTTGGGCACGATGACAGGGGTCTTCCCGCGCGAAACCCCCTTGGAAACCGTCTTTATCTATACGCCCGATACCGACACATGGCGCGAAGGCCCAACCATCCCCAAAGAGCGCAGGCGCGGTGCCTCGGGCTGTGCTTTGCACAGCGATGGCTGGATTTACGTCGTGGGTGGCATCATCGATGGGCATCATTCCGGCACGCAGGCGTGGTTTGATCAGATCAATCCCGCAACGGGGGAATGGCAAATCCTGCCCGACGCGCCAAACAAGCGCGACCACGCGCCTTGCGCGATTGTGGGCGATAACCTCTATTTCTTTGGCGGGCGCGAGACGGGGCGGCACAACGGCACCGATTATGACGCGCTGTGCTTTGCGACCATTGGTGATGTGGATGTGTTCAACTTCACCAACCAAACATGGTCCGTCCATCCCACACCCCTGCCTATTGAGACAGCGGCAGGCGGCAGCGGCGTGCTGGATGGCAAAATCCACTACGTCGGCGGCGAGGCTGGCCGGATGGAGGCGTTTACAGAGATGCAGATATTCACGCCAACGACCGGTCAATGGACGCTGGGCGCGCCACTGAACCGGGCGCGGCATGGGACCAACTGCTGCGTGTATGACGGCAAACTATGGATCGCGGCTGGAAGTGGGGCACGCGGGGGAGAGCCGGAGCTGACGAGTATTGAGGTGATTGCGGTTGAGTAATTCATTGCGCCCCCAGTTTCATGGCTGGGGTAACGACTGCCCCCTGTTCACTAGAGAGCGTGCATATTTGGGAGTCTCGACCGCTAACCGACTTTGCGCATGGCGATAATACGTCGCAGACAGAAGAGTATCGCCCCTAAGCCCACAGAAATCACACCGGTTACGATGCCGGTTAACAAGCGCTGAAACACCGGGGGCACATAATGGTCTTGACCGGGTGCGGCAGACAGCTGAGTAGCGAAGTATCTTGTCTCATATGCATAGGTATTCAATGCAATTGCAATTAGCAGTAGGCCGAAAAGCACTAGTACCCATTGGAGAAAGACCAAAGCAATACCGGACACTCTAAAGAGGAAACTGCGCAAAGAGCCATCTCCCTAAAGTTATCAATTTCTGGCGGCAAAGGTTCTGCATCAGATTCATGCAAACTGTTCCCTGATCAGCCGTTCCTCCAACCCATGTCCCGGATCAAACAAAATCCGATGCGCGATGGTGGGTTCAGAGCGTATCTCAACACTCACCACATCCCGCACCGATTTTCCGTCGGCATCGGCCATCACAGGCCGCTTGCCTGGATCAATCACATCAAACCGTACGACCGCTTTCTTCGGCAGCAGCGCCCCACGCCAGCGCCGGGGCCGGAAGGCGGACATCGCGGTCAGTGCCAGCACATCAGACCCAATGGGCAAGATCGGACCATGGGCAGAGTAGTTATAGGCAGTTGACCCCGCAGGTGTGGCCACCAGCGCGCCGTCGCAAACCAGCTCTTCCATCCGCAGACGCCCATCAACGGTAATCCGCAGCTTGGCCGCCTGTGGGCCGGCGCGCAGCAGGCTGACCTCATTGATCGCCAAAGCCTCATGCATCGTGCCGTCGACCGTCAGCGCCGTCATGGCCAGCGGGTTGATCACCTCTTCCTCGGCCTCATCCAGCCGGGCTTGCAGATCATCTGCATGAAACTCATTCATCAAAAACCCAACAGTGCCACGGTTCA
>JBCAZI010000174.1:0-4394 GCA_038533095.1 Pseudomonadota bacterium
CGAATACACCGCTGATCTTGTCGCGACACACGCCTTTGTTGGTGTGCCTTACACCGAAGAGATGATCGAAGTCGCCGCGAGCGATGTGCTGGCGCAGGTTGATCCAAATACGGATGCTTACGACGATCTGTTGGAGCGTTATCCCGGCGCACAAATCCGCAACTTTGATGGCGAACCCGGTGTCTCCGAGATGGATGCCTTGATCGCCTATATGCAGATGCTGGGCACCACGGTCGACTTTTCGACCTTCACCCCAGACGCAAGCCGATAGGAGGGGGCCGCAATGGAAAACGCTTCTTTGCTCAGCCAAATGGCAGACAACTGGATGCTTCTGGCGATGTTCACGCTGTTCATCGGCGCCATCCTCTGGGCCCTGCGCCCAGGCAGCCGCGATGTTCACCGCGACACCGCTGGTATCCCTTTCCGTAACGAGGACCACCCCGGTTCTTCCGAAGTTGAGGAGCTGCAATCATGAGCAGCCATGATGAAAAAGACATTGATGACGTTACTGGCATCGACACAACCGGTCACGCCTGGGACGGCATCAAGGAATTGAACAACCCATTGCCGCGTTGGTGGCTATGGTGTTTCTACATCACCATCATCTGGGGCGTGGGTTATACGATTGCCTTTCCGGCATGGCCTTTGGTCAGCAGTGCGACGGCTGGGATGCTGGGCTATTCGACCCGTGGTGAGGTGGCCCAAGACATCGCCCGGTTTGAAGACGCCAACGCCAAGATTTCCGCGCAACTGGCCTCAGCAGACCTGAACGTTCTGAACGAAAACCCTGAGCTTTTGCGCTATGCCAATTCGGCCGGTGCGGCGGTGTTCCGTAACAATTGTTCGCAGTGCCACGGGTCTGGTGCTGCCGGGTTTACTGGTTATCCGAACCTGCTGGATGATGATTGGCTGTGGGGCGGCGATTTCGCCAGCATCGAATACACCATCCGCCATGGTATTCGGAACGAGGAAGATTGGGACGCGCGATGGTCCGAAATGACCGCCTATGACGACATCTTCAGCAATGAGGAGGTGGATCAGGTTGTGCACTATGTCCGGCAGATGTCCGGGCAAGAACATGACGCGGGATGGGCGGCACCGGGCGAGGCGCTGTTCCTTGACAATTGCGCCGCCTGTCATGGCGATGATGGTGCGGGCAACCGTGACCTTGGCGCGCCAAACCTGACCGATGCGATCTGGCTTTATGGCGGCGATATGGAAAGCCTTGAAGAAACCGTGCGTTATGCGCGCTTTGGTGTGATGCCCCCATGGGGCAACCGCCTGACCGAGGCTGAAGTCAAAGCGGTCACCGCCTATGTGCACCAATTGGGTGGCGGCGAATAAGCATCACCGATCCAAAACCATCTGTTCGCGCAAAGGGTTTGGGTCTATGTGAAGGGAAGGGCGTCCACTGCAGTGGGCGCCCTTTTCTGTATCATCAGAGCTGATCGCACCGGGCCCTATTGCCCCGAAAGATAGTCAGCAGAAACATAGCCGGTTATCCGCGGCGCATCAGCAAGCGAGACTTCACACCAGCGCTGCCCCACTTCGGTCACACATTCCCGCAGGTCAAGTTCAGTCCCATCAGGCAAACCCATGATGATATTGAAGCCCAGTCCGGGACCTGATCGTAATTTCAGCAATTCATCCGGCCCAGTATTTTCGACAACTGTACGATTGCCGCAGCTCGCAACAATCATGACCGCACATATGGCAAGGAAAGAGTTATATCGCATCGGCTGACCTTATTATGCGTGCAGAGATTTGGATTAGGCCTCTTGCGCCAATCGCGCCTCAAGTACATCAAACGGAACACCCGGTTCGTCCTTTGCGCCGCGAATGACCAGTGATGTTTTCACTGATGCTACGTTTTCTGCGCTGGTCAGTTCTTCGGTCAAAAACCGCTGGAAAGTTCGCAGGTCGGGGGCCACGCATTTGAGGATGAAATCCACCTCTCCATTCAACATGTGACACTCGCGCACCAGCGGCCAATTCTGGCACAGCCCCTCAAAGGCGCTCAAATCCGCTTCGGCCTGACTGACCAGCCCGACCATTGCAAAGACCTGCACTTCAAACCCTAACTCACGTGAATTCACGTCCGCATGGTAGCCTTGGATGAACCCCTGTTCTTCTAACGTACGGACCCGGCGCAGGCAGGGCGGGGCAGAGATTCCTACGCGTTTGGCCAGTTCAACATTGGTCATCCGCCCGTCTGCCTGTAACTCGGCCAATATCAACCTGTCGATTTCGTCCAATTTTGTGCCTGGCATCATGTGTTCCCTAGTATTTTTACAAATACTACGTGCGCACGGACGCGCGCGCAAGATTATTTCAAAACATAGCAACAAAACAACATTGGCGTGACTGCACTTTGCGGGTCTTTTATCATCTACGAGGGGCGGCTATATCGGAACCAACCAACCAGATGAGGCTGCCATGACTGACACGCGACATATCAAAGTTCTTATCATCGGATCCGGGCCTGCGGGCTATACTGCCGGTGTCTATGCCGCGCGTGCGATGTTGGAGCCGGTGTTGATCCAAGGGATTGAACCGGGTGGGCAGCTGACCACGACCACGGAGGTAGAAAACTGGCCCGGTGATACCGAGGTGCAGGGTCCTGATCTGATGGTGCGGATGGAAGCACATGCACGTGCGATGGGCTGCGAAATCGTGGGTGATATTGTGACATCGCTGGATCTACAAAAGCGCCCGTTCACGGCGACCTGTGACAGCGGTGCAGTCTACACTGCGGATGCTGTGATCTTGTGCACCGGCGCGCGCGCCAAATGGTTGGGTCTACCATCGGAAGAAAAGTTCAAAGGCTTCGGTGTTAGCGCCTGCGCGACCTGCGACGGGTTCTTTTATCGCGGCCAAGAGATTGTCGTCGTTGGGGGCGGGAACACAGCCGTGGAAGAGGCGCTGTTCCTGACGAACTTTGCCTCAAAGGTCACATTGGTCCACCGTCGGGATGAATTGCGTGCCGAGAAGATTTTGCAAAACCGCCTATTCAACAATCCCAAGATCGAAACGCTCTGGTTCCATGAGATTGATGAAGTCTATGGCGCAGATAGCCCTTTGGGCGTTGAAGGTGTGCGGGTCAAGCATACCAAGACCGGTGAGGTGAGCGAGATTGCGGCCAAAGGTGTGTTCGTCGCGATTGGTCACGCCCCCGCCAGTGAATTGATCAAGGACCAGTTGGAAACCCACAACGGGGGCTATGTGAAAGTGGCACCCGGCACGACCAAGACGGACATTCCGGGTGTCTTTGCCGCGGGCGACCTGACCGATCATGTTTATCGTCAGGCGGTTACCTCGGCTGGCATGGGGTGCATGGCTGCACTTGATGCAGAAAAATACATCGCAGAGATGGAAGATGCGGGGGCGGTTGCTGCGGCAGAATAGCTGCAAATCGTCAATCAGGGCTGAACAATAGAACGTTTGCGCGGCGCATTCGCCCGTTGTTTGGTCCGTTTAGTGGACAATCATTCTTTTTGCCCGTGTTTGCTGGACATTCCGACGGGCACTGGTCTATGCGTTCGCAAATTGAACCAGTAATTGTTGAGCTTAAAATGTCCCTAGATCTCGCACCTATCCCCGAACTTTATGTCTCTTACGAGAGCGCGCAAAAGATGAAGCTGGAAGCCGCAGAGCTGACCAGCCATGATTTGACGCCGCGCCAGATTTGTGACCTAGAACTGCTAATGAACGGGGGCTTTAACCCGCTGAAGGGTTTCCTGTCGCAGGCAGACTATGAAAGCGTTGTTGATACAATGCGTCTGGCCGATGGGGCGCTTTGGCCGATGCCCATCACGCTGGATGTGTCCGAGGCTTTTGCAGAGACCATTGAACTCGGCCAGGATATCGCCTTGCGTGACCAGGAAGGCGTGATCCTTGCCACGATGACGGTCACTGATAAATGGGTGCCGAACAAAGCCCATGAGGCCGAAAAGGTATTTGGTGCCGATGATATCGCGCACCCGGCGGTGAACTATCTGCATAACACGGCTGGTGCTGTCTATCTTGGTGGCCCGATCACGGGTATTCAGCAGCCGGTGCACTATGATTTCCGCGCACGCCGTGACACCCCCAATGAACTACGCGCCTATTTTCGTAAGCTAGGGTGGCGCAAGGTTGTCGCCTTCCAAACGCGCAACCCGCTGCACCGCGCGCATCAGGAGCTGACCTTCCGCGCGGCGAAAGAAGCGCAAGCGAATCTGCTGATCCATCCGATTGTTGGTATGACAAAACCGGGTGATATTGATCACTTCACCCGTGTACGCTGTTATGAGGCGGTGTTGGATCAATACCCATCCTCTACCACCACGATGTCTTTGTTGAACCTTGCCATGCGCATGGCCGGTCCGCGCGAGGCGGTCTGGCACGGGCTGATC
>JBCAZI010000175.1:0-4289 GCA_038533095.1 Pseudomonadota bacterium
ATGATCAACACGACTTCGGGATCGCCGATGAGATTGCAGAGACGACCGATGGCATTGCCAATATAATCACTGACTTTCGTCATGTTCCTGATGATGATTTGCTGAGATATATCGCTGCATCCGATATCGTTGTCTTGCCTTATAAGGAAATTCTAAACTCCAGGATCTGTTCCGCGAACATCAGGAAGAGATGGGCATCGAAATGGTTGACTTTAAGCATATGGTCTATGTGCAGGACCGCGCCCAATATGAGCCCGCCGATGAGATTAAGGATAAGGACGATGTCACAATCCTGAATATCTCGGGCACTGAATTGCGCCGCCGTTTGGCCGAAGGTCTGGAAATCCCCGAGTGGTTCTCTTTCCCGACCGTTGTCGAAGAGTTGCGCAAAACGCGGCCCCCACGTGCCAAGCAGGGGTTCACCGTGTTCTTCACCGGCTTTTCAGGGTCCGGAAAATCGACCGTTGCAAATGCCTTGATGGTCAAACTGATGGAAATGGGTGGGCGTCCGGTGACGTTGCTGGATGGTGATATCGTCCGCAAAAACCTGTCGTCAGAACTGGGCTTTAGCAAAGAACACCGCGATTTGAACATCCGCCGGATCGGCTATGTCGCGTCCGAGATCACCAAGAACGGCGGCATTGCGATCTGCGCGCCAATCGCGCCCTATGCGGCCACACGCCGTGCCGTGCGCGAAGACATCGAACAATTCGGTGCCTTCATCGAAGTCCATGTCGCGACCTCGATCGAAGAATGTGAACGGCGTGATCGCAAGGGGCTTTATAAGCTGGCACGCGCAGGCAAGATCAAGGAATTTACCGGTATTTCTGACCCCTACGATGTGCCAGAAAACCCAGAGCTGCGGCTAGAGACAGAGAGCATTCCTGTCGACAACTGCGCGCATCAGGTTGTTTTGAAGCTAGAAAGCCTTGGGCTGATCAAAGCCTAAGCGGAAGGGTAAGGTGGATCATGATCCACCTTACCTGCCATCAATGCAGCGTAACGGGCTCCATGTTGTTCTGGCGCGCAAGATGAAAGGCCAACTTGCGATCAGCCACCAGCGCCAATTGTTGGCCCTCGGCATCATGGACTGAAAACAGTTCTTCCAGATCGCCAACCTTGGCCCGCATCTCATCGGGTAGATCGGCGGCAAGGATAGGCTTTACATAGACAATCCCTTGCCCAAAGCTTTCAAGGTCAATTTTGGTGTCCATAGCTTATCCTTTCTTGATGTTGATGGTTTGGACAATGCGCTCTGGCACAGCGCGGGTCAGATCAACGTGCAGCAGACCGTTTTCCATGATCGCCTCGCCCACATCGACTCCATCGGCAAGTACGAAAGAGCGCTGGAACTGACGTGCGGCAATGCCACGGTGCAAAAACACCCGGCCTTCGCTGTCGTCGGACTGACGGCCCCGGATAACCAGCGCGCTATCTTCGACCGTGATCGCGAGATCATCCTCGGCAAAACCCGCCACGGCCAGTGTGATCCGATAAGAATTCTCTGATGTTTGTTCGATATTATAAGGGGGGTAGCCCTCATTCCCGCTTTTCGCGGTGCGTTCGACCAGCCGTTCCAGCTGTTCAAACCCCAAAAGGAACGGATGCGTTCCCAAAGCCAATTTTGTCATACGACACGTCCTTTGCTTAAGCGACTGTCTGGTTTTGGCCCCAAGAATGGCGACCATCGGTAAAAATATGGGGGCGCGGGGTGTTTTGATCAAGAGGAAGTATTAGGTTCTTAAGGAAGAAACGGTGTAATCTACCGTGACACAAGCCCCGCTGGATCACCCGTCTATGAACACATCGGCCAAAATGGAACAAGAAGAGGTACTGCGGGTCAAACTTGCGGTGCTGCGCCGTGAACACCGCGATCTGGACGAGGCGATTGAAGCGCTGCAAGAGCGTGGGTCCGCTGATATGCTGACGATCAAGCGCCTGAAAAAACAAAAGCTGGCACTGAAAGATCAGATTGCCCAGCTTGAAGACCGGATTTTGCCGGATATCATCGCATGAGTGCATTGCCGCTGCCGGCACCTTGGCTATAGTGCCGCTTCCTTGTGAAGGTGGGACAAAGCGATGACCAAACCCCTTGTCGGTATCATTATGGGCAGCCAGTCTGATTGGCCCACAATGCGTGAAGCAGCCGATGTGCTGGATGAACTGGGCGTGGCCTATGAGACCAAGATCGTCTCGGCCCATCGCACGCCAGATCGGCTGTGGGACTATGGCAAAACCGCCGTGGATCGTGGCTTGCAGGTGATTATCGCAGGGGCCGGTGGTGCTGCGCATTTACCGGGCATGATGGCCTCGAAGACGCGGGTGCCAGTGGTGGGTATTCCGGTGCAGACTAATGCTTTGTCAGGCGTCGATAGCCTTTATTCCATCCTACAGATGCCGCGTGGCTACCCTGTGGCAACGATGGCAATTGGGGCGGCAGGTGCAAAGAATGGCGGCCTGATGGCGGCAGGTATTTTGGCCTTGCAAGACCCAGCGCTTGCCGCGCGATTGGATGCATGGCGCAGCGCCCTTAGCGCATCAATCCCGGATGAACCAAGCGATGACTAATCCGCTGCCTATCGGGGCTACGATTGGTATTTTGGGGGGCGGCCAGCTGGGCCGCATGCTATCCGTTGCCGCAGCCCGCCTTGGTCTGAAAACGCATATTTTTGAACCCGGTGCCAATGCCCCCGCCGGCGATGTGGCGCATCAGGTCACAACCGCCAGCTATGAAGACAAAGACGCGCTGACCGCCTTTGGAAAGGCCGTTGACGTCATCACATATGAGTTCGAAAATATCCCAACCAGCGCATTGGATTTGCTGGAAACCCTCGCCCCGATCCACCCCGGCAGACAGGCGCTGGCGACCAGTCAGGATCGCCTGACTGAGAAGACATTTTTACAAGACCTCGGGCTGCAAACAGCGCCTTTCGCCGATATCGCAAATGCAGCTGATCTGACCGCAGCCCTCAAAACTATTGGGACACCCGCCATCCTGAAAACCCGCCGTTTTGGTTATGACGGCAAGGGGCAGGTGCGGATCATGGCACCTGGTGATGCGGATCAGGCGCTGGCGGATATTGCCGGGTCACCGGCGATCCTCGAAGGTTTCGTGAATTTTAGCCATGAGGTTTCGGTGATCGGCGCACGCGGTCCATCTGGTGATGTGGCCTGCTACGACCCCGGTGAAAACGTACATGAGGCGGGGATTTTGCGGACAACTACCGTGCCTGCCGAACTCAGCCCCAGCCAGCGGACCGATGCGGTGCTGATCGCCGCACGCATTCTGAACGCGCTGGACTATGTGGGTGTTATGGGGGTTGAGCTTTTTGTCACGTCGCAGGGCCTGATCGTGAATGAGATTGCGCCGCGCGTGCATAACTCTGGCCATTGGACACAGAACGGCTGCACGATTTGCCAGTTTGAACAGCATATCCGCGCGGTGGCGGGCTGGCCCTTGGGTGATGGAACCCGGCATTCTGATGTGGTGATGGAAAACCTGATTGGTGATGACATGGACCGGGTGTCGGAACTGGCCAAGGCTGATGTCGCCATCCACCTTTATGGCAAGGCAGAAGTGAAGGCAGGACGCAAAATGGGGCATGTGAACAGGGTGGTCAAACCCGCGTCATAACCCGCGCCCCATCTTCCCATGTTCCTAAATACCCTCCGCCGGAGGCATCAAGTTCTTGAAAGGAACGCAGACTTAGTCAGTCCCGAAGATAATGCCCGTCAGGCTGAGACTGCGGTCAAAATACCCGTCACGCAAAAAGGCCAGCACCTCTTCGATCACCAAGGGGTTATTCATCATGAACGTATGCGTCACCGGCAGTACCAGATGATCTTGCATACCCTCCAAGCGGGTTGATGCGACAGACACTTTGCCATCATCCGGCCCGTCGATCAGCGCAGAATAGACCGGGTTGACCGTGCGGTTCCCGGCGATAATGCCAATCTCATAGGGTAGGTTTTCAAGAACATTGGGCAGGCTGTCCTCTTCTGTGCCCAACTGTAATCCGGCCGGTCCATTGACCCATTGAAAGGGTTCAAAATCACCGAAGATGTCAACCAGCTCTGACCCGCTATTCGGTGGCCCCAGCATCACAACGCGGCCCATTTCTTGCGGTCGGTTGTTGGTCAGCCAGGCGCGCACAAGGATGCCACCCATGGAATGGGTCACAAAGTTCACGCGGCGGTCGCCACAGGCGGCGACATCAACCGCGGCTACCCTTCCACGACTGCAGATATTCAGACACTGGTGGAAGAACATTTGGCAGAGGATGTCGCCG
>JBCAZI010000176.1:0-4232 GCA_038533095.1 Pseudomonadota bacterium
GATTGCTTTTAATACGCTTTGGACACCTGTTTTCTTTGGTTTGCGCAATCTCAAGGCATCTTTGCCCGTCATGGCCTGCCTCTGGCTGGCTGTTGCAGGGGCAACGGTGACGCATTTCCAGTTGGATTTCTGGGCCGGTATGGCCTTTGTGCCATATCTGGTTTGGGTCACGGTCGCCGGCGCGCTGAACCTTGCGATGCTGCGCCTGAACCCTGATGAAAAGCCATTGCAGCTTCAGAACCTCTGACCCCCCTTGAACGTCCCGCAATTCGGTGAAACCATTGGGGATGGAAACGCATTTCAAATCATGGGCCGCTGTTGCCCCCCGATTGGTGGCCGTTGCTGCTGGGCGCGATAAGGCCGATCTGGTCATTCGTGGTAGCAAGCTGGTCAACGTGCAAACCCGCGAAATCTTGGATGGTTGGCAAGTGGCAGTGGCCGAAGGGCGATTTGCCTATGTGGGGCCAGACGCGGGGCATTGCATTGGTGAGGACACACGGGTGATTGAGGCCGAGAGCCGCTATCTGATCCCCGGTCTTTGCGACGGCCATATGCATATCGAAAGCGGGATGCTGACCCCTGCCGAATTTGCCGCCGCTGTTATCCCCCATGGCACAACAACCATGTTCACCGACCCGCATGAGATCGCGAATGTGCTGGGTCTGCGCGGTGTGCGGATGATGCATGATGAGGCGCTGATGCAGCCGGTCAATATCTACACCCAGATGCCCTCCTGCGCGCCCTCTGCGCCGGGGTTGGAGACGACCGGGTTTGAAATCTCCGCCGAAGACGTGGCCGAGGCGATGGGCTGGCCCGGTATCATCGGCCTGGGCGAGATGATGAATTTCCCTGGAGTCATCAATGGCGACAGCCAGATGCTGGCGGAAATGGCGGCGACCATGAACGCCGGCAAAACGGTGGGCGGGCACTATGCCTCGCCCGACAAGAGTATCGCCTTTTCGGCCTATGTTGCGGGTGGGGCCGCAGACGATCACGAAGGCACGGCCGAGGCTGACGCGATTGCCCGCGTGCGCAACGGGGTGCGGTCGATGATGCGGCTGGGGTCGGCATGGTATGATGTGGAAAGCCAGATTACGGCGGTCACCGAAAAGGGGCTCGACCCCCGCAACTTTATCCTATGCACCGATGATTGTATGGCAGGTACATTGGTGAACGACGGGCATATGAACCGCGTTGTGCGCCATGCCATTGCCTGTGGATGTGATCCGGTGATTGCCTTGCAAATGGCGACGATCAACACCGCCACGCATTTCGGATTGGAGCGCGAGATCGGGTCGATTGCGCCGGGGCGCCGCGCCGATATGATCCTGACCTCTGACCTGCCAACCCTGCCGATTGAGGAAGTCATTGCGCGCGGCCAGACCGTGGCCCGCGATGGCAAGATCACCGTCGATTGCCCGCACTACGCTTGGCCCTCCGATGCCCGCAACACCGTGCATATGGGTAAACTGCTTTCCGATTCGGACTTTGCGATCCACGCGCCCGAGGGCAAGAACAAGGTGAGGGCGAAGGTCATCGGCGTGGTTGAAAACCAAGCCCCAACCGAAGCACTAACCGCCGAACTAGCCGTCGTGGACGGGCTGGTCAAAGGTGCCGGGGATACCTATCAGATTGCGCTGGTCGAACGGCACCGCGGCACAGGCAAGGTGACAAACGGTTTTGTATCTGGCTTCGGCTACACGGGCGAAATGGCAATGGCCTCGACCGTCGCACACGACAGCCACCATATGATTGTTGTGGGTACGAACCGCACGATGATGGCTGCAGCGGCGAACCGATTGGGTGAAGTTGGTGGCGGTGTGACCGTCTGGAAAGACGGCAAAGAGCTGGCGCTGGTTGAGTTGCCCATCGCGGGCCTCATGTCAGACAGCCCTGCGGCAGACGTTGCCGCGAAGGCTGACCAGATGGTCGCTGCGATGGCCGCCTGTGGCTGCACATTGAACAACGCCTACATGCAGCATTCGCTGCTGGCGCTTGTTGTTATCCCATCGCTCAGGATCTCTGATCTGGGTTTGGTTGATGTCGATAAGTTTGAAATCACCGATATATTTGAGGAAAACGCATGAATATGGCGCAAGAGGTGCGGGTCCGGACACCAGACATCCCCCAACCTGAAAGTTTCACCGACGCCAGAAAAGCGGTGGAGCGGTTGCAGGAACTCTACAACACAGCCGTCAAATTTCTGTCCGAGAATTTCAGCGAAGCCTTGATGAACGGCCAGCCCGAAACGCGCGTGCGGGCCTTTTACCCTGAAATTCGCCTGACCACGACAACCTATGCCAAGACCGATACGCGCCTGTCGTTCGGCCATGTGGCAGAACCCGGCGTTTACGCCACGACGATTACCAGGCCTGATCTTTTTGCATCCTATCTGGAACAACAGATCGGTTTGCTGATCAAAAGCCACGGGGTGCCTGTGGTGATCGGTGCCTCCTGCACGGAAATGCCGGTCCATTTCGCCGCTGCCAATGATCCGGGGTTGACCGTGCCGCAAGACGGATCGATGGAATTTAACCTGCGCGATAATTTCGATGTGCCGGATCTGAGCACGACTCACGACAATATCGTAAATGGTGAGGCGTTCACCTACCCCGATGGCGCGCGCCCCTTGGCGCCATTTACTGCGCAACGTGTTGATTATTCTTTGGCTCGCTTGGCGCATTACACCGCGACAGCGGCAGAGCATTTTCAGAACCACGTGCTCTTTACCAACTACCAGTTCTATGTCGAAGAGTTTGAGGCTTACGCCCGCCACATGCTGGCTGATCCAGAAAGCGGCTACACCAGCTTTGTCAGCACCGGGAATGTCGAGATTACGGATGCCGATGCACCAATCCCTGTTCCCGGCAAGCTGCCGCAGATGCCGACCTATCACCTGAAGCGCGCCAGTGGTGGTGGCATAACCTTGGTCAATATCGGCGTCGGGCCGTCTAACGCGAAAACCGCGACCGATCATATCGCAGTGCTGCGCCCCCATGCCTGGCTTATGGTCGGCCACTGCGCTGGGCTGCGCAATTCGCAGCGCTTGGGTGACTTCGTTTTGGCGCACGCCTACTTGCGGGAAGATCACGTGCTGGATGATGACCTGCCCGTCTGGGTGCCGATCCCCGCACTGGCAGAAATCCAGATCGCGTTGGAAACAGCCGTTGCGGATGTGACCGAGCTGGAAGGGTATGAGCTGAAGCGGATCATGCGGACCGGTACGGTGGCAACGATCGACAACCGGAACTGGGAGTTGCGCGAACAGGCGGGGCCCGTGCAGCGCCTGTCGCAATCTCGCGCCATCGCATTGGATATGGAAAGCGCCACCATTGCGGCCAACGGGTTCCGCTTCCGGGTTCCCTATGGCACGCTTCTTTGTGTCAGTGACAAACCCCTGCATGGTGAGTTGAAGCTGCCCGGCATGGCGTCAGAGTTCTATAAAACACAAGTGGCCGCTCATCTGATGATCGGTATTCGCGCTATGGAACGCTTGCGTGAAATGCCGCTGGAACGCATCCACAGCCGGAAATTGCGCAGTTTTGAAGAGACAGCCTTCCTCTGAGGGGCCAAAAAGCGCAAAAAAACGCGCTTTTTCCCTTATAAACTTACACTAATCATTGTGGTTTCACACAACATACCGTTAGATGTGCGGGTAATAGGCCCTACTGCTAGGGCGAATTGAGGGAGACCAGACAATGGCTACAAAACCAATGACAAAAGCGCAGCTGGTTGCTGCATTGGCCGATGAAACAGGCATGGACAAGAAAGCGGCAAGCTCCGCATTGGACGCCGTGACTGGCATCATCACGAAAGAAGTATCTGGCGGTGGTGCCGTGACACTTCCTGGCGTTGGCAAAATTTACTGCCGTGAGCGTCCAGAGCGTATGGTCCGCAACCCTGCCACGGGTGAGCAGATCAAGAAAGACGCTGACAAGGTTGTTAAGATGACAATCGCCAAAGCGCTGAAAGACAGCGTGAACGGCTAAGTCGTCGGGCCCTTTGGCCGATATGAAGTATTGAGAGGGTCGCCCTGCGGGGCGACCCTTTTTTCGTGCAGGTGCACACAAGGGCCGTGTCGTTGTTGTCAGGTTGCCAGCTGGACGATTTTCGTCACGGTGTTGATATTCCGCATCGTGCCGGTGGACATGGCTGCCAACCGCAGCTTGCTTGACCCCATTCCCGATGGAAAATGTATGAAGATCTCCCGTTTCCCGGGCCGAATGTCTTCA
>JBCAZI010000177.1:0-4180 GCA_038533095.1 Pseudomonadota bacterium
GCCAAAGCGAAACCTGCGAAAGCGGCGCCCAAGCCCGCTGTGGCCGCGGCCGAAAAGCAGCCAGAAGTACTCAGTGCACCACGCGCTGGAGGGGCAGACGACCTGAAAAAGATCAGCGGTGTCGGGCCAAAGCTGGAAGGCGTGCTAAACGAGCTTGGCTTTTACCACTTTGACCAGATTGCCAAATGGACCGCAGATGAGATTGCCTGGGTTGATAGCCGCTTGAAGTTCAAAGGTCGGATCGAGCGGGACAATTGGATGGCCCAGGCGGCAGAGCTGGCCAAGGCCAAGTAAACGCCCGGTTTTTGGGCGGCCGCATGCGCAGGCGCGCTTGATGACTAACGGGGAATAGCAGTAAACCTTTACCCTATGCCCGTCTATCGGGTAGAGGTAACAGGGACTGGGCGCTTTTGCCGCAAGGCATGGCCTCTGGAACCAATCTGCAAGGCTGCCCTTGCAGCCACCTGAGGGAGAAGACGGAAGATGAAAGATACAGCACCAATCAGCCAGGGTATCATCGCGGTTGCCGCATTATTTGGCATTATCGCAGCAGGCGTTGCCTATGTGCTATATGAATATGGGCTTTTTGGATCGGCCTTTATTGGCGGTATCGTGGCGATTATCGCCGCCATCGTTCTGGCCTTGGGGTGGCGTAACCCGGCTCCGGGCCCGAATACCGTGTCGGCCCCTGTTGCGGAAAAACCTGCTGCGGCACCCGCACCAACCCCCGCTCCGGCGGCGGCTGCACCTGCACCAGAGCCGGCACCTGCGCCAGTTGCGACGCCAGAGCCTGCGCCAGCCCCTGAACCCGCACCCGCGCCAGTTGCGGAAGCACCTGCTGCCTCTGATGAAGGCACACCGCAGTTCCTGAGTGCCGCACGCGAAGGTGGCCCCGATGATCTGAAGCAGATCAAAGGTGTCGGTCCAAAACTGGAAAAAACGCTGCACGGCATGGGTATCTTCCATTTCGATCAAATCTCGACCTGGGGTCCAAAGGAACAGGCCTGGATGGATGACAACCTGGAAGGTTTCAAAGGTCGCGCGACCCGCGATAATTGGGTTGAACAGGCCAAGGTTCTGGCTGCCGGTGGCACCACCGAGTTTTCCAAGAAAGTCGACAAGGGCGACGTTTATTAACCGGCACGGACGGCCATGACCCAACACGGACAGACTGATCAGGGCAAGGCCGGACAACGCGTCGCGTTGATTGTTGCCGGAACTGGTGTTTTCTGGGTCTTGGCCATCCTCATTGGGGATGAATATGGCTGGTCAACCCGGACGCGCGCCATTTTTGATCTTGCAGCGCTCGCCGGTTTCGGGTTTGCCCTGTGGCAGACATTTAGGCTTTGGCGCGCGCGCCAAATTGAAAAGGGCGATGAGTAATGCTCAAAGATGAGAACCGGATTTTCACAAACCTTTACGGGATGCATGACCGCACGCTGAAAGGCGCGCAGGCACGGGGCCATTGGGATGGTACCGCGGCCATCATCAAAAAGGGGCGTGACTGGATCATCGACGAAATGAAGGCATCCGGCCTGCGTGGCCGGGGCGGGGCGGGTTTCCCGACCGGTCTGAAATGGTCTTTCATGCCCAAGGAAAGTGATGGACGTCCGGCCTATCTGGTCGTGAACGCTGACGAATCTGAGCCGGGCACCTGCAAAGACCGCGAAATCATGCGTCACGATCCGCATACGCTGATCGAAGGTTGCCTGATCGCCAGCTTCGCGATGAATGCGAACGCTTGCTATATCTACATCCGCGGCGAATACATTCGCGAGAAAGAGGCGCTGCAGGCCGCGATTGATGAATGCTATGCCGCAGGGCTGGTGGGGCCCAATGCTGCGAAGTCCGGTTGGGATTTCGATATCTACCTGACCCATGGTGCTGGTGCCTACATTTGCGGCGAAGAAACTGCGCTGCTGGAAAGCCTTGAAGGCAAAAAGGGCATGCCCCGCATGAAACCACCGTTTCCTGCTGGTGCGGGCCTTTATGGCTGCCCGACCACTGTGAACAACGTGGAATCGATCGCCGTCGTACCCACAATCCTGCGTCGGGGTGGTGACTGGTTTGCCTCCATGGGCCGCCCCAACAACGCAGGCACGAAGCTTTTTGCGATCTCAGGCCATGTAAACAACCCCTGCGTGGTCGAAGAAGAAATGTCGATCAGTTTCGAAGAGCTGATTGAAAAGCACTGCGGTGGCATTCGCGGTGGTTGGGATAACCTCAAGGCTGTTATCCCCGGTGGATCATCCGTGCCTTGTGTGCGCGGTGAAGACATGCGCGACGCGGTGATGGATTTCGATGCGCTGAAAGAAAAGGGATCATCCCTTGGTACCGCTGCGGTCATCGTGATGGATAACTCGACCGATATGATCAAAGCCATCTGGCGCTTGTCGAAATTCTATAAACACGAAAGCTGCGGCCAGTGCACGCCTTGCCGCGAAGGCACCGGCTGGATGATGCGCGTGATGAAGCGGCTGGTCGAAGGCAACGCCAGCGTCGAAGAAATCGACATGCTGCTGGACGTGACAAAACAGGTCGAAGGGCATACGATTTGTGCATTGGGTGATGCGGCCGCATGGCCGATCCAAGGGCTGATCAAGAACTTTCGGGACGAGATTGAGGACCGGATCAAAGGCAAACGCATGGCAGGGATGGCAGCAGAATGATGACACGTGGATTGATGCTTGGCGCGGCTTTGACACTGGCCGCTTGTGCAACGGGCGGACGCAGCCTGGATGATCCGGCGGTGCAAAAGCTGTTCAAAATGTCGACACCGCAGTATTATGCGACCCTGACGATAGCGAACCAGGTTGCACAGAATTGCGCGCGCTACAGCTATGACACTGGGCTGGATACCGCGCTGAACGAGGCGCGCAATGAGGTGGGTCGCGGTTCATTGTCCTCTGGCAGCCAGCGCGCGGGTATTGAACTGGAAACAGACGTCAGCAAGCGCAGTTTTGCGGTGAAACATGGCGTTGATCTGGATGCTGGTGACGACCTTTGCCCAGCAGGTGACGCCGAAGTGCTGGAAGGGTCCGGCCTTAGCGCCTTGCTGATCCCGGCCTAAGCCAGACATGGCGTTTCGTAATGTTCTGGATGGGGCCGCAAGCTTTGGTGCGGCCCTTGTTACTTGTGCAGTTTGCGGATTACCTACGTGGTTTACAATCGGCGCCATCCGCGCCGAAGTTGCACCGGTTTGGGCCTATGCAGCGGCGGCGGGTTTGGGCATCATTGGCGTGATCCTGACGCTGGCTTTTGTCCGCAAAGGCATCGCAGGCGTCGCACCTACACGGCAACGGCGGCGTTAATTCTGTCTGGTGTCGCATTATAGATCAGTGGCAAAGGGCAGGATATGAAGACGAAACGCATCAATGCAGAGGATGGGGCAGAGCCTGTTGGCGCCTATGCCCAAGCATATGAAGTGTCGGAGACAACCCGGCGTTTGTACATCAGTGGACAGGCGCCGGTGCGGCCGGACGGTACCTTGCCTGATACCTTCAAAGGACAGGCAGAGGCCGTTTGGGACAACATCCTCGCGCAATTACATGCGGCTGATATGACGGCTGAGAACATTGTGAAGGCCACCACATTCCTGGTGGATCGTAAGCATCGTGCGGAAAACCGCGATGTGCGCATGGCCATGCTAGGCGGGCATACATTTGCGCTCACGGTCGTGCTTGCGGGGATGTTTGAAGACGGGTGGTTGCTGGAAATCGATGCTATTGCGGAAAAGTAGCTGTAGTAGTGTCTAAAACGTGACATGGAAACTGATGCATCTTGCTGAACTCAACATAGGCCGCTTGCTGGCCCCCACGGATGACCCGCGCGTGGCCGAGTTTATGGGCAATCTGGACCGTATCAACGGTATGGGCAAACGCATGCCGGGTTTTGTTTGGATGATGGAAGGGTCGGGCGAACCCGGTACGGGGAACACAGAGACCTGTTTGGACGGTGATCCACAGTTCGTGGCGAACCTGTCTGTCTGGGAAACACCGGCTCAGCTACAGACTTTCGTCTTTGACACGCTGCATGCTAAATTCATGGCGCGTGGCAAGGAATGGTTCGAGGATTTGGTGCAGATGCATTTCGTCATGTGGTGGGTGCCCGAAGGCACGCAACCAACCTTGGATGATGCAATGGCGAAGCTGCGCTACCGCGAAACACATGGCGATAGCGA
>JBCAZI010000178.1:0-4134 GCA_038533095.1 Pseudomonadota bacterium
TGCGTATGAGCGCAGCGGGGAAAAGTTCAATTTCGTAAGACAGATTAGCGTTAGTCTGAGCCATCTTGGGAAGGCATAGACACATCTTCAATTGAGCACTGATCACAATATTCGAAATCACTAAAGGGTTCGTCGTGTTTATCCGAAGTTGATGTAGGAGTTCCCGACGCATGCTTTCCGCCTCGTATTGGGTTAGTTTGCCGAGAATTTGGACTGTCCCTCCTCGAAACAGTTGCACGTTGCGTCCGTTGCTCATAGGTAGAAGCAACATTTCGGGTCGGCCGCGATACAATTTTCCTCCTAGCCGATAGTGAAGAGTTTCGAGGTTGAGCTTGTCGTCGATGTGCATTAAACGCATCATGTTGATAACGGTCACGTTCTCCATGGGCGCGAATGAAGTGAATGACGGGATGAATTCGTCTTATATACTTCTTCCAACCCTTGGGATAGAATAGAAAATGAGAATGAGGTTTTGACAAGGTAATGTTATCTCGATTGAAAGATAACCACAGAGAATCGCCCAAGGGATAGGCGCGCAGTCGTGAGTGTTTGAGTTGGCGTATGACGTCGTTCAAGTTGAGAAATTGCCGTCCATTCAAGGTAATGCAGGGTTTGGACTTGTAATCAAAGCAGACACATCCATTCCGCAAGGCAACAGATTGCTTCGGTTGAATTGTAAACTTCATGTCACAAGGCTTGATGCAAAGTAGGACACAATGGAACACAAGAGTGAGTGTAGCGCAAAATAACGTTTGCCTAAACCTCATTCCTACACCATGTCTGTTATTCTCCCTCCCAATGTAAGGGAAGAGAAGATGCTTATCTCTTTACCCGACATGATGAATGGAACACTACCTTCCTATGAGGACAACATAACAATGGGAGATAACTTTTTCTTCGGCGCCTTGTTCCTGTTTTTCGCCATATGCTTCCTGCTTTACATCGTCATAGCCATCCTTGACTACTACGCTAACAGAAGAAAAAAGCAACAGTGCTCTCATACTCCTCAAAATGAGTTTCTTTCACGTGCTCCCTAGCAATGTTGCCCCTGAATCGTTTCCTCGGAATCATGCCTCGGCTTTCTCAACACCTATTAGCAATGATTACCACTTGAATGGAAAATGGGAAGTGGCACTCATGAATATTACCTACAGTGGATGTGTCAATACGTTTCATCATGATGAGATAGTGGTGGAGAAACCATTTAATTTGAAGGAGAAATTGATGAAAAGTAAAAAGCCACTACGTGTGCCTGTTTACGGCTCATCGATTCAGTCTGTTATGGAAAACATCAACACACGGTTTGATGGTGTTTTGAAACTTGAAATGGATGCGGAGAAAAAGTTTTGTAAATGGGTTGTCAACGATTATCCGATCATCATTTCCCAAGCTCTGATGAATCTTTTTGGATTGTGGCAAGATGTGATTAGCAAGTGGGACATGCAGCCCGTCAATTATCATGAGTTGGAGTATAAAAAGCGATGGGAGGACATGGACTATCACATCACAATAATTCCTGACAAGTATAAGGCCACGAAATGGACCTTGAAAAGGGAAAATGAAAAAATTAGACCCGAAGATTTTGTGGTGCGATTTTATTGGATGATGAAAGACTATCTTCACATTGAGCGGGAAAAGAATCGTTTCACGGTGACAAAGCTTTATGATGACAACGTGATGATTCTCTTTTCCGAACCTCTCCATCGCATGACAAGTTTTCGTCAGGCTGGCTTTTATAGCAAACGAGCTGTACACTTTGGAGATTTTGACTTTGGGAACAGCTTCAGGCCAGCATGGGACGTTTTTCTCTTCGATATTACAGAGACTGAATCCGATAGCGATAGAATGAAATTTCCTATTACACTACCACCACACACCTTTGAACGACAAAGTGATGCTATTGCGTTTTTGAACAAGGCAATCAATGATGCCAACATTAGTATCTCGCTGATGAAAGATGGCACTTTACGCTTGAGCATTACTGATGAAGGCACGAGTATCACTTTCAGTAACACATTGCGAGACATTCTTGCCTTTGATCACAACACCTACCGTGGAAGAAAGGCGGTTATCGGCAGTGGTACATTTTCCTTAGCGCGTCGGATTCACTACCTTTATGTTTACTCTAGTGTGAGTGACTATGTCCGCATTGGCGATACCGAGGCACCCCTCTTGGCCGTGATCCCTTTCAATCCAGAAGTGTGTGTTAATCTTTTACAAGAAAAGACATTTAAAACTCCAATGTATGTGCCCGTGATTCAAAACCCAATTTCACAAATCGACATTGCTATTTATGATGGCGCTGGAGAGTTGGTGCCTTTTGCAGGCGATGCAGTGACTTCTCTTCGCCTTCATTTCCGACAGCTTTAGGCAAACGTTCTTTGATTGTCATGTTAAATGATGGAGTCGTTTAAAGTGTACTTGCCAAGTAATGCTTGTCCACATTTGTTTCCTGACAATACACCGACTGACTACCGCATTCGTTTTGACAAACCCATTGATTTGAATGGTCAGTGGGAAGTTGGAGTGGAAAGCGTTTTATACTCGTCTCGAATTAACGATGACAAAGAGCGCAGTGAAATAGTGTTAAATGTGGAAACGACAGTAGATAAGACAGTCAATAGTCTTTACCCCTATGAATTCATCACGACTTCTCCCGATCCTGACATTGGAGTTTGGAAAGGCTTTCGTGGCATTGTCCCAACTTATTTTGAAACGGATTTTACTAAGATTGAGTCCGTCATTAAAACACTCAATGACATGAATTATGACATGTTAAATCCGGAAAAGGAGAGGAAGAATGGACACATATTTTACTTCTCCTTGGATAAAGATAATCATGTGGAATATGAGTGTTCCGACAGCACTGGGTTTGTTCTACAACTCACCAATGAGATGGCGAAACTGTTGGGCTTTGACTACGTGAGCGTACTTTATGGAAGGAAGATGAAGGCATTATTACAACCTCAATTCGACAAGAAAGATCCACTCAAGCAAGGTGCCTATCTCCTTCGCTACCTAAATACGAATGTTCAAGAATCACAGAAGCGTATTTATCTCAAAGTCTTTGGCGCCCCTTTTGTTGGAAAAGAAGACGCGTTGCTTAAGTTGTGGGAGAAGACTGTAACAAGCTCTTGGAAGATTAAAGCAGAATTCAAAAGTGAGAAACTTATCCTTCACAATTGGAACGCTGGAATTGGGATTCGCTTTTCCCCTGAATTTTCGAATCGTTTTTGTCACCCAGCACCATTCTTTGGTAAAGGGAGTCGGTGGGCTTTTCAAGCGCCAAAGTGGACAGAGGGCACGATTGAACAAGAGCAATGGTACGTTGATATTTACACTGAGAAAATGGAGACAACCGAGCAAAAAGCAGTTATTGATGTCTCTTTGGAGTTGTACCCTTGGCGTTCTGCATCCATGAAGAAACTTATTTATCTCATCAATACGAAGATGGTGTCTCTCTTGAAGCTAAACTTGGAAAACAAGTATGATGCAGCCAAGTATCGTTTTGAGCTCACTTTCGACGATGTAAGCGGTCATTGCAATCTCATTCTTGGACCCATGTTGCACTCATGTAACTTGAGCAAGAATTTGTCCTACCTACTGGGTTTTAAGAGTGATGAAATACGAGAGCGAGCAAGCTCTGGCGTGCGAAAGGCTGATTCCCTTACCAATCATTCACGTCAACTTCATTTAATTTCGAACGTGATTCAACCCACAGCTTATGGAAAACATCAGCGCCAAATTCTATGTGATTTTCTACATGTTCGAGACTTGAAGCCCATCACAGGGAAACGGTTTGATCCCATTAGCTATCACCCTGTCGCACGAAGCGGCATTGATATGATTCATTTGCGATTGACGGATGATACCTACAACAACATTTCGATTCAAGACGCTACAACGATTGTGACCCTCTACTTTCGCAAAGTGAAAAGACAATCTGTGTAATGATAAAAATTAAATTAAAATATCAATCGGAAAAAGCTCGTTTTACAAAGTGTGGGAGGAAAAGCTAGAGGGAGAGTTCAGCGAGGCGTTCTTCAAAGCAGGAGCATATGAGGGAAAATAAAGTTCTTTGCAGAAGTTGTGAGGTTGGTCACTTTTACCAATCACTTCACCTCCGTCTCCTTT
>JBCAZI010000179.1:0-4133 GCA_038533095.1 Pseudomonadota bacterium
ATGCAGCAGACATCGGGGAATGTGTAAGACGCGACCTCTTGTTTGCTGCATCAAAGCGACACATGGCTGCGGGCAGGTCATCATGCGCCTGACGGGCGAAGATATCGATGTTGAAGAGATCAAAAGCTGGTTTGACCTGAACTACTATCGGAACGGCAGAGAGGCGAATTATCGCGATCTGACGCCAAAGGTGATTGTCGAACCACTGATTTTTGGCACCCCCAACCCGTTACAGTACAAGTTCTTTTGCTGGAATGGGCGCCCAAGGTTTTTGCGAGCCTATCACGGACCACCGGGCGATCGGCAGCGGGTGTTATTTGATATGAACTGGGCAGATTTGGACTATGGGCTGAATTGGCCCAAAGCCGAAACGCTACCACCACGACCAGACACTTTTGAAGAAATGAAAAACGTCGCGGCCCAATTGGCGGCGGGTTTTCCGGGGATGATGCGTGTGGATCTATATTCGGATGGGCATAAGGTCTATGCGGGCGAGCTGACCAATATTAACAGCAATGTCACGTCACGCTTCAATCCACCAGACGCGGAGGAGGCCGCTTCAGCGCTGCTTTTTGCGGAGGGTGATCCTTAATCCAACTGATAGGTCAGGCGGATACCCAGCGTTTCAATCCCCGGATTAAGCGCGGTCGCATTGGCGTTGGAACGGTGATCAAAAAACACCGACAAGCTGCCTGTGTCGCCAAAATTCACGCCAGCCCCCAGTGATCCGCGCCATTGCAACGGAAAGCCCAAGTCAGGCCCGTCACCTTGCACCCATAGGCCTGGCATGAGTGCTAGTTCGATAAAAATTGGGCTATCGCTGATCCGCTCGGTCGACCATTTGCCGCCTGCGCCGATCCAGAAATCATTGTCAGTGGTCAAGCTGGCTCCAAAGGTTGGCTGGATCGCCCCATAACGCTTTGGCATATCGTAGCTGATAAAAATCTCTTCGCCGATGTCATCTTCCTGAAAATAGGTATCGCCGTATTGCACATGAATGCGTTCAGGTGCTTGCGATTGTTGCAGGCAATCTGTGGGGCAGTCGTTCAGATATGTATCTGTGCCCCCCAGGATGAAAAAGAACACGGCAAACCGGCTATCCATTTGGTATCCCTTAGCTATCCGGGGCGATCAGGCCCAGCCCGCGCAGGTAAATCCCTATCCCTGATTCGAGCAAGTCTTCGGGCGGAAACGGGCTTTGCGTGCCGGGGTTTGAGCGGGCGAAAAGTTCGACCACACCATGTGACATCGCCCAGATATGCGCGCTGAACATCTGTGGCGGGGGGCGTTTTTCGGCGGGGATGTGCTGCGACAGTTCCTCAGCCGCTTTTTGCAGCACACCCATGGCACGGGTGGCGACCGTGTTCAGTTCCGGGGTGCGGTTGATAGAAATGCCAGACTCAAACATGGCGATGTAATAGCCGGGGTATTTGCGCGCAAAGGCCAGATAGGCGCGGCCTGTCGCCTCAAAGGCGGCCAAGGCCGATGGCTGGCCATCGCCGTAAGCATGTTCCATCAAATCGCCAAACATCTCATAGCCTTGATGGGCGGCAGCGGCGATCAAATCTTCGCGGCCTTCAAAATGGCGGTAAACGGCGGCAGGGGTCACACCCGCTTCGCGCGCGGCCTCGGACAGGGTAAAACCCATCGGCCCCTTTTGTTCGACAAGCGTAAGGGCCGCATCGACCAGCGCCTGCCGCAGGTTGCCGTGGTGGTACCCGCGTTTAGGCATGCCAGAGGTCGGGACCCCCAAGTATTTTGTCGTCAAGCGGGGCCAATGCGCCTGGATCGTGGTGATCATAGTCCAATTGGGTCAGCACATGCCGGATCACCTGCACCCGTGCGCGGCGCTTGTCGTCCGAGCGGACAATCGTCCATGGCGCGTGGTCGGTATGGGTGCGTTCCAGCGTTTCACCAATGGCATCGGTATAGGCATCCCATTTGCCCAAGCCCTCAACATCAATCCAGCTGAGTTTCCATTGCTTCAACGGGTCTTTCTCACGGTCCAGAAAGCGTTTGAGCTGCGTGGCACGGCCCACGTTCAGCCAGATCTTGATCAGCTTGATGCCCTCACTGACCAGCATGTCTTCAAATTCAGGGGTCTGAGTAAACCAGCGTTCGCGTTGTTCTGGTGTACAGAACCCAAACACATGTTCGACCACACCGCGGTTGTACCAGCTGCGGTCAAAGATCGTGATTTCGCCCTTGGCTGGCAGATAGGCGATGTAGCGTTGGAAATACCATTGTGCAGCCTCAACATCCGTGGGCTTGGACAGTGCCACCAGCTTTGCACCGCGCGGATTAAGGTTTTCGCGCAACCGTTTGATAGTGCCGCCTTTTCCGGCGGCATCACGCCCTTCAAAGACGATCGCGATTCGCTCGCCGGTTTCGCGCGCCCAGGCCTGCATGCGGACCAGTTCGATTTGCAGGGTGGCGAGTGCCTCTTCATATTCGCTACGCTTCCACCTTTTGTCATAAGGGTAGTCGGCATTGATGATGGTGCCTTTCTCGGCTGATTGCACCGCAGCGCGCACATCATCCGGGGCGTCCTCGTTGAAATAGCGGCTGATCCCGCCATCAAAGGGTAAATCCATGAAAACTCTCCCGAACTTCTTGGACTATATATGGGGTGTTAAACCGCCTAGCGCAATCCGGCGCGTGCCGCGGCCCGGTCAATGGCCGCGACGACGAGCTCTGGCTCTGCATGATGCGGCATATGCCCAACACCGGGCAGGCGGGTGGTGTTGACCTGTGGGACGATCTTTTCGACCCCTTCGGCATGCACGTCGATGGGCACGGTCTTATCCGCCTCACCATGCACAATCTCAATCGGGAGAGTCAGTTCAGGATAGCGCTGCGACAGTTCCACCACATGCGGGCGCAATGTGTTCACCTGTCTGATGTTCGCGCGCATACTTTCCACCCGCAAGGTCAGATCGACACCTATATATTCGGCATAGCCGTCGGGCGGGCTTTGCGGTGCAAATGTGCCTTGCAGCGAATTGTTGATGGCGCTGCTTGGCGCAAAGGCCGAGACGAGAGGGATTGTGACAGCCCCGCCCAATGGGCTGCCGTTCACGGTGTAATACCCACCCAGAGCACCGGGCCAAGGCATGGTTACGCCTGCCAATGACACAACGGCAGATGCGTTTGCGGGGCTGTTCTGATCAAGCCCTGCAACAGCCCAAGCATAGCTGACAATCCCACCAAAGCTGTGACCCACAACAATGGGTGCCTCGATCCCCAATTGTGTCGCCGCTTCGCGCAGCATCGTCGCTTGGTCTTGCGGGCTATCGCCTTGTGTTGTGAAAGGACCCGTTGCAACGCCGGGCACCCGGTCGGTATACCCCAATCCGGGGCGGTCAAAGGCTGTGACGGTGTAGCGATCAGACAGGCGCCCGACCAGATCGAAGGTAAATTCGCGCAGATTGCCACCCGCGCCATGCAGCAGCACGACATGCGGTCCGTTGCCTTCCTGCACGTAATGCACCCGGCCGCCCGTGACCTCAACAAATGCGCCTAAAGGCGGGTAGGTGGCCTCTGCCTTATCGGCAAGGCGGCTGGTGGTGCAGCCCGTCAGAAATGTGCCTAGGCCAATGGCGGTGGTGCCGATGATGATCGCTTTAAGTGCCAATTTTATCCAACTCAAAATGGGTGGTCTGGTAAATCTCGTTGATCCAGTTGCCATATAGAAGATGCGCGTGGCTTCTCCACCTATTTTGCGGCGTGTTGCCGGGATTGTCATCGGGGTAGTAATTCATCGGCACGTTAATCGGCGTGCCATTGCTGACATCGCGGTCATATTCCTGCTTGAGCGTGCCGCTGTCATACTCAAAGTGATTAAAGATATATAGCGCACGATGCGCCTGATCTTCAACCAGCGCAGGACCCGCCTCATCACTGGTGATCAGGGTCGTCAGACCAGCCGTGTCAATCTCATCCTGTCGCATCTCGGTCCAGCGGCTGACAGGAATGACGCAATCGTCAGAGAACCCGCGCAAATAGGGCGAGGCAGGGGCCGTGTTTTGATGCCGGAAACAGCCAAAGGCCTTGTGATCCAGCATATGCTTTTTGACGCCATGGAAATAGTTGATCATTGCCATCCCACCCCAGCAGACGCCAAAGGTGGAATG
>JBCAZI010000180.1:0-4085 GCA_038533095.1 Pseudomonadota bacterium
CGAAAACCTATGTCCTTGCCGAAAAGCACCTTGCCGACATGGAGGCCCAAAAGGCCGAGTTGGAAGAAGCCATCGGTGAGCTGAAAGAACAAATGGCTTGGGGCGCTGAAAAACTGGCCAAGCTGGCAAAAGAGAAAACGGTCGCAGCCTGATAGCAGGGGCGACCACCCAACATCGAACGACGGAGAGACACCAGATGCCGATCTACAACGCACCCACCAAAGACATCCAGTTTGTCCTGCATGACCTTTTGAAAGTGTCCGAGCAGGATATCCCGGGGTTTGAAGACCTGGACCGTGACTTTACCAGTGCCGTTGTCGAAGAAGCAGGCAAGGTGGCGTCTGAAGTATTGCACCCACTGAATGTCGTGGGTGATACCGAGGGCTGTGTGATGGAAAACGGCGTGGTGCGCACGCCAACAGGCTTTAAAGAGGCCTTCCAGCAGATGAAAGACGGCGGCTGGACCGCCATGGACTGTGACCCGGAATACGGTGGCCAAGGTCTGCCCTACGTCATGCATACGGCCGCGCAAGAACCGTTTGTCTCCGCCAACATGGCCTTCAACATGTATCAGGGCCTGACCCATGGTGCCTACTCTGCGATCTACGCGCATGGGTCTGAAGAGCAAAAGCAGAAATACCTGCCCAAGATGGTCTCCTGCGAATGGACCGGCACGATGAACCTGACAGAGCCACATTGCGGCACTGATCTGGGCCTGATGCGCACCAAGGCTGTGCCAAATGGCGACGGGTCTTACAAAATTTCCGGTCAGAAGATTTTCATCTCTGCTGGTGAGCACGACATGGCCGACAACATCATCCACTTGGTTCTGGCCAAAATTCAGGGGGGTCCTGAAGGCATCAAGGGTGTGTCGCTCTTCATCGTGCCCAAGTTTCTTGTCAACGACGATGGCTCGTTGGGTCAGCGCAACGGCGTGGCTTGTGGCAAGATCGAAGAAAA
Source organism: Pseudomonadota bacterium (assembly GCA_038533095.1). Classification (GTDB taxonomy): domain Bacteria; phylum Pseudomonadota; class Alphaproteobacteria; order Rhodobacterales; family Rhodobacteraceae; genus Yoonia. The sequence goes on from JBCAZI010000180.1 coordinate 961, forward strand.
AATGGGCATCCACGGCAACTCCACTTGCGTGATGAACTACGACGAGGCCACAGGCTATCTGATTGGTGAAGAGCACAAGGGTATGCGCGCGATGTTTACCATGATGAACGAAGCGCGTCTGGGTGTCGGTCTGCAAGGCTATGCGCAGGCCGAAAGCGCCTATCAGAATGCTGTCGCCTACGCCAACGACCGCCTGCAAGGGCGCGATGTGACAGGCGCCAAGAACCCTGACGGCCCTGCCGATCCGCTGATCGTGCACCCTGATATCCGCCGTAACCTGATGGACCAGAAATCCTTCGTAGAAGGTGCGCGCGCATTTACCTATTGGGGTGCGATGCTGATCGATCAGGCGCATAAGAACGAGGACAAAGAGGCCGACGGCCTGATTTCCCTGATGACGCCCGTCATCAAAGGCTTCCTGACCGACAAAGGCTTTGAATATGCCACGGCGGCGCAGCAGGTTTACGGCGGTCACGGCTATATCGAAGAATGGGGCATGTCCCAATACGCCCGTGATGCCCGGATCGCGATGATCTACGAAGGCGCGAACGGCGTGCAGGCGCTGGACCTTGTCGGTCGCAAGCTGGCGCAGGACGGCGGCAAGCATGTCATGGCCTTCTTTGAGATGGTGAAGACCTTCATCAAAGAAAACGAGGGCAATGAGGCGCTGAACAAAGAGTTCCTGACACCCTTAAAAGCAGCGTCCAAGGACCTACAGGCCGCTGGCATGTACTTCATGCAGAACGCAACCAAGCCGAACAACGCATTGGCTGGGACATATGACTTCATGCACATGATGGGCCACGTCTGCCTTGGCCTGATGTGGGCGCGCATGGCGAAGGCTGCGATGGAAGCCTTGGAAAGCGGTGCATCTGACACGGAGTTCTATGAGACCAAAATCGCGACCGGCCGCTACTACATGGCCCGTCAATTGCCGGCCACAGCGATGCATCTTGCACGCATCAACACCGGCGGCGATACAATCATGGCGTTAGAAGCCGCAAACTTCTAAGCTTTGCAAAGGCGCGCCTTTTCTGGTGCGCCTTTGTCGGCTGTAGCACAGCGCTGCTGCCACGCATTGGGTTGGGAGGCCTTCGCGATATGATGAAACTCCATTGCTTTGGCGAAAGTGGCAACGCCTATAAGGCTGCACTCACCCTCACCCTTGCCGATGCGGCGTGGGAGCCTGTTTTTGTGGACTTCTTCAAAGGCGCAAGCCGTAGCCCCGCATTTCGTGCATTGAACGTCATGGGTGAAGTGCCTGTGCTGGAAGACGGCGATCTGATCCTGACCCAGTCTGGTGTCATCCAGGACTATGTCAGTTCCAAAACCGGGAAACTGGGTGGCAAATCGGCCGCCGAACGCCGTGAAGTGCTGCGCTGGATGTTCTTTGATAACCACAAAGTGTCTGGCGTTGCGGGCCCCTTGCGGTTCAACATGAACTTCCTGCCCAAAGAGAAACGCAATTCGGATGTGAATGCTTTTATGGCCATGCGCCTCGCCTCTGCCCTCAAAGTGATGGAGACCCATCTGCAAGGTCGCGAATGGCTTGCCGGAGACGACATCACCATCGCGGACATCGCTTGCGCCGGTTACCTGTTTTACCCCGAAGGTTTCACCTTCGACCGTTCCGATTACCCGAATATCAACCGCTGGCTGGACGCAATCGCGGACCAGCCCGGTTGGAAACACCCTTATGACTTGATGCCGCGCGCCCTTGGCTGACGCGGACCGAAAAAGGAGCTTACATGGCCTATATCAACGAAAAGCTGTTTGCCGCTGTTTTGGGTATGTCCCGCTCAAATCAGCCAATTCGTCAGCGGCTCAAAGATGCTTACATCTTCAGTCTAATCCATGCCGACCATCAGATGCATGATTGGGGTGACGAAATACAAGAGCGCCTTGATGAAATTCGAGAGCAGCTAACGCAAGTTGAAGATGCCGAGCATGGCTCTGTAAATGCGACCGTAGACGCGATGTCTGATGCAGAAGTCGAAGAATGCATTGAGAAAATCTGCGGAATTATTTTTCTCTTGGAGGCCCCCAAAAAATGACCGAAGCCTATATTTATGACGCCATCCGCACCCCGCGTGGCAAAGGCCGCAAAGACGGCAGCCTGCATGAGGTGACATCTGCGCGCCTGTCCGCCGGTGTGCTGAATGCGCTGAAAGAACGCAACAACCTGGAAGGCCACGCCGTTGAGGATGTGATCTGGGGCAACGTCACCCAAGTGGGCGAACAGGGCGGTTGTCTGGCACGGACGGCTGTTCTGACCTCTGATCTGGATCAGTCGATCCCCGGTCTTGCCATCAATCGCTTCTGCGCTTCCGGCATGGAAGCTGTGAACCTGGCCGCCAACCAGGTGAAAGGCGGCGCAGGTCAGGGCTATATCGCTGGCGGGGTTGAGATGATGGGCCGTGTCGCCATGGGCTCTGACGGGGCGGCGATTGCTGTTGATCCCTCCATTGCGATGGACACCTATTTTGTCCCGCAGGGCATCTCTGCTGATATCATCGCCACCGAATACGGGTTCAGCCGTGATGAAGCTGACCAACTGGCGATGGAGAGCCAAAAGCGCGCCAAGACTGCTTGGGACGAGAAGCGGTTTGAGAAATCCATCGTGCCTGTGCACGATGTCAATGGCCTCGCGATCCTGGACCACGACGAATACATGCGCCCCGGCACCGATATGCAGTCGCTGGGTGGTCTGAACCCTGCCTTCCAGGCCATGGGCGAGGTGATGCCAGGCTTCGACAAGGTCGCGCTGATGAAGTACCCGCATCTGGAAAAGATCAACCATATCCACCACGCCGGGAACTCCTCTGGCATTGTGGACGGGGCCGCAGGTGTTCTGATCGCGAATAAGGAGTGGGGCGAGGCCCATGGCATCAAACCCCGCGCACGGATTAAGGCCACGGCCAAGATCGGCACAGACCCGACCATCATGCTGACAGGCCCCGTGCCTGTGACCGAGCATATCATGAAAACCTCTGGCATGAGCATCAGCGACATTGACCTTTTCGAAGTCAACGAAGCTTTCGCATCGGTCGTCTTGCGCTTCATGCAAGCATTTGACGTCGATGACAGTGTTGTTAACGTCAATGGCGGCTCGATCGCAATGGGCC
>JBCAZI010000181.1:0-4079 GCA_038533095.1 Pseudomonadota bacterium
GCCCCGGTAGCGTCAGCTCATTAAATCGAGGTCGCGCATACGCAGGCGGGGGTGAACCATCAGGCCAAAATCCTCAAACCCCTGCTTATGCGGGAAAAGCGACAGATATTCGCGCAGCGCATCACCACGCAGACCAAGGTTAAAGGCAGAGCCAGGGTGCAGCGTTTCGACCTCTAACCCGTTCACCATCAGGCAGCGCTGTGCAGCAAACCCGAACTGGAAGACGCTGACGGGGGCAGAGGGTTGCAGGCTAAGCACGGTGTTGCCGTCAACAAAATCAGCGGCGGGGATAAACGCGGCTTCGGTGCCGGTGACTTTGCGAATGACAGTCGCACGGTGTAGCAGGCGGGCGGATGGACCAAGCAGCAGATCCTGTGATGGCCGATTGTCACCCAGCGCATCACTGGTGACCCGGGTCATTTTAGGCTGTTTTGTGTTTGTTGCTTCGCTCACCGAGCCCAATGTGATCCGGCCACGCCATTGCAGTGTTTCGTAGGAACCATCGGCCAAGCGCACCTGATCACCGGGCAAGACATCTTCGACGGACATGTGCCCGTTTTGTGTTTGCACAATCGCGCTATGACCCAAAGCGGCAAATGCCTCTTCAAAGGCGGGATGTGCGCGGGCGACCGTGCTGAATTCGTTAAATCGGCCATGCGCGTCAAGATACATGACCTCGTACTTGCGCTGGGCGACCTCCACGCTTTGGGTTTTCGCGTGTTGCCGTTGGGCGGGGGTCTGCCTGATTTGCTGGCTAAAGATGTCGATTGTCTGTGCTGGCGCAGATGAAACTGACCGATCCATGCAAAAGCCTCTTGGGGTCTGACGTCATTTGTTGTCCCACCAACAACAACTGATCAATTGTTAAACTTACAGTCAGGCGCAGGGTCCAAAACAAAAGTGGATGCGCCCGGTTACCGACCCAACACAAGGATCAGGGCAATGTGCCTGCATGCATTGATCGTCGCGGCGCGGAGTTCCTACCCGCGCTTGAAACCCGATCAGGCGCTGCGTGCGATCGCAGGGCGCGGCTGCAGGTCTTCGTTCGCCTTCATCTCGCGACGCGCAATCATTGCTTTGCGGATGTCACCACGTGCCCAAGGCATAGGGGTGTCATAGGCGGCAACGGCGGCTTCTAGGGATTTCTGCCAGCGGCTTTTCATGATGATACCTCTTCATTCGACTGCAACCGTTGGTGGCTGCGATTGATTTGAGATTGCTGGATCAAACTGGCGAGATTTTGACGATTTCAAAGAAACTCTGAGACGGTATCGTTAATGAAAGGAAAATCATCTAAGATACTGAAAGTAATTCTATAAATTTGAAAATACGGCTGGCCGGCACAGTGATAGTTTAACAAACCGAGGCAGGTCGTGCCTCATTTGGTTAAACAGCACCCTATGTCAGCCGGATGGCAGCAATCAACCTGCCGTAGTCCGCCTGCTTTTGATGAACGGACCTGCGGTAGCTGTAGAATCGGTTTGGGTCGTCATAGGTGCATTGGTGTGTCCAAGACGCTGATGCGATTCCGCTTTGTTTGAGCTGGAAAAGACCAAAGCCAGGCAAATCAAACTGGAACCTGTCACCCATGCCTTGCAGAAAGAACCGCTCAAAACCGGGATCGGCGCTGATGAAGCTGTCGCGGAACTCTGGCCCGACCTCATAATTGGCTTGGCTGATCGACGGGCCGATGACCGCCGCGATGTTGCGCCGCGCGGCACCCAGCGTTTCCATCTTTGCGACGGTTGCTTCCAACACGCCATGCAGGGCACCTTTCCAGCCTGCATGCGCGGCACCAATGACCCGCGCCTGTGTGTCAGCGAACAGCACCGGTTGGCAGTCTGCTGTCAGGATCGACAGGGCGACGTCGTCGCGTGCCGTCACTAGCGCGTCAGCTTTGGGCGCTGGTTGGGTTGGTCCGTCAATAATGATGGCATCAGCCGAATGCACCTGATGCACCCCCACCAAGTGATCTGGTGCCACCCCCAGAACCCCCGCAACGCGCGACCGGTTGATGGCGACGATGTCTTTTTGATCGGAACTGCCATAGCCGCAGTTCAGCCCAGCAAAGACGCCCGATGATGCGCCGCCCTTGCGGGTGAAAAACCCATGCGAGACGCCATTCAAAAGCGGGTCTGTGATGATGTCGAGTGTCATGGCTCCAGTCCTGGCGGCGGATTGGCATCCGGTGGATAGATGCCGATCACCTTGAAAAGGTCGCCCATTTCGCCGGGGTGGGTCAAGCGCCGATGTGCCGCGATATGGGAGGTGAGCGCGTCACCTGTCAGCTTGGTGGCTAAGCTCTGCGCGCGTTGCGTGATCCCCAGCCGTTCGAGGAATATGCCTTGCGGTGTCAGGCGGCTGAACTTTGCGGGACCGGCATGGGCGGCGATGGCTGCGAAATCAACATGGGCTGTCAGATCGGCCGCGCCGGGGTTGGCCAGTGGGTCTGCGTGGTCCTGCGCGCGCAGAGCCTGCAACGTGTCACCCAGCGATTGCCAGTCGCCATAGTCGATGATCAGCGCACAGCCGCCGTAGGCTGCGATCTTATCACTGACGCTGGTCACGATCGCAGGCAGGGCGGGGCAGTATTCGACCAGATCACCGTCTTTGGTGTCTTGCAATCGGTCCTCTAACAAGGCGATGGGGGCTGGGGCTGACAGGCCAAAGCTGAGCCCATTGTCGGTGACACCAACCATCTTTTCGCGCCAGCCATCGCCTTCGCGTATGAACTGACGGATGGGCAGGGCATCGAAGAACTCATTGGCGATCAGGAACAGGGGCGCGTCGGGCAGTGTTGCGACACTGTCATGCCAAGTTGCCTGAGGGATCAGCTTGGCTTGGGCCGTGCGCAGTACAGGTGATGTTTCGACCAGATGCACTGATAAAGCCGCGTGAAAGCCCGGCACGGCTTTGGTCGCACGCAGGGCGTCAGCCATCAGCGTACCGCGCCCCGGTCCAAGTTCCGCCAATGTGATTTGTTCCGGTTGCCCTTGGTCCATCCAGGCTTGCGCCAGTAATAGGCCGATCAACTCACCAAACATCTGGCTGATTTCTGGCGCGGTGGTGAAATCACCCGCTGCTCCAAAGGGATCACGGGTGGCGTAGTAGCCATGCTGCGGATGCATCAGACAATCGGCCATATAGTCCGCCAGGCTGATTGGGCCGGTCCGGGCGATCCGGGCAATCAAAAGATCACCCAACGCGGTCATCGGCGCGCGGCCATGATCACGACGGTCAGGCCCACAAGGATCATCGGCAGGGTCAGGGTTTGCCCCATGGTGAGGCCATAGCCGTTGATATGGAAGGCCAGACCCAATTCGTTGCCGATGCTGACGAATTGCGCGTCAGGCTGGCGCACAAACTCGACCAGAAAACGCGCGATACCGTAGCCCATGAAGAAGACCCCGGACAGAAGCCATGGCTTCTTCAAGCCGCCAAAACGGAAAGCGAGCAGGATCAGGATGGTGCCGAGCAGCAGCCCCTCTAGCCCCGCTTCATAAAGTTGGGACGGGTGGCGTACGCAAGGCTCTAGCGCTATGGCACAGGCTTGGGCGGCTTGGCCAGGAAAGATCACGCCCCATGGGACGTCTGTCTGACGGCCCCACAGCTCTGCATTGATGAAATTCGCTATACGCACCAGCAGGACCGCCGGGGTGGCCGCGACCGCGATGATATCGGCCAGATCGGGCAGGGGGACCTTGTGGCGGCGGCTGAAGAGGTAGACCGCGACGACGACGCCAAGGAACCCACCGTGGAAGGACAGCCCGCCTTCCCAGATTTTGAAGATATCGAGGGGGGCGGCTAGGAAATCTGCCGGTTTGTAAAAGAAGACATAGCCCAGACGCCCGCCGCCAATGACACCAACGACGATATAGGTCAGCAGATCCTCCAACTGGCTGGCCTTCATCGGGGGCCCATTCCGCCACAGATGCGGGCGGTTCAGTGCCAGTTTGATCAATTGCCAGCCAATCGCGATGCCCACGATATAGGCCATCGCATACCAGCGCAGCGCAATCTCGCGCCCCGCAATCGTGAACGAAAAAATCTCGGGCGAGATATCGGGAAAGGGGATCGCG
>JBCAZI010000182.1:0-4063 GCA_038533095.1 Pseudomonadota bacterium
TGAAACGCTTTATGGCGGGCATCATTCTTACTTTGACGCTGCCGTGACGCTGACCTTTTTCCTCCTCATTGGGCGCTATCTGGATCATCGCAGTCGCAAAGCCGCTGCCTCTGCCGCTGCCCAACTCTCTGCGCTGGAAGTCCCGCGCGTGATGCGGGTGCGCGATGGGGTGCGCCAGATGGTAGATTTCGCTGATTTGGCGATTGGCGATCTGGTCCAGGTCCTGCCCGGTGGGCGCATTCCTGTGGATGGGATGATCACGGAAGGGGCCAGTGAGATTGACCGGTCACTACTGACTGGTGAAAGCCAGTTGAGCCGCGCAAGCGCTGGCGCGACCGTTACGGCAGGTGAGGTCAATATGACCGGCCCGCTGACGATCCGCGCAACGACCGTTGGTGCAGATACAACGCTGCGCAAGATGGTCACGATGGTGGATGAGGCCGAGGCCGCCCGCAATCGCTATACCGCCTTCGCGGATAAGGCGGCAGCTCTTTATGCACCAGTCGTACATCTTTTGGCGCTGGTCGCATTTGCAGGTTGGATGCTCTATTCCGGCGATTTCCGTCTGTCGCTCAATATCGCTGTGGCCGTCCTGATCATCACCTGCCCTTGTGCGATGGGCTTGGCGGTGCCGGCCGTTTCGACCACCGCAGCAGGGCGCCTGTTCCGTGCGGGGCTGTTGGTGAAAGACGGCACAGCGCTGGAACGTCTGGCCGAAATCGATACCGTGGTCTTCGACAAAACTGGCACGCTGACCATGCCTGCCGCCACGCGCGATAGGCTGGACGATCAGACGCAAAGGATAGCCTTAGCCCTGACGCGAAATGCAACGCATCCGGTTTCGCAGGCGATTGCAGCGTCGCTGCAGGGCGTAAAGCCTACTGTTCTAAGTGATCAGCGTGAGCATGCGGGCAAAGGCCTGAGCGCAATGCATGAGGGTCAGCTGATCCGGCTTGGATCAGGTGACTGGCTGGGTGCGGGCCATGGCACCTACATTCAGATTGGCGATAAGCCAGCACAGAAAATTGCACTGCGATCTGAGCTCCGCGACGGTGCGGCGGCACTGGTGCGCGGCTGGCAAGAGGCCGGGTTGGATGTGCATCTGGTGTCCGGCGATGATGGCGACGAAACGGCCAAAATCGCAGGTGCTTTGGGGATCGCGCATTGGCAGGCAGAAACAAAGCCCGCTGATAAGATTGCTTATATCGATGAGCTGTCTGCCAAAGGCGCGAAGGTTCTGATGGTCGGTGATGGGCTAAATGATACAGGTGCTTTGGCTGCCGCCTATGCCTCTGTCTCGCCTGCAACGGCGGCGGATGCGTCGCGCGCGGCATCTGACATTGTACTGCTCAATGACAGCCTAGAGCCTTTGACCGAATTGCCCTTGGTGGCACGCGCTGCAATGAAACGTATCAAAGAGAACTTCACGATCTCGACGATCTATAACGTGATCGCCGTGCCTATCGCATTGGCGGGTTTTGCGACGCCGCTGATTGCCTCTATCGCGATGTCGGCGTCATCAATTACGGTGCTGCTGAATGCACTGCGGCTGAAAGGCAAACTATGAACGTCTTGGTTTTCCTGATCCCTGTTTCACTGATCCTTGGCGGCATCGGATTGGCTGCGTTTCTTTGGAGCTTGCGGAACGATCAATACGAAGATCTGAAAGGCGACGCTTGGCGCATTTTGTCTGAGGATGACGATAAGCCGGGCAACGGCTAGGACGCCGCACCGCAGCATTTCAGAACCACAAATTTTCTCGACAAAGACCTGTTGACTCACCTGCGCGCGGTCCCTAATTACGCTGCGTTATCACTCGATATGGTTGAGTGCTAACATGGGAGAAACACGAACTGGAGAAGTTCTGAAATGGCATTTAAACCACTTCACGACCGTGTACTGGTCCGTCGCATTGAAAGCGACGAAAAGACAGCAGGCGGTCTCATCATTCCTGAGAACGCGAAAGAGAAGCCAGCAGAAGGCGAAATCGTCAGCGTTGGTGAAGGTGCGCGCAAGGACAGCGGTGAGCTGATCGCGATGGCCGTCAAAGCAGGCGATAAAGTGCTGTTTGGCAAATGGTCCGGCACCGAGGTCAAGATCGACGGTGAAGAGCTGTTGATCATGAAAGAAAGCGACATCCTGGGCATCATGTAAGCCCGGCGATTTCCCTCTCAATATATCTAATTCAAGGAGCACATGAAAATGGCTGCTAAGGACGTCAAATTCGACACAGATGCACGCAACCGCATGCTGACAGGTGTCAACACCCTCGCCAACGCGGTGAAGGTCACATTGGGCCCAAAGGGCCGTAACGTTGTACTGGACAAATCGTTCGGTGCCCCACGTATCACCAAAGATGGTGTATCTGTTGCCAAAGAGATCGAGCTGGAAGACAAGTTCGAAAACATGGGCGCGCAGATGGTCAAAGAAGTTGCATCGCGCACCAATGACGAAGCGGGTGACGGGACAACAACAGCCACAGTTCTGGCCCAAGCCATTGTTCGCGAAGGCATGAAATCTGTTGCCGCTGGCATGAACCCAATGGATCTCAAGCGCGGCATCGATCTGGCAACAACAACTGTTGTGGAAGCGATCAAAGGCGCATCGCGCCCTGTGTCCGACAGCGACGAAGTTGCGCAGGTTGGTACGATCTCTGCAAACGGCGAAGAAGAAATCGGCCGTCAGATCGCAGACGCAATGCAGAAGGTTGGCAACGAAGGCGTCATCACTGTTGAAGAGAACAAAGGTCTTGAGACAGAAACAGACGTTGTGGAAGGCATGCAGTTCGACCGCGGCTACCTGTCCCCATACTTCGTCACGAACCCTGACAAGATGACAACAGAGCTGGAAGACCCGATCATCCTGCTGCACGAAAAGAAACTTTCTTCCTTGCAGCCAATGATTCCACTGCTTGAGTCAGTGATCCAGTCCGGCAAGCCACTTTTGATCATCGCTGAAGATGTCGAAGGCGAAGCGCTGGCCACTTTGGTTGTGAACAAACTGCGTGGTGGTCTGAAAATCGCTGCCGTGAAGGCACCTGGTTTCGGTGACCGTCGTAAAGCCATGCTGCAGGACATCGCGATCTTGACAGGTGGTCAGGTCATCTCTGACGATCTAGGCATGAAGCTTGAAAACGTCACAATCGATATGCTGGGCACAGCCAAGCGCGTTTCGATCACCAAGGACGAGACAACAATCGTTGACGGTTCCGGCGACAAGGCCGAAATCGAAGCACGTGTTGGCCAGATCCGCGGTCAGATCGAAGAAACAACATCCGACTACGACCGTGAAAAACTGCAAGAGCGTGTGGCCAAGCTGGCTGGCGGTGTTGCTGTTATCCGCGTTGGCGGCATGTCCGAAGTGGAAGTCAAAGAGCGTAAAGACCGCGTTGACGACGCCCTGAACGCAACACGCGCTGCTGTACAAGAAGGCGTTGTTGTCGGTGGTGGTGTTGCCTTGATCCAGGGTGGCAAGGCGTTGGAAGATCTGGAAGGTGCAAACTCTGACCAGAACGTTGGGATCGCCATCATCCGCAAAGCCATCGAAGCACCGCTGCGTCAGATCGCTGAAAACTCTGGCGTTGACGGTTCGGTTGTCGCGGGCAAAATCCGCGAAAGCGCAGATGCCGCATTCGGTTTTAACGCACAGACTGAAGAATATGGCGACATGTTCAAGTTCGGCGTCATTGACCCGGCCAAAGTTGTCCGCACAGCACTGCAGGACGCAGCCTCTGTTGCTGGTCTTCTGATCACAACCGAAGCAATGGTTGCAGACAAGCCAGCCAAAGAAGGCGCACCAGCAGGCGGCGGCATGCCCGACATGGGCGGCATGGGCGGCATGATGTAAATCGCTTTTGCCCCACGGGCAGAAACGATAGACATCGCGAATAAATGGGGCGGTTCCGAAAGGGGCCGCCCTTTTCTTTTGCGGCATTCCAGTATCAACTCTGACCGTGAAGCAAGAGGTCATTCATATGCAAAGCATCGGTGTCATCGGATTAGGGCGCATGGGCAGTGCGATTGCACGGCGGATGCAAGAGCATGGCCATCCTGTTGCGACCTGG
>JBCAZI010000183.1:0-4048 GCA_038533095.1 Pseudomonadota bacterium
GCCAGCACGGCGCGGTCGGCATCAGTGTGTTCGGCCTCTGGGATCAGGCGGGTGGTGATCCAAGTCTCATCAATCAAAGGCAAAGGCCTTTTTGCCAGATCACGGGTGATTACCTTGGTTGGTGCCAGCTCTTGCAGCAGTTGCGCGGTCGCAGCACGGCTGACGGATCCGTTAATTGTGCCAGAAGCATTGATATGAAGAACAGTTGTCATGCGAAACCTCCTGAATGTCGCGTGAGTGATCAAGTAGCCTCTTGCATTGACGAACGATATAGTCGAATTTCAACATGGTATGTTTGCCAGCGCACAGGATTGCCAATGGATAACTGGGATGAAATCAGAACCGCGTTTCAAGTCGCGCGCAGGGGTACCGTCAGCGGTGCGGCTGATGAGCTGGGCGTGCACCATGCCACCGTGATCCGCCATATTGATGCATTAGAGCAGCGGTTGGGTGTAAAGCTGTTTCAGCGCCATGCACGTGGTTACACAGCGACCGAGGCGGGACAAGATCTGTTGCAGGTGGCGCAAGCAACCGATGATCAGTTCACCCAATTGGCGGGCCGGATCAAAGGGCAGGGCGAAGGCGTGTCGGGAGACTTGGTTGTGACATCACTGGGCATGGCGTCGCGGATGTTGACGCCTATCCTGGTGGATTTTCAGGCAGAACACCCCGAGGTGCGGGTGCGTTACCGAACCGGCGACCGGGTTTTTCGGCTGGAGTATGGAGAGGCGCATGTGGCGATCCGCGCGGGCACGATGCCGGAAGAGCCTGATAATGTGGTACAGCCATTCATACAGCAGCAGATGGCCTTGGTGGCGTCCGACGCCTATGCGGCGCGGCATGGGATGCCAGCGGATGAGGCGGACCTGAAAAACCATTATTTTGTGACGCATGATAATGAGAAATCGCGCGCCCCCTTTACCCGTTGGTTGCGCGAAATGGTGTCAGATGATCGGTTCACCTATCGCGCCACAGAAAACCGCAATATGCAGGATGCCATTCTTGCCGGTGCCGGCATTGGATTTGTGGTGGCGCAGGAGCTGAAAAATCATCCTGAACTGACCGAGGTGATCCCGCGACGCGAAGAATGGTCAGCGCCTTTGTGGATCGTGACCCACGTCGATCTGCACCGCACGACGAAGGTGCAGTCCTTCCTGCGCTTCCTGAAGGATCGTATCAAGACGCTTGATTGCTGATGACGGGGCCACGTGCTGGGCATCTGGCGATGCTCCTGTTTTCAATGCTGGTGGCGGGATCCTTTGCGCTGGGGTCGCTGGCCGCTAATGAGATCGCACCAAGCGCGTTGAATGCAGTGCGTTTCTGGATTGCTACTGTGATTGTCGGCACGATCGCAGTCTCAACAACCGGAATCGCGCGCACAGCTTTCGCGGCCCCTTGGCGCTATGTGGTGCTGGCGGTGTTCTTTACGACCTATTTTGTGCTGATGTTTGAAGGGCTGAAGACCGCGCCGCCTGTGGGCGCTGCGGCTGTCTTTACCCTAACGCCTATCCTGACAGCAGGGTTTGGCTGGCTTTTGCTGCGGCAGGTACTGACGCCACGCATGGCGCTGGCCCTGCTGATTGGTGCGCTGGGCGCTGTCTGGGTGATCTTCCGTGCGGATGTTGCAGCAATCCTACGGTTTGAGGTAGGGCGCGGCGAGGTGGTTTATTTCTGGGGCTGTATGGCCCATGCGATCTATACGCCCTTGGTGCGTAGGCTGAACCGCGGGGAAACGGCCGTGGTGTTTTCGTTTGGCGTCTTGCTGGCGGGATCAGTTTTGCTGACCCTCTGGGGTTGGGCCGATCTGAAGGCGACGGATTGGCGCGGCCTGCCGGGGATTGTTTGGGTGACGATCCTTTACACAGCGGTCTTTGCGAGTGCGGCGACCTTTGTGCTTTTGCAATTCGCCACGTTGCGTCTGCCCAGTTCCAAGGTCATGGCCTATACTTATCTGACCCCTTCTTGGGTGATCGTATGGGAGCTCGCTTTAGGTGGGGTGCCGCCACCGTTGTTGGTGCTGGCTGGGTTGGCCTTGACGATGATTGCCCTTGGCCTGCTGCTGCGTGAAGATTGATGTAAGGTGGATCATGATCCACCTTACCCGTCCAACTCTTGCGCCAGAAAATTCTCGAAGGCGTCCAGATCAATTGCGTCCATTTGCCCAAAGGCCTGCATCCAGACCGAGGCCTCGCGCAATGCGTCCGGTTCCAGCTTGCACCATTTCACCCGACCACGCTTTTCCTGGCTGATCAGACCGGCCGCGGTCAGCACCCCGAGATGTTTGGAAATGGCGGCCAGCGACATGGCGAAGGGTTCGGCCACGTCCGTGACGGCCATATCATCCTCCAACAGCATCGCAAGGATGGCGCGCCGGGTTGGATCGGCGAGTGCGGCGAAGGTTTGGTCGAGTTGCGTTGTCATCCTTGCGATTAAGCGGTTGAGTGGAGAAACGTCAACCATTTGGTTGAATATCAAAAACAGCTTTGAGCGAAGCAGGGTGCCGGATTTTGGGCGGTGATTTCATGTATAAGTAATTGAAAACGTTTATATTTATAGGCCATCATGCTCTCTTGACTCTGAAAGGGGCAAATCATAGACCAAGCGCAACCTTGTGAAGGGTGCAAACCAATGTCTGAACCGGACGACGCTGACCGCCTGAAGGCGCTCGAAGCGAAGATCGCGGCGCTTAAAGAGCCGGAACAGGTGAAGCACCATTCAGAAGAACACTACTCTCAGGCACAACTGGCCTGGCGGATGGTGATAGAGCTTGTGGCCGGTCTTGGGATCGGCTTTGGCATTGGATACGGGCTGGATACCCTGTTTGGGACCACGCCGATTTTTCTGGTGCTGTTTATATTTTTTGGCCTCGCAGCCGGTGTTCTGACCATGATGCGATCCGCCAAAGAAGTGCAAAGAAAGCAGCTTGAGGCTGCGAAAGAAGAGGGCGACGCACGTGGCTGAAGAAAAAGCAGAAGGTGGTCTGGTCTTTCACCCGCTGGATCAGTTTATCGTCAAACCATTGTTCGGGGATGGCCCGGTGCAGTGGTACACCGTCACCAACCTGACACTTTGGATGGCGATTGCGCTGCTCGCAATCGTTGGCGTTTTTGTTTTGGGCAGCCGCGGTCGCGCTGTGATCCCAACGCGTTTGCAGTCGATTGGCGAGCTCATTTACGGCTTTATCTACAAGATGGTCGAGGATGTCTGCGGTAAGGATGGGGTGAAATACTTCCCCTACATTATGACGTTGTTCCTGTTCATTCTCTTCTCAAATTACCTTGCCCTGATCCCAATGTCTTATTCGCCGACATCCATGATCGCAGTCACTGCGATCCTTGGTTTTGGTGTCTTCTTCGCCGTGACAATCCTTGGCTTCGTCAAGAACGGCCCAGCGTTTCTAGGGCTTTTCTGGATGTCGGATGCACCGGCGATCCTACGTCCGATCATTGCGGTGATCGAGGTCATCTCATACTTCGTCCGCCCGGTCAGCCACTCCATTCGTTTGGCAGGCAACATCATGGCGGGTCACGCGGTTCTGAAAGTGTTCGCAGGCTTCGCCGCCCTGACACTGGTCAGCCCGGTTGCCATCTTTGGCATCGTCGCAATCTACGGCCTTGAAGTACTGGTTTGCGGCATTCAGGCCTACGTATTCACCATTCTGACGTGCGTTTACCTGAAAGACGCGCTTCACCCATCACACTAACAACGGCGGGATATCCCGTCCTTTTATCTAACTTCCAATCGTAAGGAGAAATACTCATGGAAGGTCAACTCGCACACATCGGCGCAGGTCTCGCAGCTATCGGTTCCGGCGCTGCCGCGATCGGTGTTGGTACAGTTGCAGGCAACTACCTGGCTGGCGCATTGCGCAACCCATCTGCTGCTGCTGGTCAAACAGCAACTTTGTTCATTGGCCTGGCATTCGCCGAAGCTTTGGGGATCTTTGCATTCCTCGTGTCGCTTCTGCTGATGTTCGCAGTCTAAGAACGACCCATATCCTTACGACTGACTGACGCAGCATTTTGCGTCAGTCAGTAAAACATCAAGG
>JBCAZI010000184.1:0-4024 GCA_038533095.1 Pseudomonadota bacterium
TCGGCACCCACTTGCGCCATCTGCATATCGCTGTCACCCGGGCAGGCAATCCCGCAGGCCATCAGCGCCGCGGTAATCAGCCCTGAACAATCGATCCCGCGCGTTGAATTGCCCCCCCACAGGTAAGGCACACCAAAATGCAACTGCGCAACAGCCGCGGGATCTGTGAAAGGCAGGTCCAATGGGCGCAGGTGTTTTTTGGGAATAAAGCCGACATTCGTTTCAAAGAACTTGGGGCGCTCGTCCAATACGGTCACACGGGCGCCAAATGGCAAGGCAAGAACATCGTCCGACTTAAAATCCTCTGCCGCAAAGGCATGGGTCGCGACCGTTGCAACCGCATGGGTAGGCCCCGTGACCTCGGCCAGCAGATCGGACCAGACATATCCCACATAGCCATCAGCAGCCTGCACAAAGGACCAGCCGTCTTTGTCCTCGAAAACCTGCACCTCTGCGCCCAACAGCAGCTGCCGGTCACGGGGGCCATCCGGCGCGGCGCATAGATCAATCACGGATGTATCGACCATCGCAGGCACGCCTTCAACGTAACGCGCAGCCTCAACCGATCCTGCCAAATGCATCGCGGCGACGCGACCATTCGCAGGTGTCAGACGGCGATCGGTCACAGGTTCAGCATCTCTGGCAGTGCTTCCAGCACAGCGCGCGCGCCCATCCCCACACCGCCGCGCGGGCGCGATGGTGCCGCACTTGGCTGCCAGCCGTAGATGTCAAAATGCATATAGGGGCTTTCCACGAAACGGCGCAGAAACAGGGCTGCCGTGATTGAGCCTGCAAACCCCCCTTTGGGCGCATTGTCCAGATCAGCGATCCCCGGTTCGATCATATCCTCATAGGGTGCGTGAAACGGCATCCGCCAGACCGGATCAGCCACTTTGCGCGCGGCCTTGGCCACCGCATCTGCATGGGCGTCGTCATCGGTGTAGAACGGCGCCAGATCAGGGCCCACCGCCACCCGCGCGGCCCCGGTCAAGGTCGCCATGGAAATCACCAGATCAGGATCATCCTCATCCGAGAGGGTCAGCGCGTCGGCCAGCACCAGACGCCCTTCGGCATCGGTGTTATTGATCTCGACCGTCAGCCCTTTGCGCGAGGTCAGAATATCCTGCGGACGGAACGCACTGCCATCAATGCTATTTTCCACTGCGGGGATCAGCACACGCAGGCGTAATGGCAGTTCAAGCGCCATGATCATATGGGCCAACCCCAGCACCGTCGCCGCACCGCCCATATCCTTTTTCATCAATCCCATCGAGTTGCCGGGTTTGATGTTTAGACCACCAGTATCAAAGCACACGCCCTTGCCCACCAGCGTCAGCTGCGGACCCGCATCACCCCAACGCATGTCAATCAGGCGTGGGGCGCGGCTGGAGGCACGACCGACAGTATGGATCATGGGAAAATTGCTGGTGATCAGATCATCACCCGTGATGACATTGATCCCTGCATAATGCTCCACTGCCAGAGTGCGCGCCGCTTCTTCCAACTCATCCGGGCCCATGTCTGAGGCAGGGGTGTTGATCAATTCACGTGTCAGTGCCTCGCCATTAGCAATAATGGCGATGCGGGCTGCATCCACATCCTCGGGTGCGACCAACTCGGCGATGGGCGATGATGGCTTGACGTAGCGGTCATAGCTGTAGCCCGCCAAAAGCCAGGCCAGGGCCGCCTCATCCAGCGCATCACCTTCCAGACCGCTGGCAATCTGATAGGTGCCCTCTGGCAATTTGCGGGCAACAGCCCCCATATGAAAGCGATCCCGCGCGCGTTTGGCAGGCGTCCCATAGCCCACCAAAACCTGCGCGATATCACCCTGTGCGTCCGGCAATGTCAGAACCTGCCCCAAGGCGCCGGCAAACCCCTGCGCCTGCGCCCAGGCACGGCCTTCGGTGGTCAAACGGGCAAGGGCCGCATCGACGGCATCAGCCGCAACAACGTGAAGTGGAATAGCAGCATCGGTCGGTTCGGCAAAAGCCAGCGGCATGGGAGATCCTTAGACAGTTATTTCCGGCCTCAACCTGCCGTAGCTGCGGGCGGGCTGCAAGGTGGGATGCGCGCCTGCCACCAACAGACCGAGCAACCGTTGTTGGTGATACGCGAATTGGGGGTGCCAACATTGATTCATTTGCACACATCGGTCAGCTACCTTGGGCCCATTTTCATGCATCATCGCAGGAGGAACGCGTAGGCCGTATGCGCCATGCCCGACCTCGGGAGAGCCGTGCCGCAAATCGAACCTTCAGGCCAAAAAACAACAGTGAAACAAGAACTGCGAGTGACAGGAAGAATGCCCTCCCAGGGGGGAGGTCGGGTATGGCGCATACGCGCCGGGTCTGCTGCGTGGGAACCCCAGCACTTCAAAGCAAAGTCCGCAAAACAGACATTTAACCAGTTCAATGCGCTTGCATCCCCAGTTTGACCACCTCAAGCCCCTTACAGATCCCGAAACTCCCACACTTCTGATACGGCCACGTCAAAGCCGCGTTCCAACCGCGCCATTGTCGCGTCCAGCGCAATTCCATCCTGTTGCGCCAGACAGGTGAGCACGTGACCAACGGCGATCGCCACCTCGGTCAGGCCCATCTGATCGGCAATCGCACCGATGCGACGCGCGGGCCGTTCCATCGTGTCAAACGTCTGCTCTGCCATCGCGCGTTGCAGCATATCCAGCCGCATCGCAATATCTTCCAGCATGCGGCAGACGATCTCTTCGGCCTCATGCATGTCACGTTCGGCAAACAGACGTGACAGGGGGGCTGCATCAAAATGCATTTGATGATGGCAGGACAGAACAACAACATCGGTCGATGTCTCTGCGTCGGGTGCCGGAAAGTGCGTTATATTTTTCATGAGTGCGCTTTTAAGAAAACAAGGTTCCCAGAAGGTTGAAGCGACCAAGAAAAATCCTTCGAAATTCATGAAAATGCGACATATCTCAGCCGGTTGCGGGGCTAGTCGTACCCTTACAATATGATCGGCCCCTGTCCGCCGGGTCAGCCAGCTGGGAACAATTGATCGAAGGCTGCCTTCCCGTCACGTGAAAACGTCACGACCCGCGATGCAGGATCTCGCTTCGCCCAAGACAAGGCTTCAAAACGGTCCAGAAACGCACGGCCAAGGCTGCCGGCCAGATGCGATCGCCGTTCGCTCCAGTCCAAACATTCACGGCATAAGGGGGCACGGGATTTGCGCAACCCCTCAAGATCAACCTCGAAATCAGTCACGAAGCGCGCGCCCGCAGGTGTTAGCGTCAGCTCCCCACCGGTCAGTGCGATAAAACCCTGCGCCATCAGGCTATCGAACATCTGCGTGCCCATGTCACCGGCCAGATGGTTGTAACAAACCCGCGCTTCGCGCAGCTTGGCATCCTTCGGCCCGGTACGTTTGCGCAAATGGCCCGCACCCGCAGCCAGACCCATCAAACCCTCCAACACTTGCGCCACATCATCATTGGAAAGCGAGAAATATTTGTGCCGCCCCTGTTTGCGCGGGCGCAGCAACCCGGCGGCATCAAGCTTGGACAAATGCGCGCTGGCCGTCTGGATAGTGACACCGGCCTCTTGTGCCAGTTCTGTGACCGTCAGGGCCTTCCCGCTCATCAAGGCGGTCAGCATATTCGCACGGGCGGGATCGCCGATCAGCGTGGCGATATAGGCAATATCGGGGCCTTCTTTCATAGTTCGACCGTAGACGAAGCATCCCACGCAAGCAATCCGCTAGGATGGTGACAAGATGAGTTGAAAGGAGAGACCTATGCTGACTTGCATCATCAAATATCACATTGACCCGACCAAAAAGGCGCAGTTTGAAACCTACGCCCAGAATTGGGGCCAAGCCATCCCGCGATGTGGGGCCGATCTGGTTGGATATTTCGCGCCGCATGAAGGATCATCGACCTTGGCCTATGGTATCTATAATATCGAAAGCCTGGCTGCATATGAGGCTTATCGCAGCCGATTGGCGGCTGACCCATTGGGCCAAGAAAACTACGTAGTTTTCTTGGCCC
>JBCAZI010000185.1:0-3958 GCA_038533095.1 Pseudomonadota bacterium
CACGGGGGATCGCCGTCGATTTATGCCGGCGAAGAAACGCGCATGATCACATCCTTGTCGGAACAAGATCTGGAAGAAATCGGGCGCGGTGGCGGATGGGGGCTGGCACGTGCTGCCGAGCTCAACGGTGTGCCAGGGCCAACCCATCTTTTGGAGCTTGCAGATGACATTGGCCTGACGGGTCAGCAACGTAGCGAGATCGAGGCGATCCGCGCCCGGATGCAGGCAGACGCAATCTTGGCCGGGGAACGGTTCGTGGCGGCGGAACACGCCTTGGACACAGCCTTCCAGCAAGGTGCCCCCGATGCCGCCTCGCTGGAGCAATTGGTGCAGGAGGCAGGTGACGCGCGGGCGGCCCTGCGTTTGGTACATTTGCGCGCCCACCTTTTGACCATACCCTTGTTGACCGAAAACCAGGTGAGCCAGTATTCCATCCTGCGCGGATATTCAGGTGATCCTTGCGCAAGCGTACCGCAGGGGCATGATCCTGCGATGTGGCGCAAACACAATGGGTGTAACTGAGCGCGTTTTGCAGCGACACATCCCTGTGACTTGTCAAAGACCAATACCCCCAGTAGGTATTTGGCATGTTACGTGTGATCCTCTCGTTCTTCCTTGTTTTGGCTTTTACGGGTGCTTCTCTGGCTTCCGTGATGCACGGCGTCAGCCATGGGTCGGATCACACAGGACACCATGCAGACATGGCACATAATGATCTGCCATCAGATGCAGAGCAGGCGCTTGCAGAGTGCTGTGATGCTGCCAGCGGCAAAGGGCCAGCCACTTGTTTTGGAGATCTGCTTGCGGGTGTGCTCATATCGCCGATTGCTCACACCGAGACTGTGACAGGCGGAACTGCGGCGTCAGATTTGAGGCTGTCCGGGCTGACGCAGGCTGTGCCAACGGGTCCTCCGAAAGGTTGAAGCGAAACGGGCACTGACCCGCAATCCGCTCAACTTTCAAATAAAAGGATCAATCAACATGATCACACGTCGCTATTTCACCACGCTTTCCACAACTGCCCTTTTGGCGGCCGCCCTTCCAGCCCGCGCGGGCACACCGATGCATGTGTTGGCTGCACCTAGCTGCGGATGCTGCCATGCCTGGGCCGATCTCGCGCGTGGGCGGGGCTTTGCTGTGACCGTCGAAGAACTCACCGATCCTGAGGCACAGAAATCCGCACGGGGCGTTCCGCTGCAACTTGCATCTTGTCACACGGTCGAGGCCGACGGCTATGTCTTTGAGGGCCACGTGCCTTTTGAGGCAGTGGAGGCGGTGCTGCGGGATCGGCCAAACATTACAGGGCTTGCGGTGCCCGGCATGCCCATGGGCTCGCCCGGCATGGGCGATGATCCTAGCGCACGCTATGACGTGATTGCCTTTGGCGGCGCAGCTGGGGCCGGAGCGGTGTTTTACCGCGCAGGGACCGCCCAACCGTTCGATATCTGATGCTGACGCGCAGAAACCTTTTGCTGACCGGCGGGCTTGCTCTTGCCGGTTTGGCAGCCATGATCGTGATGGCCGGGTCGCCCGGCAAAGCAGGCCTTTTGACACCTGACGACGCCGAAGCGGTCGCTCTCGGGCAAAGCATCTACGCAGAGCAATGCGCCGCCTGTCATGGTGCGCGATTGGAAGGCGCCCCGAATTGGCGGATACGCGATGCGGATGGCCTGCTGCCCGCGCCGCCCCATGACGCCACGGGCCATACGTGGCATCATGATGATGCAACGCTCTTTACCCTGACCAAATATGGGCTCGCTGGATTGATGGAGAATGCACCGCCCTCCGGCATGCCCGTCTATGACGGCGTGCTGAGTGACGCCGAAATAATCGCCGTTCTGTCTTTCATAAAGTCGACCTGGCCGGATGATCTTCGTGCCCATCACGATGACCTCAACGCCCGGTCTCAATAAAGGAAACGCCACATGATGAGAAAAACGCTTTCTGGCCTGGCCGTCGCAATCACCCCGGTGTTGGCTGCGGCGCATTCCAAATCCGAAGCCACCACGCCCGGCGATGGTGCCACCGTTTCGGAGGTGCCTGAACTTTCCATGAGGTTCGATGATCCGATGCGGATTATCGCCGTCACGCTCACCTCGGAAGGCTCAGATATCGCAATCGAACGTGAAACGGGAATGGATCCTGCCAAAGAATTCCGGGCGATGCCTTCAGAGGCGCTCGCGCCGGGGGACTACCTTTTGGAATGGCGCGGCATGGCTTCGGACGGCCATCCGATGCAGGGCAGCTTTTCTTTTACGGTGATTGAGTGACTGGACTAGCACCTATCGACGGTCTGGCCGTTCTGGCCATCTTTGCCAAAGCGCTGGACTATGGCGCGGGGCTTGTCGCGATGGGCGGTGTCCTGTTTGTCGTGCTCTTTGCTTCGCGGGCTGAGGGACATGTAATTCGTCTTGCACGGCGGCTTGCCATCATCGCCGCGCTGACGGGCCTTGCGGTGCTGGCCCTACGGTTTGGGATCCGTGCCGCGCGCATATCCGGCATGGGGTTTGAGGGCACGACGGACCCGATGATGCTTGGCTTTGTGTGGGAAAGCCCGCTTGGCACCGCCGCCATTTGGCGCGGGATTGGCGAGATTGCGATACTGGCCATCCTCCTCCCCCGTGCAGGGCAATGGATCGCCTTGGCGGGCAGCCTTGCTGTTGCCGTTTCCTTTGCACAGGTCGGGCATACACTGGGGGAGCCCAGAAGCGCTTTGGCAATCTTGCTGGTGCTGCACCTTCTGACCGCCGCGTTCTGGGTCGGAGCGCTTGCGCCTTTACGCCGCGCGGCCCTTTCGCCGGAGGGTGCCGATGTGCTGCACCACTTTGGAAAAATCGCGGCCTTTGGTGTCGGCGTTCTGGCCCTTGCAGGTGTCGGGCTTGCGTACCTTCTGTCTGGATCGGTAGCTGCAATGATCGGAACCGCATACGGGTTGGGGCTTTTGATCAAGGTTGGCATCGTCGCTGCGCTCCTTGGCTTGGCCGCGCTGAATAAACTGCGCCTTGTTCCGGCCTTGCGCGCCGACAGGCCGGGGGCAGCCCAAGCGCTGCGCCGGTCGATTTCATGGGAAATGCTGTCTGTTGTCCTGATCCTGCTCGCGACCGCAACGATCACCAGCGTGACAACGCCGCCGGTTAATCTTTGACCGCTTATCCGCGCGCCTTGTCGAGCAGCTCAAGCAATTCAGTGAACTTGGCACGCTGGTCTTCGCGATCACCCGAAGCGAGCGCATCTTCGATGCAATGCGTGGCGTGATCATCGATCACGAGCTTCTCAACACCCTTCAACGCGGCGCGCACCGCTGCGATCTGCGTCAGAACATCCACGCAATAGCGGTCCTCCTCGACCATCCGGGCGATCCCTCGGACCTGTCCTTCAAGGCGTTTGAGGCGTTTCAACGTGGCGTCGCGGTTCTCGTGCATGGATCTCTTCTCGCATGGGGGGAATGGCAATGTCGAGTGCCAGGCAGTTCAGGATTTGATCTCTTGAACATATACCCCATGGGGGTATATAAGGCTGGCACTGATTATACAACCTTTGCCCCAGAACCCCGCATCGTAACGGAGAAACCAATGCCCAAGGACACCCGCGATGTTGCTGACATCGACACCCATCCGGCCCAAGCGGCCTCCGGCAAAACGGCTGTTCTCTATCGGATGGCCTTGCCCGACCACCTGTGCCCTTCCGGGCAAAAGGCGCGCTGGCTTCTTGAACGGCAGGGCTATGACGTGGATGACCGCCTGTTCCGCACCCGCGCCGAAGTTGACGCGTTCAAGGCCGAGCACAACGTGCAAACCACTCCGCAGGCCTGGATCGAGGGTGAACTTGTTGGCGGCTACACCGATCTACGTGAGAAACTGACGGGCTGGGACCCCAAAGCGACGACCTATCGTCCAGTCATGTACCTCTTCGCCGTCGCGGCTCTCTCGGCAATCGCGCTCTCCATCGGGTTCCTTGG
>JBCAZI010000186.1:0-3947 GCA_038533095.1 Pseudomonadota bacterium
CAACACATTTGCAATGCAGCCCGTGCCTGCACAAAGGGCGGCGACCATGCGTGATACACATGCCACAAAGCTCTCCCAGTGCCTTGATCGCCTTGCGGCCACGCCCTAGCCCGAGCGAATGGGTCAGGTCATGCATGACGCTGGCCTGCGTCTGGGCGCTGTCGCACCACATCCGCAAATAGACAATGGATGCCGCAGCAACCGCGTCAAAGTCCTGAAGATAGCCGACGGTTGCAGCGCCGCGATGAGAGGGGGCATCGGTCATTTTGTCAGGATCAACTTTCCAGCGCGCGTGATCCGCAGCACGTAAACCTGATCGTCCAGAATAATCTGGGCCTGTTCGCCGTTCTTGATCAGATCGCGGGCGTCATACTGCGGCAATCGGGGTGCCAGGGTTTGCTGGGTCGGGACCACCTTTTGCAAACCCATCACGCCGCCCCTTCGCGCCGGTCGCAGCGGTCCAGCACCCATTCTAACTGCAAGCCCGCGCGACTGCTGTCGTTTTGCAGCGCATCCAATATTTCGGCCTTTGATGGGACGTGCAGGTGGTTATCGCGCACCACCTCTTTCAAGCTCTCAAGCGGTTTTGACATGACAAGAAGTCCTTTTCATCTGGCAAGAATGTCGGGCTTCCCGTGCAATCCGCGCGGGTGGCTGGAAACTGCCCTAAACCTGAGTGATTTCGTCAACCATGTCAATCTGACAAATTTAATCAGGAATCTTTACATCTCAGAAATAGCTGCTAAATGCCTTTCCTGAGTAAAACACTCATAAAAGTAATTTGGGAGACGATCATGAGAAAGACAACAACAGTACTGCTTGCTTCTGCAACGGTCGCGACTGCAATCGCATCATCGGCCTTTGCCGAAGGTGAACTGAACCTCTATTCCTCACGCCACTACGACACGGATGAGCGGCTTTATTCCGACTTTACGGAAATGACCGGCATCACAATCAACCGGATCGAAGCAAGCGCTGACGAGTTGATCGCGCGGATGGAAGCAGAAGGCGTGAACTCGCCTGCTGATATCCTACTGACTGTTGACACCTCTCGTTTGGAGCGCGCGAAGAATGCAGGTGTTTTGCAGGCAATTGAAAGTGACGTGCTTGAGACACGTATTCCGTCCAGCCTGCAGGATGCTGACAACGAATGGTTTGGCTTCAGCCAGCGTGCGCGCATCATTTTTTACGACAAGACAGACGTAGAAAACCCACCCATGACTTATGTTGACCTGGCTGACCCAGCCTATGAAGGCATGGTCTGCCACCGGTCTTCAACCAACGTATACTCGCAGACGCTCGTCTCTGCGATTATTGAAAACTACGGTGAAGAAGCAGCAACAGAATGGGCGCAAGGTTTCGTCAACAACTTTGCACGCGATCCACAGGGTGGCGATACTGACCAGCTGCGCGGCCTGGTGTCGGGTGAATGTGATATCTCGATCTCGAACACCTATTACTTCGCCCGCGCGCTGCGCAAAGATGTGGATGGTCTGAACGCCGAAGCACTTGCCAATATCGGTTGGGTCTTCCCGGCACAGAATGCCGAAGGCGCGCATATGAACCTGTCGGGCGGTGGTGTGGCTGCAAATGCGCCGAACAAGGACAATGCGGTCAAGTTCCTCGAATATCTCGCTTCTGATCAGGCGCAACAGTATTTCAGCGCCGGTAACGATGAATATCCTGCCGTACCGGGTGTTGGTCTTTCGGAATCAGTCGCGACTTTGGGTCTGTTCCGCCCCGACGCGGTTGATCTGACAGAGGTTGCCAAGAACGTGCCTGTTGCGCAGCAGATCTTTAACACTGTTGGTTGGGAATAATCCTTCCATCATGTCCGACGACAAAGGGCGCCATGCAATTGGCGCCCTTTTTGCATGACTGATCCTACTGATCTTAAGGCTGGATCAAATCGCAAGGGTCATCGCGCATAATCGTATCGGTCATCAGGGCGTAATCAAAAAGGCCGGGGTCTCCGGTTCCGCGCTCCAAATGGCCAATCGATACAACCGCGACCTCGCTTGCAGCATGGCGCATCATGGACGGCGCACCCCAATCATTGCGTGCATGCCCATTGCCCGTGATCACGACAACCGGTCCACCTGTTTGGCCCAGTGCGGTTAATGACGCATCCGCCAATGCGGCATCGCGCATGCGCTGCACGGCGATCATATTGGGCATCATTTCACGGGGCAATTTGCTGCAATGGGCCAGAAATTGCAGCTCTATGCGTTGGTCGCGTGTGGTGGCATCCAAGGGCTGATCAAGACCATAAAGCGCACCGACTGGCCCAAGACTGTCTGCCGCCCCGTTCTGATAGGCCTGCATCATCACAAACTGCGGCTGCGCAGCCCCATAGGGCACCGCGTCATCCAACGCCTGAAACACCGGATAGTAAATCTCCATCGTTGGCCAACCGCTTTGCGACCAGCCCAGCACAGTATCCAGCGTGGCCGCATCGACAATGTCATGCCCGCGTAGCGTTTCAGTCTGTCCCGCAGTGAGCATTTCAAACACCACGGCGGAAGGATCAAGTGCTGCGATGATCGCGGCCTGGCTTTCGTGGTGGTAGGGGTTGTCATGCACTTCGCCTAGGAAAATTACGTCGGCCTGCGACAGTGCGGTGATCAATGCATCATTTGGCTGTGTCATCGCAGGGCCTGCACCAAAGAGCCCGATAGCGGCGATTGTGCGTGTCATGATGTTCATCAGAGTGCCTTTCGTTCCAAGGTGGATCATGGCCTGACCTGCCAGAATTCTATGATCAATCCAAAGCGATAGCTGCCTTGTGGCAATTCTGCTGGTGCAGATGGAAAAGGTGCAGCGCGTGCGATGGCTTGCAGGGCGGCTTGATCAAATGCCGGCACGCCGGATGATTGGCTCACCGCAGAGCTCAGCAACTGCCCACCCCGCCCGACACTTAACGTCACACGCACTTCACCCGAACGGCGCTGGTTGCGCGGTGCGCGTTTGCGGCGTTCGATTTGGCGGAAGATCTGCGCGCCCCAGACACTTTTGAGTTCGGCCTCTTGTCCGGGGCTGAGTGCTGGGGCAACTGCTGTTTGCGCTTGCCCCGCACGCGCGCCGCCACCTGACCCAGCTGCCTGTTGTTCGGCCCGTGGCGCGCTGGGTTGGGCGCGTTGTGGCGGGCGGGCCTGCGGGCGGACAGATGCTGTTGGGGCATAGCGTTGTGGTGGTTCGGCGGGCTGTGTGTCGATCACGGCGGGTGCGACGTCAGAGGCGGATTGCGGGATCATCTGTGGCAAATCGCGCGGGACGGCCGGCGCCTCAGGTGCTGTAAATGTGGGGAGGTCCGGTGCTGGCAATGACGGCGGCGTAGGTGCCGTGTCGATGGTGTCTTGCTGGGTTGGTGGCGTTTCCCACTCTTGCACCATTGCCGCCATCTGTGCGGATGCCCCCTGCAGCGATGTCCGTGCCTCACCACCCGCCCCTTGGCTTTGCGCGCCGCGTGCAGGCGGCGTGGCAAAAACCGCGATGTGTAAAACAAGCGCGAGCGCGACGAAGAGGGATATTTCAAGCCAACGCGTCATGGCCCTGCCACGACGATTTCGACGCTGGCAAAACCTGCCTGTGTCACGGCGGTCAGGGTTTTGGCCAACGTGCTGGCCGCAAGCTGTGCATCGGCTTTGATCAGCAAAACATCTGTGTCGCCCGCCAGTGGTGCGAGACGGGTCAGGGCCTGTCGGCCTTCGGTCCCATCAAAGTGCATTGTGCCTGTGGCGCTTATGTAAAGGATGGGTTCCGCTGTTGCCTCACCCTCTAGATTGGCGGTTGGCGGGGTGAGTTCAAAGGGGTCGGGCGGCGCGATCTGCGAGGTCATCAGAAAGAAGATCAGCAGCAGGAAAACCACATTGATCATGGGCACGATTTGTTCGCTACGGGGTTTGCGGGGTGGGGGCGAAAAATCCATATGTCACTCCACCAACACA
>JBCAZI010000187.1:0-3926 GCA_038533095.1 Pseudomonadota bacterium
TACGCCCTGTGTTTTCTCTTTGATGGTGAAGATGATCTGCTGATTGCCGCGCGCAAGGGCTCCCCCCTCGCCATCGGGTATGGTGAGGGTGAAATGTTCGTCGGCTCTGACGCGATCGCGCTGGCCCCAATGACCGACCGGATCAGCTATCTGGAGGAAGGCGACTGGGCGGTCGTCACGCGCGACGGTGTTGAAATCCGCGACGCCAATGGCGCGATTGCTAACCGCGCGATCAAAACAATCCAGATTGATACCGCTCGCGTTGACAAGGCCGGGTTCAAGCACTTCATGGCCAAGGAAATCGCAGAACAGCCCGTTGTGCTGCAAGGGGCGCTGTCGCATTACATCAGCGCAGATGGCAACGCGGTGACCATGCCAGAACCAGAGATCGACTTTACGCAGGTCGAACGTATGGTGATGGTCGCCTGCGGCACAGCCTTTTATGCCTGTTTGGTCGCGAAATACTGGTTCGAACAGATTGCAGGCATCCCGGTGGAGGTCGATGTCGCATCAGAATTCCGCTACCGTGAACCGCCTGTGACATCGGGCACCGTGGCACTCTTTGTCAGCCAATCGGGCGAGACCGCAGATACGCTGGCCGCCCTGCGTTATATGGAAGGCAAAGCCGATAAGATCATGTCGGTTGTCAATGTGCCCGAAAGCTCTATCGCGCGCGAAAGCGATGTGCAACTGCCGATTTTGGCAGGCACCGAAATTGGGGTCGCCTCGACCAAAGCCTTCACATGCCAGTTGACGACGCTGGCCATCCTTGCCCTGCGCGCCGCACAGATGCGCGGCAAGCTGAGCGATGCAGAGTTGGAAGAAAAGCTGGCCAGCCTCCGCGCGCTGCCGGGATTGTTGAACCATGCTTTGGGGATTGAGGCGAAATCCAAAGACATCTCACGCAAACTGGCCGAAGCGCGCGATATCCTGTTCCTGGGGCGCGGTGCGATGTATCCCCTCGCCCTTGAAGGCGCGCTTAAATTAAAAGAAATCAGCTATATACACGCCGAAGCTTATGCTTCTGGTGAGCTGAAACACGGCCCCATCGCATTGGTCGATAAACACGTGCCAGTCATTGTAATGGCCCCGCGCGACAGCCTGTTCGACAAGACGGTTTCGAACATGCAAGAGGTCATGGCGCGCGGCGGTAAGGTCTTGTTGATCACCGATCAAACCGGCGCGGAAGAAGCCGGTGAAGGCGTCTGGGACACAATCATCATGCCAGAGATTGACCCGTTTCTCGCCCCGATCCTCTATGCCATCCCCGCGCAGCTGCTGGCCTACCACACGGCCGTTGCCAAGGGCACAGATGTGGACCAACCTCGCAACCTCGCAAAATCAGTCACGGTGGAATAATGGGCAAGCAATTCGATCACCTCAGCGATGCGCATATAGCATTTATCGCAGCACAGCCGATGTTCTTCACCGGCACAGCGGCGCGCGATGGCAAGGTCAATGTCTCGCCCAAGGGCATGGACAGCCTGCGGGTGCTGGATGCCAATACCATCGCCTATATCAATGTGACCGGCAGTGGCAATGAAACCGCAGGGCACTTGCTGGATCATCCACGCATGACGCTGATGTGGTGCAGCTTCGACCGCAAGCCGCAGATTCTACGCACCTACGGGACAGCACGCACCCTGCATCCGCGGGATGCGGATTGGAATGGGCTGGCGGCACAATTGCCCGCACTGCCCGGCGCGCGCCAGATTTATGTGCAAACCATCGAAATGGTGCAAACATCCTGCGGCTATGCTGTGCCCTTCATGGAACAAAAAGGCGACCGCGATACGCTGCTGCATTGGACCGCCGACAAAGGTGAGGACGGCGTCGCCCAATATTGGGAAGAGCGTAATCAAACTACGCTTGACGGGCAGCCGACAGGTATCCTGCCTTGACGCCCAAAGCGGCAATCGCTGCCTTGCGTGCGGAAGGTGATCCGATCAAGGCCGCAGAAATGCACAAGTATCACAAGGTCGATCGCCCCTATCTGGGCGTGGCAAACCCAGTGATCGACGCACATGTGAAAACCTGGCGGGCTGAGGTGGACCTAGACACGCGGCTGGCACTGGCCAAGGGGCTGTGGAAAGGCAACACCCACGAAGGGCGGATCGCGGCGGCGAAATTGCTGACGCAGGCGCGGATCAGGCCGGATGATGCAGCGGCGTGGGCGCTGATTGCATCGTGGGTGCCCGATTTCGACGCTTGGGCGGTGGCCGATCATGCCAGCATCGCCGGGCAAAAGCGGCTGGTGGCAAACCCAAAGCGTTTGGATCAGGTCGAAAGCTGGACCACCTCAGATCATATGTGGACACGGCGTGCGGCTTTGGTGATGACTTTGCCCTGGACCAAACAAAACCATCCCAAACCGGCTGATCTGGCAATCCGCGAACGGGTGTTGGGCTGGGCTGCTGCTTATGTCACCGACCATGACTGGTTTATTCAGAAGGCCATCGCCTGGTGGCTACGCGAATTGTCAAAACATGATGCTGACCGGGTCCGCGCCTTTCTGGACAAACACGCGGCGGATATGAAGCCATTTGCCGCGAAAGAAGCCGCACGAAAACTGCCAGCCTAACGCGGCCCTGGACTTTCTATGTCCAATCAAACTTCCGCCGGAGGCATCCCGGCCATGCCAAATGCGCCGCGCTCTGTTGGTCAGACTATGGCGTGGCAAAAACATCCAATTCCGGCAGTGACGTCAGCGGGGCCTCGATCAGACGCATCGCGGCAAGGCTGATCTGACTACCTGACCCCGGCGCACCGCCGGAGGGACGCAGTTCGATGTTAATCGTCTTGCCCTGATAGGCGATGCGGCCCGGCGTCAGTTCACCAACCAATGGCGTCTGAAGCCAGATCCCCGGCTCGGCCGGTGGGCCCAGTGATGCGATTGTCGTGCCCAATGCGGCATCCTCTGCAGGCTCTTCCGTCACGACGGCCGCAGCACGTTCTTCTTCGCTGGTCGTGTCAAATTGCTCAACAGTCACGGCGTTTTGAGGTGGGGGTGGCGGCGGCGCAGTGTTCAATGTGGGCGCTGGCGCTGATATGACTGGATCAGGCTGGGTCCCAAATATGGTTTGAAAAGAAGGGGTTGAACAGCCAGCAAGCGCCAGCAAGGGAAGGGTCATTATCAGTCTCATGACCTTAACCTATGCCGCCCACTGGTGGGGCGCAACGGGGCTGTTGTCGCTTGCGCAAACTGCTGCTCGGACCTAGGTTACCAGCTATGACAGCACCATTGATCGACCCATTTGCACGCACCATTGAATACCTGCGGGTGTCGGTCACCGACCGCTGCGATTTCCGCTGCGTCTATTGCATGTCCGAGAACATGACCTTCCTGCCAAAGAAAGAACTTTTGACGCTGGAAGAGCTGGACCGCATGTGTTCCGCTTTCGTCCGCCTTGGCGTGCGCAAGCTGCGGATCACCGGGGGCGAACCTTTGGTGC
This sequence comes from Pseudomonadota bacterium, assembly GCA_038533095.1. Taxonomy (GTDB): domain Bacteria; phylum Pseudomonadota; class Alphaproteobacteria; order Rhodobacterales; family Rhodobacteraceae; genus Yoonia. Next base: position 3,453 of record JBCAZI010000187.1, read on the forward strand.
GCCGCGGGATCATGACGTTTTTTCAAAGCATGTCACGGCATCTGGAAAGCGGCGCTTTGCATGAGCTGACGCTGACAACCAACGGTAGCCAGCTTGAGAAATATGCCGCTGACCTTTTTGCCGCCGGTGTACGACGCGTCAACATCTCGCTTGATACGCTGGATGAGGCAAAGTTCGCCGAGATTACGCGCTGGGGCCGCCTGCCCCAAGTGATGCGCGGGATTGATGCGGCGCAAAAAGCAGGGCTGCGGGTGAAGATCAATACGGTCGCTTTGAAGGGTTTCAACGAGAGTGAGTTGGAGACACTGACCGATTGGTGCGCCTCCCGCGATATGGACTTGACCTTTATCGAGGTCATGCCGATGGGCGATCTGGGCAATGAAGATCGGATTGGACAATATTGGTCACTGACGGATTTGCGCGCGCGGTTGGCAGAACGCTCGGACCTGACCGATTTGCCGGAAAAGACAGGTG
>JBCAZI010000188.1:0-3842 GCA_038533095.1 Pseudomonadota bacterium
TTGGGTTGCATGGCCATCATCCTGACTGCGCCGATCGTTGCGCTTGTCGTGATGGCAGGATTGGCCGCACCTTATACGTTGGCAATTGAAGCCAACAACTTCGTCTACTGGGTCGCGATATCAGGTGCCATCAGCGCGGGGGTAGGTTTGTACCTTGTCCGGGGCTGGATGGGTCATGTTGGTATGATCGGGGTCGCGCGTGCGATCTTTGGCAGTGTGCTATTGACGCTGATTGCATCGGTTATTGGCGGCACTTTGACGGTCCCATTTGAGGGCGCGCTTTACGGGCCGCTGATGGTTGTATCCGCCTTTATCGCAAAACCATGGTTGGGTGCGATCTGGTTCGCATCCACCTTCGGCGCACATTATCTGATGTCGGCGGTTGAAGAAGAACGCGATTTCGGCATCGGTCGCGAGGCGCATCGCAGCGCCACATCACAGCTGAGCAGCTTGTCACGTACCAATCTCTACCGTCGTGACTAGGTAAAACGTGTATGGCAAGTCAAAGGCGCCCGCGGGCGCCTTTGTTGATTCTGACAGTGGTCATGGGCCACGGGGCCCGACAGCACCTTGAGCGCTTAATCCTTATCGCGGAAGTTACGGCTGACCTTGATCTGATCCCAAGCCCAAACAACCTCTGACAGTTGTTCTTCCTGGCTGCGGTCACCGCCGTTCATATCGGGATGCAGCACTTTGATCAGCGCCTTATAGGCTTTGCGGATTTCCTGCTTGGACATATTGTCCTTGGCTTCCAAAATCTCAATCGCGCGGCGTTCGGTCGGCGGCAGTTTGCGGCCCGAGGCCGCACCGCGACCGGGGTTGCGCGTTGCATTCTCGCCCAACACCTGATGGGCGTCATCAACGCCCAAACGTGCCCATGCTGCTTCCTCGACCGTGCGTTTGAACGGTTTTGTCGGGCGTTCCCAAACGCGGTCACTGTCCATCTGCGCGGCCAATTCCGCCTCGGACGTGCTGTCAAAGAAGTTCCATTTCAGATTGTATTCGCGCACATGCTTTTGGCAGAACCAGTAAAAATCATCCAGCACATCAGGCGATTTTGGCGCGCGGTAAAGGCCCGGCTCATTGCACCCTTCATGGTCACAGATCCGTGTCGATGTTTCAGATGCCCCTGACATCCCGCGCCGTCCGCGCGGGTTCTTTTTCTTCGAGCTCGACACAGACATGTCGAAACCAAAGGGGTCATCTTTCTTCATGGGGCGCGTTACCTTTTCTGTTCGGAGACGATACAATAAACTTCTGAGCGAGAGATTGAAGAGGGCAGGCAGAAAATAATGGCACTTGAAACGGAAATTATTGATGCGCTCGGCAGCCTTTCGCCGCAACACCTGGACGTGATTAATGAAAGTGCAATGCATGCGGGCCATGCAGGCGACGACGGATCAGGCGAAAGCCATTGGCGGATCGTGATCAAAGCAGCCGCTTTAGATGATATGTCGCGTCTTGCCCGCCACCGCGCCATCCACAGCGCTCTTGGCAAGGACATCATCGGGCGTATCCACGCCCTAGCGATTGATATTCAGTAACTACTCGGCCGCAACATCGGGCGAGGAGCCCGGTTTTTTACCCGTGTCAGGTGTTTCGGGCGGCTTCGGTGCCTCGGGTTTGGCGGGGGCGACCAGTTTCTTTGTGACCCGTGGTTCTTGGCTGATTTGCGGCTGCGGTGACGGTGCTGGCCGGCTGGGTGCCACTTTGGCCGCAACCTTGGCACGGCGAAATACCAGCATGTTTTGGTAGACCGTTGTCTTGCCCATGATGCCTTCGCGTTGCTCGCTAGGCAGCGTATCGGCGCGCAGATACTCCCATCCGTCAGCAGCCAGATCATTCATCGCGGTTTCCAAAGCATTGGCAAAGCGATCTTCGGGCGTTTTCACACCCTTTGCTTTCAACCCGCGCACGGGTGCCGGGACGACTTTATATTCGTAGCTCATCGCTTCACCTTTTCTTCCACCCGCATGGGTGTATCAAAACTGCGGCGTTCTGCCAATCCACTGCGGTGGATCGTGCGATCACAGCCCCAGTTTCGCCGAAACAATCTGGTTCACGGCTGCAGGGTTGGCCTTGCCGCCGGTGGCTTTCATCACCTGACCGACGAACCAGCCGACCAGTTTCGGATTGGCCTGCGCCTTTTCCACCTGTGCGGGGTTGGCGGCGATAATTTCGTCCACGGCGGTTTCAATCGCGCCTGTGTCGGTGACCTGCTTCATGCCTTCGGTTTCGACAATCTCTGCCGGGTTGCGCCCGCTGGTGTAGCAAATCTCGAACACATCCTTGGCGATCTTGCCATTGATATCGCCTGCCTTGATCAGCCCGATCAATTCGCCTAGCTGTGCCGCAGAAACAGGGCTGTCTTCGATGCTGTGGTCTTCTTTCTTCAGGCGGCCAAACAGCTCATTAATCACCCAGTTCGCAGCCAATTTACCATCGCGGCCTTCGGCCACTTTTTCAAAGTATTCAGCATTCACCACTTCGGCTGTAAGAACCGATGCATCATAGTCGGACAATCCGAAATCGCTGATAAAGCGTGCTTTCTTTTGATCGGGCAGTTCAGGCAGGGATGCTTTGATGTCATCTACCCAAGCCTGCTCAATCTCTAACGGCAGCAGATCAGGGTCAGGGAAGTAGCGATAGTCATGCGCCTCCTCCTTGGACCGCATCGAACGGGTTTCATTCTTGTCGGGGTCATAAAGGCGCGTTTCCTGCACGACCTCTTGCCCGTCTTCGATCAGGGCAATTTGCCGACGCGCCTCATAATCAATCGCCATCTGGATGAACCGCATCGAGTTCATGTTCTTGATCTCGCAACGCGTGCCAAGGTGACTGAAATCCTGCGTTTCCTGATAGCGTTCGTAATCGCCCGGCTTACAGACAGAGACATTCACATCCGCGCGCAGGTTGCCGTTTTGCATATTGCCGTCGCAGGTGCCTAAGTAACGCAGAATCTGGCGCAGTTTCAGCACGTATGCGGCGGCTTCTTCTGGTCCGCGAATATCGGGGCGGCTGACGATCTCCATCAGCGCCACACCGGTACGGTTCAGGTCAACAAAAGACATCGCCGGATCCATATCGTGGATCGACTTACCAGCGTCTTGTTCGAGGTGGATACGCTCGATCCGGACTTTGCGGGCCTCGCCATTGCCCATTTCCACGAGCACTTCGCCTTCACCCACGATAGGGTGGTAAAGCTGCGAGATCTGATAGCCCTGTGGCAGATCAGGATAGAAATAGTTCTTGCGGTCAAAGGCAGAGACGAGGTTGATTTCAGCGTTCAGGCCCAGCCCGGTTTTGACGGCCTGCGCCACACAGCCTTCGTTGATCACGGGCAGCATGCCGGGCATGCCAGCATCCACGAAAGCCACGTTGCTGTTAGGCTCTGCGCCAAATTCTGTCGAGGCACCGGAAAACAGCTTGGCGTTGGTTGCGACCTGCGCATGCACCTCAAGGCCGATCACCAATTCCCAATCGCTCGTCGCACCGGCGATCACTTTGGGGGCAGGGGCTGTGTACTGGAGGTCAAGCATAGGGCGCTTCCTTTGTCTGCGTCAGCCTTCGTTTAAAAGAAGGTGCAGGCAGCTTCAAGGGAACATGCGCGCCCTATTTGGCGAAAGCGCGGGATGTGGACACAAGGTTAACAGTGGGTGCGTCTTTGCCCCCAAGAGCCAAGGTCGCGCGCCGCAACATCTCAATCCCTTCTTCGGAATTGCGCGGGATTGAGGCCGCCGAAATCGGTTCGCCCACAGTCACTTTGAAGGGCTGACGTGCCTTGTTCAGCGTCTCATGAAACAGGGTGATGTCGCGCAACGTCGGGTGGATCAGGTCGAACA
>JBCAZI010000189.1:0-3812 GCA_038533095.1 Pseudomonadota bacterium
CCTGAACGGCGGCGTCGCGGGGCTTTTGAAAAAAGCCAAGGTACGTCAGGTGGCCGGCACCGCGCGGTTCCATGACGCCAAAAAGGTGATCGTGGACGGCCCGGAGGGTGAAACCATCATCAAGGCGGAAAACGTCGTCATCGCGACAGGGTCAACCTCAGTCGAACTGCCGTTTTTACCGTTTGACGGCACCTTTGTACAATCGTCCACCGATGTGCTGGCCGATCCGGTCCTGCCGAAAAAGCTGGCCGTTGTCGGCGGCGGTTATATCGGACTGGAATTGGGCACAGCCCTGGCCAAGCTGGGCGTCCAAGTCACCGTGGTCGAAGCCGCCGAGCGCATCCTGCCGCAATACGACCCCGAGTTGACCAAACCTGTCGCCGACCGATTAGGGACGCTGGGCGTTACGGTAATGACCAAGACCTTTGCCCAGGGTGTCGGCGACGACGGCAAATCGCTGTTGGTCAAGGATGCTGACGACACTGAAACCATCATCGCGTGCGATAAGGTTCTGGTTACCGTGGGGCGCCGACCAGTCACCAAAGAGCTGGATCTTGACCGGTTGGCCGCGGACATGGACGGCGCGTTCATCAAGATCGACGAAACCTGTGCAACGTCGATGCGTGGGCTTTACGCAATCGGCGACGTCACCGGTGAACCCATGCTGGCCCACCGCGCCATGGCGCAGGGTGAGATGGTGGCCGAGATCGTCGCAGGCGAACAGCGTCTTTGGGACAAGTATTGCATCCCGGCGGTGTGCTTCACCGACCCCGAAATCCTGACCGTTGGTCTGTCGCCTACTGAGGCGAAAGGCGCAGGACACGACATCAAAACCGGCAAGTTCCCGTTCATGGCCAATGGCCGCGCCATGACAACCGAGCGCGAAGAGGGTTTCATCCGCGTGGTTGCACGCGCAGATAATCATCAAATCCTCGGCATCCAGGCGGTCGGCGAGGGTATATCAGAAATGGCGGCTAGTTTTGCACTGGCGATCGAGATGGGTGCCCGTCTTGAAGACGTCGCGGGCACAATTCATGCCCATCCAACCAAGGGTGAAGCGCTCCAGGAGGCGGCCTTGATGAGTTCTGGCCATGCTTTGCATATTTAGGTTTTTTCAAACCTTAAGACTGGCCGTATTCTAGTGAGACTTTCTCAAAGTTATCCTTGATCAGATCAATTAGGTTGGTGGCGTTCGGATGAAGAACCTGTCTTCTAAGCATGGTGATCCCGACAGTCCTCACTGCCTCTTCGTCGGCCAAGGGAACGGCTCGAAAGTTGTCAAACGCGCCCATCCCAAGAGCGATCCGCGGCAAAAGCGCGACGCCTAGACCCTTTTGCGCAAGCGCCAGTCCCGTGTACGCATTTTCAATCTCGCATCGCACATTAAGGGTTACATTTCGCTTTTGTGCGATCCGCTCGATAAGCTGCCGCGTGGCTGTCTTACTGTTAAGAACGATCACTGGGAGTTTGAGCAAATCAACAAATTGCATCTTCTCTTGGCCATCATCAAATTGCTCCGGCAGGCAGGCCACTAACCTGTCCCTATAAAGTGGCTCGTAATCAAACTCTTCCAGCTCCGATGCAGGAGGCCCCAAGTACAAGATTGTTTTGCCATCACGAAGCAAGGTCGCGCCTTCATTGGGTGGAGCCTCCATCAAAGTTACGGCGCTGTCCTTGTACTTCTTCGTGTAAATTCTCAGCACGTCACCAACGCCTTGCGCTGCTAAGGTCGGAGCGCAACCGATAGAAACCTGTCCCTTGCGAAATTCTGATTGGCGGCGAAGCGTTGCAAATCCTTGATCGATGCTGGCAAGCGAACCGCTCACCGTCTCGTAAAGTTCCTGTCCTTCGGTTGTAAGGCTTACGCGCTGCCTTGCGCGCACAAAGAGTTGAAGTCCTAGTTGCTCTTCCAACTCCTTGATCTGAACGCTGACGGCGGAAGGTGACCTTTGTAGCGCGTCAGCCGCTTTCCTAAGACTGCCAAACTTTGCGGCCTGAACAAAGGTTTGCACCAACTTCAAATTGACATTTTCCACGATTCTTCTCCGAGCTGTCACCGACAGAGTTGTTCAAATCATGCACTAAACTGCCCGAAGTTGTACAATTTTACGAACACTTGATGAGGTTTTTGAAATATCTGTTTTGGGCGTGAGCAGCTAGCGTCGGTGCTAGACGGTTCTTGGGAGGGAACGGTTTGGCATCTCAATCACTTCTTGTACTTCCTGGTGACGGGATTGGGCCAGAGGTCGTAGCGCAGGCTGAACGCGTTTTGGACTGGTTCAACGACAATACCACAGTGAACATCGAAGTGTGCCGAGACCTTCTAGGAGGTTGTGCAATCGACAGGCACGGGGTTCCTATTTCAGAAAAGACGATGGCCACCGCGAGCTCCTGCAACGCTATTTTGGTCGGTGCCGTTGGTGGCGCGAAATGGGATCAGGTCGACTTTGACAAACGCCCTGAACAAGGCCTTTTGAGGTTGCGAAAAGAACTTTCACTTTTTGCAAATTTCCGACCAGCGATATGTTTTGAAGCCTTGGCAGATCATTCAACGCTGAAGCGCAATGTCATTGAAGGCTTGGATATCGTCATTGTCAGAGAGCTGACGGCAGGGCTCTATTTTGGCGAGCCGAGGGGCGTTTTTTCATGTGATGATGGGCAGCGCAGAGGCGTAAATACACAGAGTTACACAGAAGGCGAAATTGCCAGAGTTGCACGTCGTGCATTTCAGTTGGCGCGATCGCGTCAGGGTCGTCTTTGTTCGATGGAGAAATCGAACGTCATGGAAGCCGGTGCCTTGTGGCGCGAGGTTGTGACCGATGTTCATGCAGCGGAATTCACGGATATCGAACTTTCGCACATGTATGCTGACAATGGCGCAATGCAGCTGGTCCGAGATCCAAAGCAGTTTGACGTGATTCTGACCGACAATATGTTCGGTGACATCCTAAGCGACGAAGCTGCCATGCTAACCGGTTCACTGGGAATGCTGCCCTCCGCGTCGTTGGGCACTGCAACGCCGCAAGGGATCAGCCAAGGACTTTATGAACCTGTTCACGGTTCTGCGCCAGATATTGCGGGGCAAAACAAGGCGAACCCGCTGGCGACCATCTTGAGTCTGTCTATGGCGTTTCGGCATTCTTTTGGTTTGCCATCGCAAGCAGAACGTCTGGATGGCGCAGTCGATAGAGTTTTGAAGAAAGGCGTCAAAACGGCCGATCTTCTGAATGGGCAAGATCAAACAGCGGCCACCACTGAGGAGATGGGCACTGCCGTGATCGAGCAACTCAACGATGATCTAGCGATGCACTGACATCGCTTAACTAGCTCCTCGGGACTTATTCTTGAGGAAACACTGCACAATGGGAGGAAACTATGGATAGAAGATCGTTTATTAAGAGGTCCGCAATTGCGGCACCGGCCGCTGCGGCAACGTTGGCCGCACCTGCATACGCACAGGGCAGACGGAAACTTACGATGGTCACGACTTGGGGGCGGGGCCTCGCTGGCGTGGACGATGCTGCAGATTTTATCGTCAATCGTGTTGGCGCGATGTCTGGCGGAACGCTGGAAATCGAAAAGAAATCCGCGGGGGAACTTGTCGGCGCATTGGAGGTCTTTGACGCGGTCACGGCCGGTCAGGCTGATCTCTATCACTCTGCGGACTACTTCTTTACCGGTCAGCATCCGGCATTGGCGTATTTTACCGGCGTTCCCTTCGGCTTGACCGCCCAGGAAATGATGGTGTGGTACTACCATGATGGCGGCAAGGAGCTTCACCATGAAATCGGTGAAATTTTCGGGTTGAAGAC
>JBCAZI010000190.1:0-3800 GCA_038533095.1 Pseudomonadota bacterium
TCACGCGGCAAATCCGCCAAACCGGGAAGGCGCCACTTTCACTTCATCTCAGCGGCGTGGACCGCTTGCCCGTAGAACAACTATGGCCGGCGCGCTCCAAACCACTGATATTTCGTGAAAGTGGCGCTGACGCCTTGGATTTGATGGGTCCTGACCCTAAGGTTCCCACAAAAGCGTTGTGAACGCGTAGGGATCGAGGCTGCAGGCATTGGCCAAAGCAACCACATGGCAGGAAAAGCAGACACGCTTTATGCACCGCGTACATGCGCGGCGCGCGGCGCGTGCATCGCTTGCCACTGCATTTGTATCGCTGCCAGAACCCCGCACCATCGGTATCGTTGAACGCGGCGAACAACTGATCGCAGGAACATATCTTTTTTCAGGTCTGTTGGTGGAAGGCAAAGACTATACCATCTGGGACATCGCCGCCGCCTATCCAGAAGTGGCCGGTGAAATCCAAGGCTGCGCTTGGCTGGATGATCTGGTTGCCGTCGGTGATGAAAGGGCACGCAGCCTTGCCCAGGCCTGGGTTTTTGCCTGGATCGAAAACTACGGCCATGGCCGCCGCGATGGATGGACGCCAGGCATTGCAGGGCGCCGTCTGATGCGCTGGATCAACCACGGCCCCTTCCTGCTGCAAGGACATGACAAATACACCACGGCAAAATTCTTTCAAAGTCTGGCACGCCAAACCCTTTTCGTCGCGCGCCGCTGGAAGGCAATGCAACCGGGATTACCGCGGTTTGAGGCTTTGGCAGGAACCATCCACGCAAGCCTTTCGTTGAAAAGTATGGATAGGCATGCAGGTCCTGCGATTGCCGCGCTGGCGCATGACTGCGCCACCCAGATTGGCCCGGATGGGGCCATCGCCACACGCCAACCGCAAGAGCTGCTTGAAACGCTCAGCCTGCTGAACTGGACGATACAAACGCTAGATGACGCCAAACGCCCGATACCAACAGAAATCTCTGCGGCCGTCGCGGCTATTGTCCCCACATTGCGGGCCTTGCGGCATGCCGATGGGGCGCTGGCGCGCTTTCATGGTGGCGGCGAGGGCGTGGACGGGCGGCTGGATGCGGCGCTGATGGCATCGGGCAGCAAAGCACTGCCTGCCAGTGACAAAACGCATATGGGTTTCGCCCGCCTTGCCAGTGGTCGCACCACAGTGATCGTTGATGCGGCGGCCCCACCGGGGGACGCTGCCTCTGCCCAGGCCCATGCCAGCACGCTGGCGTTTGAACTGACATCCGGACGCAGGCCGCTGATCGTCAATTGCGGGTCTGGCGCACGGTTTGGTGCCGAGTGGCGGCGTGCCAGCCGCGCGACCCCCAGCCATTCAACGATGATGATCGAAGGCGTCTCTTCTTCCCATCTGGGCCCAAAAGGACGGATGGCCAACGGCGATGAACGGCTGACAGAACTGCCAACACTTGTACGGGCCGATCCGTCGGCCACAGATGCCGGGCGCAAGCTGGAACTATCGCACAACGGTTATCAACAATCGCATGGTTTGACACATGCACGGACGCTCACGTTATCCGCTGATGGCCGGTCACTGGGTGGCGAAGACCTGCTGACGACATTGAGTGCCGAAGATGAGGCGGCCTTTACCGGCGCGATGCCGCGTGAAGGGTTGTCTGTTGTGCTGCGCTTCCATCTGCATCCCGACGTCACGCCAGCGATTGATGCTCAGGGCACAGCGGTCTCACTGGCCTTGAAATCGGGCGAGGTTTGGGTGCTGCGCCATGACGGCACCGCGAAACTAAGCCTTGCGCCTTCGGTTTATCTGCAAAATCGGCGATTAAAGCCCATTCCTACGCAACAGGTGGTTTTATCCGGACACACAATGGCCTATGCGACCCGTGTCCGTTGGTCGCTGGCCAAATCGCAAGACACGCCCATTGCAGTGCGTGATCTTGCACAGGCCGATCCTTTGGACGCCATGAACTAGTCTGCTCAAAAGGACCCAAATGACCGATCTTGCCCCGCTGCGCCGCGCCCTGCTTTCTGTATCTGACAAAACCGGGTTGATTGACCTTGGTCGCGCCTTGGCTGCGCGTGGGGTCGAACTGCTGTCCACCGGCGGATCTGCCAAAGCGCTGCGCGATGCCGGGCTTGAGGTGCGCGATGTAGCGGATGTGACGGGCTTTCCTGAAATGATGGATGGCCGGGTCAAGACCCTGCACCCAGTCGTGCACGGTGGCCTGCTGGCGCGCCGTGATCTGGAGGCGCATCGCGATGCGATGGTGGAACATAACATCGGGCCGATCGATCTGTTGGTGGTCAACCTTTATCCGTTTGAAGAAACCGTCGCGAAAGGTGCGGACTTCGATACCTGCATCGAGAACATCGACATCGGCGGACCCGCGATGATCCGATCCGCCGCCAAGAACCACGCTTTTGTAAATGTGGTGACAGATGTCGAAGATTACGACGCGTTGCTGGCCGAATTGGAAGCCAACAACGGCCAGACCACACTTGCCCTGCGTCAGCGTTTCGCCCAAACCGCCTATGCCCGCACGGCCGCCTATGATACCGCCGTCAGCACCTGGATGGCTGGCCAGATCGGGCAAGACACGCCGCGCCGCCGCTCTTTCACTGGGACCTATAAGCAGACCATGCGCTACGGTGAAAACAGCCACCAATCGGCGGCGTTTTACACCGATGGCACGGGTCGTCCCGGTGTTGCAACTGCGGTGCAGCATCAGGGCAAAGAACTGTCTTACAACAATATCAACGACACGGATGCCGCCTTTGAACTGGTAGCAGAGTTCGACCCGGCAGACGGCCCCGCGGTTGCCATCATCAAACATGCCAACCCCTGCGGTGTGGCGCGTGGGGCGACCTTGCTGGAGGCCTATCAGAACGCATTCAATTGCGACCGCACCAGTGCTTTTGGCGGCATCGTCGCGCTGAACCAACCGCTGGATGAGGACACTGCCAAAGCCATTGTAGAGATTTTCACCGAAGTCGTGATCGCCCCCGGCGCGTCAGACGCGGCCAAGGGTGTGTTTGCTGCCAAAAAGAACCTGCGCCTGCTGACCACCGATGGCCTGCCAGATGTCAAAGCACCGATCACCACCTACCGCCAGGTAGCGGGCGGCATGTTGGTGCAGGACAAAGACACCGGCTATGTCGGCATGGATGACCTGAAAGTCGTGACGAAAATTGCACCGACAGACGCGCAAATGGCCGATCTGCTGTTCGCATGGAAAGTGGCCAAACACGTCAAATCCAACGCCATCGTCTATGTGAAAGACAAAGCGACCGTTGGTGTCGGTGCCGGCCAGATGTCACGCCTCGATAGCGCGCTGATCGCAGCAAAGAAGGCCGAGCGCATGGCAGAGGCGATGGGGCTGCCGGAGCCACTGACCAAGGGCTCTGCTGTTGCGTCCGACGCCTTCTTCCCTTTCGCCGACGGGCTGATGGAAGCCGCCGCCGCCGGTGCGACCTGCGTCATCCAACCCGGTGGGTCCATGCGTGACGACGAGGTCATCGCCGCCGCAGATGAGGCTGGGATCGCCATGGTCTTTACCGGCATGCGCCACTTCCGGCACTAGGAGGGCAGCAATGCGGCTGATGTTCATGACGGCGTTTTGGATCTTCCTGCTGGATCAGGTGATCAAATTCTACGTCCTCTTCAACGTCTTCGGATTGAGATGGGCGCAGGTGACCGTGCCGTCAGACCAACTGCCCTATCCGCAATCGGTAGATGTCTTTCCTCCGTTTCTAACGTTGCGCATGTCAAATTCCGCGAAAAGGCCAAAGTTAACACCGCGGTTCCATGCCATGCGCAACGT
>JBCAZI010000191.1:0-3751 GCA_038533095.1 Pseudomonadota bacterium
TATGCCGGGGCTGAAGTCAGCCTCTATCGGCATCTGGGTACAGGCCGGCGGCCGCCACGAACGGGTTGAACAGAACGGGATTGCGCATTTCCTGGAACATATGGCGTTCAAAGGCACCAAAACGCGCAGCGCCCTGCAAATTGCCGAAACCATTGAAGATGTGGGTGGCTATATCAACGCCTACACCAGCCGTGAGATGACGGCTTATTATGCGCGGGTGTTAGAGGATGACGTCGCCCTCGGCCTTGATGTCATCTCTGACATTCTGCTGAACCCCGTCTTTGATCCTGCCGAGATCGAGGTCGAACGCGGCGTGATCTTGCAAGAGATAGGCCAAGCGCTCGATACCCCCGACGACATCATCTTTGATTGGCTGCAAGAGGTGGCCTACCCCGATCAGGCCCTTGGCCGCACCATCCTTGGTCCGTCTGAGCGGGTCAGCAGTTTTAGCCGCGATGATCTGCAGGGGTTTGTGGGAGAACACTACGGTCCCAACCAGATGATCCTTTCGGCGGCGGGGGCGATTGATCACGATGCGATTGTCGCGCAAGCCGAGGCGTTGTTCGGCCATCTGCCAGCAGTGCCCCGCGCGCCTGAACTGATGCAGCCCGCGGCCTTTGGCGGCGGTGAGCGGCGCGAGAATAAGGCGCTGGAACAGGTGCATTTCGCGCTGGCCCTTGAAGGACCAACCTATCTTGACCCGGCCATCTATACCGCACAAATCTACGCCAATGCCATGGGCGGCGGCATGTCTTCACGGCTGTTCCAAGAGGTGCGGGAACATCGCGGTTTATGTTACACGATCTTCGCACAGGCGGGTGCCTATGAAGATACCGGGCTAACCACGATCTATGCAGGCACCAGTGCCGAACAAATCGGCGAACTGGCGAACATCACCATTGATGAGATGAAGCGCGCCGCCGACGACATGAGTGCCGCTGAAGTGGCCCGCGCCCGGTCACAGATGAAAGCGGGTCTGTTGATGGGGCTTGAAAGCCCGTCGAACCGCGCCGAACGGCTGGCGCGCCTGCTATCGATCTGGGGCCGCATCCCAAGCATTGATGACACCATCGCGCGGATCGACGATGTAACAACAGGCGACGTGAAAGATTTCGCAGGCCAAATGGCAGGGCAGGCAGGCACCGCTCTGGCACTTTATGGCCCGGCAGAGGCCGCGCCGTCACTTGAGGTTTTGCGAGCACGGTTGGCCGCCTAATGATCGGGGCCAAGAAAAAGGTCCGAATTGAGACGGAACGCCTGACCCTGCGCCCACCGATCCATAGCGATTTTCGCGCTTGGGCCGGGCTGCGGCGCGATAGCGAGGCATTTTTGAAACCGTGGGAGCCGACCTGGGCGCCTGACCACCTGTCGCGCAAGGCTTTTACGAACCGGGTCTATTGGGCGCAGCGTTCTATCGCCAATGGCACGGCGATGCCGCTGTTTCTGGTGCGGCGTGAAGACAACGGGCTGTTGGGGGCCATTACGCTGGACCATATCAAGCGGGGTCCGTCGCAATCGGGGATCACCGGCTATTGGATTGGCGAACCTTTCGCGCGGCAAGGCTATATGCGCGAAGCCATTCAAGCAGTGGTTCATCATGCCTTCACAGCACTTGATCTCAGCCGAATTGAGGCTGGATGCCTACCAGAAAACAACGCATCCCGCCGTCTGTTGGAACAATGTGGTTACAAATACGAAGGCGTGGCGCAAAGCTATCTGCAAATCAACGGACGTTGGCGCAATCACGTGCTTTACGCCAACCTACGCAACGACCGGCGCGGCAAAACCGACGTTGGCTAGGCGAACCCTGGTCACGACAGCGGCTGAGTGACGCGGCAAAAAGGTTAGACGGATAGGCTTGGCCTGCTTATGCTCGTGCGGACTGTACGGTAAAGACGCAATGCCACCTCGCTTTTTTAAATCATATGCGCTGAACAAGACGCCGCGAAATCGCTTGGGTCAAATCGCATCAATTGCAGAAGCAGAGGCATTTGGCAGCCTTGAGTTCTTTGCCAACATTGGCCTTCTAAGTGTCGCAACGATTTTGGGGTGGCTGGCTTTCGGCCTATGGGTGCCGGTCTTGATTGTCGCGGTCTATGTGACCTTCTTTACCCTCGAAAAATGGTTTGCAAAACGCGCGGTCGAGAGGGAACTTTTGTCCTCTTACTGGTTGGTGCTTGGCCTGTTGTGTGGACGCGCAGTGACCTATTGTGCACTGTTTGTCTATGTCTGGACGGTGGAGGGGGATGTTTTTAAGTTCGCCACGATCGCTTTGATCGTTGCTGCGACCATCAATATGTTCGTCTTTCACGCCACGCATTTTGAAATCATCGTCGTTGTTTTCGTGCCGGTTTGGTTTGGCCACATCGTGATCACCGGCACGGCCTTTGCGCAGCATGGCCTGGCCTTGGAACCCTTTATGTTCTTGCTCGTCTCGCTGTTTATCCTGCCGTATTTTTTGCTTGCGTTGAAATCAGCGCAGGAACGCTGGACCAAGAACGATATCATTCGCCAGTCGTTTAACCACACACAAAAGCTGGACGCCGTGGGCCAGCTCGTGGCCGGGGTCGCGCATGATTTCAACAATATCCTGACCGTGACACGTGGAAATGCGGAACTTTTGGCCGGGTCCGGGGATGAGACCCACGATGAACTTGTCCAGGAAATCGTCAAGGCAAGCGACCGGGGCGCGGCTTTGGCAGGACAGCTGTTGGCCTTTGGACGTCGCAGCATGCTGTCGCCAGAACCCATTCAGGTCGATCGTTTCCTTGATCATATCCAACCGCTGCTGCAAAGGGTGCTGCCCGAGAATATCGAACTCACATTTTCTGCCGACCCCGATCTACCAACGATCTTTGTTGACAAAAATCAGCTGGAAACCGCAATCGTCAATCTGGCGACCAATGCGCGGGATGCGATGAAAAACGGCGGTCGGCTTGAGATTAAGGCCATGGTCATGGCTTTCGATGGCGGTGATCTGGGACAGGCTGAAATCAATCTCGCCCCTGGTACCTATGTTGCCATCAGTGTGAACGACAATGGCATCGGCGTGCCGGATGATCTGCAGGAAAGCATCTTTGATCCTTTCTTTACCACCAAACCGGTGGGTAAAGGATCAGGGCTTGGCCTTCCCATGGTGATTGGCTTTGCCGAACAATCGGCAGGCGGGGTGCGGTTGGAAAGCAAGGTTGACCTTGGCACGCGGGTCACCTTGTTCTTGCCCACAGCGCAGAGCGCGCAAACGGGCAGTGCCGTCCAAACTTGATTTTCACTTGTCTTATCGGCCAGTCAGGTGTCGTGTGGCCTTATGAAGCTTACCGGCCCCTTTTTGTTTATCCTCGCGACACTGCTGATCGACGCGATTGGCATCGGCATCGTGTTTCCGATTATGCCCGATCTGATGGACCGCGTCGGCGCTGGCAGCACGGCTGAGGGGGCTTTTTGGGGTGGCATCATGATGTCGGCCTATGCCGCCGCCATGTTCATCTTCGGACCTATTGTCGGCAGCCTGTCAGACGCCTACGGGCGCAGGCCCGTTTTGATTGCAGCTTTGCTAACGTTAACGCTGGACTATGTGATCATGGCCTTGGCGCAAACCTATTGGGTGCTGCTGGTCGGGCGGGTCATCGCAGGCATGGCAGGGGCCACCTATATCACGGCCACGGCCTATATCGCCGATATCGCCAAACCAGCAGCACCCAATAGGTTTGCGCCAAGGCCATGATCACATAGTCCAGCGTTAACGTTAGCA
>JBCAZI010000192.1:0-3727 GCA_038533095.1 Pseudomonadota bacterium
CAATCCCGCGCAATCATCGCTATTTGTGCGCGTTGATGCCGCTTTTAGGTAAAAAAGGACGGCAGAGCGGTATTTCTTCGCCGCCTCAAAATGCCTATAGTCTTTTGATAAGCGGGGACAAACCTGCAAAAGTTTTAGTTTGCTGGTTGGGAGGCCAAATTATGATCCGTTCTGAACTGATCCAGAAACTCGCCGACGAGAATCCGCATCTTTATCAACGCGATGTCGAACGCATTGTGAACACGATTTTTGAAGAGATTATTGAAGCGATGGCACGTGGCGACCGTGTCGAACTGCGCGGCTTTGGGGCGTTTTCAGTCAAGAAGCGGGACCAGCGCATCGGACGAAACCCGCGCACGGGCGAATCTGTTCAGGTCGACGAAAAGCATGTGCCATTCTTTAAAACCGGCAAATTGCTGCGTGATCGTCTGAACGGCAATTGATCGCACTGACGAATTGCGGTTCACCGGCCGGGTGAACTGCGGTATGCTGCATCCATGAAAACGATACGCTATGCATTCTGGGCCATTGTCGCCCTTTGTCTGATCCTGATTGGCCTGGCCAACAGGGATGTCGTCACCCTGCGCGCCATGCCCGAAGCTTTGGGTGATCTGTTGGGGCTGTCACCGGATGTGCAGTTACCCCTTTTTGTTGTCCTCTTCATCGGTGTGGGCGCGGGTCTGATGATCGGTTTCCTGTGGGAATGGGTGCGTGAATATCGCATCCGGGCCGATGCGCGCAGTAAAACCCGCGAGGTGGAAAGCCTGCGCCGTGAGGTTGATCAGCTTCGTGGTGCCGCCGCTGGTGCCAAGGGCGAAGATGACGTTTTGGCGCTGCTTGAAAAGACCGGCTAATGCCTTCCGACACACGGGTGAAGATCTGCGGTCTGCGTGACGCGGAAATGCTGCAAGGTGCGGTTGATGCTGGCGCAAATTATGTCGGGCTCAATTTCTTTGCGAAATCCCCGCGCAGCGTGACCATCGCGCAAGCTGCCGCTTTGGCGCCACTTGTGCCAGTCGGCGTTGCAAAGGTTGGTCTGGTCGTTGACGTCGATAATGCGATGCTTGATGCGCTGACGCAGAACGTGCCACTGGATATCATTCAGCTTCACGGGCACGAGACGCCAGAGCGGGTTGCCGAGGTGAAATCGCGCTACGGCCTTCCGGTGATGAAGGTTGTTGGCATCGCTGATGCAGATGATTTGGCCATCCTTGGTGCGCATTTGTCCGTTGCTGACCAGATTTTAGTTGATGCGAAAGCACCAAAGAATGCTGACCTGCCCGGTGGCAATGGTATCGCGTTCGACTGGGCGCTCATGTCTGGGCGACGGTGGCCCGTGCCATGGATGTTGGCCGGTGGGTTGACCCCCGACAATGTTGGCGAAGCGATCCGCCTGACCGGCACGTCCCAAGTTGATGTCTCTTCAGGTGTGGAAACAGCACCGGGCGTCAAAGACGCAGGATTGATGGCTGCGTTTTGCGCGGCTGCACGCGCGGATTAACGTGGTGTTTACCTTGATTCATCTAAGATTGTGGCATGTCTGCAATCGCGCCCCATATCTCCCCTGAACACTGGCTTCGGCAGCTTTTTTCATCACAGGCTGCGCGCGATGGTGGCGTCGTCAGGCGACAATGCAAAGATATTGAAAGGCTGGTAGGGCGGGATGCCTTTGAAACCGAACTGCGCCGCCGCGGATTTCGTGCGGTCGAGAATGCGGGGCAATATGTTGTTTTCTGCTATTCAGAAGCGATTAGAATTGTGAAGTAAGCCAATTCCTTCGAAGGAATTGGGCAAGGCTTTTCGAAAAGCCTTGGTTACAGCACCTGCGGCACCTTCGACGCTTTACCATCAACCTTAGAATCGGTAGGTCTGGCAGGCACGAAAACAGCAGGTGTTCCATGGCCAACGATCTCTTTAACAGCTTTATGACCGGTCCCGATGAAAAGGGCCGCTTTGGCGACTTTGGCGGGCGTTTTGTGTCCGAGACATTGATGCCGCTGATCCTTGAGCTGGAAGAGCAATATGAGCATGCCAAGACGGATGAAACCTTCTGGGCTGAGATGCATGATCTGTGGACCCACTACGTTGGTCGTCCCAGCCCGCTCTATCATGCTGAACGCCTGACTGAACATCTGGGTGGGGCCAAGATTTATCTCAAGCGGGATGAGTTGAACCACACAGGCGCGCATAAGATCAACAACGTGCTGGGCCAGATCATTCTGGCGCGCCGCATGGGCAAGACCCGCATTATTGCTGAAACCGGTGCCGGTCAGCATGGCGTGGCCACCGCGACGGTCTGCGCAAAATTTGGCCTGAAATGTGTGGTCTATATGGGCGCGCATGATGTTGAGCGTCAGGCACCCAATGTCTTCCGTATGCGCCTGCTGGGGGCCGAGGTTGTGGCCGTCACATCCGGTCGTGGTACGCTGAAAGATGCGATGAACGATGCCTTGCGCGATTGGGTCACCAATGTTCGCGACACATTCTATTGCATCGGCACAGTCGCAGGCCCGCATCCATACCCTGCGATGGTGCGCGACTTTCAGGCCATCATTGGCAAGGAAACCAAGGAACAGATGCAGGCCGCCGAAGGACGTTTGCCGGATACTTTGATCGCCGCCATCGGTGGTGGGTCAAATGCGATGGGGCTGTTCTATCCTTTCCTGGATGACAAAGACGTCAACATCATAGGGGTTGAGGCCGGCGGCAAAGGCGTGAACGCCAAGATGGAGCATTGCGCCTCGCTTACCGGTGGGCGCCCCGGCGTGCTGCATGGGAACCGCACCTATTTGCTGCAGGATGATGTGGGCCAGATCTTGGAAGGGTTCAGCATTTCGGCTGGTCTGGATTATCCCGGCATCGGCCCCGAGCATGCATGGCTGCATGACATCGGTCGCGCGCAATATGTCTCTATCACTGATGTTGAGGCGCTGGAGGCGTTCCAACTGTGCTGCGCACAAGAGGGGATTATCCCGGCGTTGGAGCCATCTCACGCCCTTGCGCATGTGATGAAGATCGCACCCGATCTGCCCAAAGATCACCTGCTGGTCATGAATATGTGCGGGCGCGGTGACAAAGACATCTTTACGGTCGCCAAGCATCTTGGCTTTGACATGAACACCTAAACTGCGTCTAAACTTTGGTTTAGATCTGCGCCTTGCGTTTAATCGGGGGCGACTA
The DNA here is from genome assembly GCA_038533095.1 of Pseudomonadota bacterium. Classification (GTDB taxonomy): domain Bacteria; phylum Pseudomonadota; class Alphaproteobacteria; order Rhodobacterales; family Rhodobacteraceae; genus Yoonia. The sequence goes on from JBCAZI010000192.1 coordinate 3,181, forward strand.
AACCTATTGTGCATATCGGCGGGTTGCAATCGGGCGTATAGTTAGCGTGGGTTGCCGTCCAACATGGGGCGTCACTTGGCCCATTGGAGTTTATGTCGCATGACCAACCATCTTTTCATGAGGATCATCCCATGCTGAAGAAGATCATCGTCTGCGTGGCACTTGCGACGACACCGCAAGTAGCTGCGGCGCAGTCTGTCCAGGACCAGATTGTATCGCAACTGCGCGACCAAGGATTTGGTGATATCAGGGTTCAACGCACATGGCTGGGACGGATCCGCGTGATTTCCCAGCGTGACGGGGTACGGCGCGAATTGGTCTTTAACCCACAAACGGGTGAAATCCTACGCGACTATTGGCGCGATGCGGATGATGACGGGCCGCGGCTATTCAATCCTGGTGGCGGCTCAAGTTCCAGCGGCGGTTCTGGATCGAATGGGGGCGGAGCCGGGTCATCTTCTGGCAGTGGCGGCGACGATGATGATGACGATGATGATCGCGGTAGCGGGAACGCCCGTGATGATGACGACGATGATGATGACGATGA
>JBCAZI010000193.1:0-3667 GCA_038533095.1 Pseudomonadota bacterium
CCCTGAACCCGCGCAAAGCAGTTTCAGAGGCGCATATCAAGAGCCTTGCTGACAACATCGAGCGCTTCGGCCTTATTCACAATCTCGCAGGCCTCATGGACGCAGACGGCAAAGTCGGGATCGTCGCGGGTGGATGCCGCCTCCGCGCCATCCAGATGATCACCGAACGTTCTGACACGCATCTTTTCGCCACGGTTCCCGTCAAGCTGGCCGCCGACGCAGCGGAGGCCGAAGACTGGGCCAACGCCGAAAACGCCGCCCGCGAGGACATGACACCGGCAGATGAAATCCGCGCATTTGGCCGCATGAAATCACGTGGGGCCAGCGTGCCAGAGATTGCCCTCGCCTTTGCCGTGACTGAAGCCCGTGTCTATCAACGGCTGGCGCTGGCAGGCCTGCCGGAGCCAGTGCTGGACGCGTTGGCAGAGGGTGAGATCAGTCTCGGCACAGCCAAGGCCTTCACCCTCTCCGATGATGAAGCGCTCACTCTGAGCCTTCTGGATCAGGTCAAAGGACAGGCCGTCTCCGAGAGTGCCATCAAGAACGCGTTGCACCCCGATGCCATCAAGGCCACGGATCGCCGCGCCACGTTCGTTGGCATCGAAGCCTATGAGAATGAGGGCGGCACTGTTACGCGCGATCTCTTCTCTGACGAGGTCTTGCTCGCCTCCCCTGCCCTTTTGGGTCGGCTTTTTGCTGAGAAGCTGGACGCGGCCCGCATTGATCTGATTGAGACCCAAGGTTGGGCATGGGCCGAGGCCCAAAACGAGGCTTGGCTCAACTACTATGAGTTGGATCAGATTAAGCTGGCCCGCCTCTACCCTATTGAGGGTGATCTGACCGAGGAAGAAGCCGAGGAGTACGACGCATTGGAGGAATTGGCCAATGGCGGGGTTCTGGACGAAGACGGCGAAACACGGCTCTCGGAATTGCAGGCCATCCTCGACGGGGACTATTCCGAGGATCAGAAAGCCCATGCGGGGTGCATTATCCTTGTGAATGGCTCAGGCGAAATCGAGACCACAGCCGGTCTGGTTCGCCCCGAAGACAAGAAAGCCGCCATCGAGGCCGGTGTCCTGCAAACCCCACAGACGACCAAATCGGACACGCCAAAGTCACCTTATTCTCAGAAGCTGGTGGCCGATATGCAGGCGATCCGGTTGGCCTCTGTGCAGGCGGCACTGCTCGCCAAGCCGGAACTGGTTCTGGACCTGCTGGGCTTTGGTTTGTCAGAAGCCTCAGGCAGTTTCGAAAGCGTCTTCGGTATTCGATTGGACCGCCCGACCAATGCGCCAAGCGTTGAAGACGGGTTTACTTGCGAGCCGAGTCTCGAACATGGGATCGATACCAGCGAGTATTGGCAGGACGGCAGCCGTGTTGATGACCTGTCAGAGGCGTTCACTTCCTTCCGCGAGACCGGCAAGAAAGCCCGCAATGCCCAGATCACCGAAGCGATTGTGCGCACCCTGCCCTATCAAGCTGGCGGTTCAGAGTTCTTCGGTCTGATCGCGGAGGAAGCTGCAGCCGATATCCGCATGCGCTGGACACCTACGGCAGAGAACTTCTTCTCACGGGTGTCTGCTGCTCATTTGGTCGATCTGCTCTGCGAGTTCCTCGACTGCGATGCCCGCGACGAGCGGGTCACCGGTTTCGCCAAGCTCAAGAAGGCGGAGAAAGCCGAGAAGATGGAAAAGCTCGTGCATGACCCTACCACCCAGAAGCTCATGGGTCTCACCCCGAAACAGAAAGCCAAACTCGACAGATGGGTGCCTGACTGCACCTGATGGCTCCTTCGTGGGAAGGACCAACTGGCCCCGCATCACGCGGGGTCTTTTTTGTTCAGGTCAGCGGTGCGTGCGGAAGGCTGCAAAATTGTCCGGCGGCGAGGCAGAAGGACAAGCCCCCTGCCCCGCCGCCGGACCGGCGCTATCCGCGCAGGAGCACCGCATGGGCGGTGCGGTAGTCAAAAGCCACCAGTGTTTATGTTCTTCGTCCTCACTGGCTAAGCGATCCAGGCGATGCTCTTTTCAGCCCTTTCCGAACTGCTCTTCCAGAGCACGTTTCGCAAGTTCCAAGCCCTGCTCTGTCAAAATAAGGGACTTTGTCTTGCCTGCTGGGTTTTCGATAAGGCCTTTCTGAAAGAGCCGATCCGTGACGTCCCAATCCACTCCCTTCCAGACCCGCGACTTGTCATGAAGCGTCAGGCTGAGAATGGCCAATGCGGCGGCATCGAGCTTGTTGGTGTCTATGTCCATGATCACACTCCCATGTTCGCCGTCGTCGTGGCATTTGATGGTGAAACGGATGCGGGCGCAACGCTACACATTCGGTGCGCTGCCTCTTTCCGTCGATGCTCGCTCTAACCTCGCGGTGTCGCTTGGCGCCCTTGGGCGCTGTGATCAATGCCGCTTCTGGCATGATGTGTGGTGCCAGTGTTGCTCCTTTCCGCGCGTTGCTTGGCATGCTGGTCGCAAGGCCCGCCCTGTCCACAAATGGCGTTTGCCAGAACTGTCCCCTGCCCCTCCGGGTCATTCCGCGCGGGGCAAAATTCAGGCCTTCTGCCCTTGCCGGGTGACCATCCTTGCAACACCAGAAAGGGAGCAAAGCAATGACCACCAACTGCATCAAATTCGAAAGCGCCGATCTCGAGACCGCCAAAGGCGTCGGTTCGATCTCCGCCCTGACCTTTGACATCGACATCACAGTCGAGCCAGTGGCAAGCGACAATCCGATGGCCCCGACGCACCGGGTTCTCGGCCGCTCGCCACGCGGTCGCTTGGTCGAATGCGGCGGCATCTGGAAAAAGCAGAACCGTGAGACAGGCGCTGACTACTTCACCCTGAGCATCCGGGACTACGGCTTCAATGCCAATCTTGGTAAAGCTGCAAATCAGGATGATCCGTCTATGCAAGCCGTGATCCCGTGGGGTCCGAAAGACGCGACCTGAGATCATGCGCTGGCTGGTCCCACCAGCCAGCGCAATTGGCCCGGCCTAGAGAATCGTTTCCCTTGTAGGCTCTTTGCAAAGCTTTTTCGGTGGCGACCCATGCTGGTGTGGCGGTTTAAATCCGTAAGGATTTGCACAGAGTAGTTTTGGCGGTCCGCACGAAACCCATTTAGCTTTGGTAGCCGGTCTTTGATGGGAACTTTCTGGCGGCCAATGCTTGCCTCGTTAGATTTTGACAGCCGTGCAAGCTCGAAATAATCATATAAAACAAAGGGATGAGGGAACACTTCGGAGTCGGATATTGCAGCGACTGTCTTATGAAGCTCGCAGCTAAACAAGATCTTGTGCTTAGTCTTGTCCCTCCCGCGTTCTATTGTGATCGTGCCTAGAAGGTTCCGCCTCTACGCGTACGAACTGGTCTTCCAAGAAAATCGTTGTGGATAAGCCGATTCCGGTTTAAGTCACAGTTTAACGATAGAAATCGCGCAAAAAGCGATATTAAGCGAGGCGGCGGCATGGGAGCAGCACTATTCCATGGCAGTGAAGGGGAAACACCCTTCGATGAGATCATCCTTCAGCAAGGAGAGCTGATCTCTGACAGACTCAATATATTGCGTCAGGAACAATATCCACCTGACGCACAGAAGGGTTTGCGCCAGTTCTCACTTGCTGAGGGATGATCTCATCGAAGGGTGTTTCCCCTTCTCTGCCATGGAACGG
>JBCAZI010000194.1:0-3642 GCA_038533095.1 Pseudomonadota bacterium
TTTCGCGATAGAATTCACGGTCCGTCAAGTTCTGCAGATAGACATTCGACATCTTCGTGACGGCGTGGAAGTGGTTCGCCCAGAAGCGCGCCATCACTTCTTCCAACTGACGTTCGGTAAACGCAGCATGCGCAAAGTCATAATCCCGCAAGGAATTCATGAAGTTGTTATCACCATTGTCGAGATCCAGCAGACCATTCGGGTTCATCGCATTGAACGCGCTGTTGTTGATTGTGTCGGGATTGAGCTGCTCATTCACAAAGGCTTCAAAACCGATCGCGCGGACACGGGCGTAAAGTTCTGGTGTTGCGCCAAATGTCAGACGGCTCAGCGCCTGGCCAACACCATCTTGAACGGCTCCGCCGGTAACGGTGTAGCTGATGGGTTCACTGCTGACTTCAGCGTTCGAGCTGAGTTGACCGACAAGTGTCACGGTCACTTCAGACGCACCCGCAAAGTCTTCGGGGAACATGCGTACCGCGAATTGACCTGTCTCAGCACCAACCGAGACAATAGTTGGTTCATCGCGCGGCGGATCAAAGGTGACAGCGACCTGGTCAAAGACCGTATCTGTCATCACAGCACCAAACAAAGTCGTGCCCGTACTCGGCACCAGACCCTCTTCGTTCCCTGCCGACGTCAATTGAACGACCTCTGTAAGCTCCACCTCAGGCGGGGTAAGCGGTGTGGTGGCTGCCGTCGTCGGCGTTGCCGGCGGCGTTGGTGTCGGGGTTGGTGCGGGTGGCGCGCCAGGCGCTGGGGGTGTTCCAGGTGCCGGGGGTGCGCCCGGTGCGGTTGGTGTACCGCCACCGCTAACAGGTGTGCTCGGTATACCAGAAGAGACCGACGCACCCGGTGACATCGGCGATGCGCTGCTTGCCACTGTTGTTGTGCCACCACCAGTCGAAGATGTTTCGCTCGTCATGCTGGGCGCGGTCGCACTCGGTGTGGCCGATGCCATCTGTACGGCAGCACTACCTGCGGCAGTTGCACTGCGGGCGCCCTCGGATGACCCACCGCCAATTGCAAATGGAGTGAAGGGTGATGAACTCGCGGCCAAAACCGGTGCAGCCTCAGATGCGCCCGGCAGGGCAGCACGCGCGGTCAGAATTTCAGCGGCTTCCAAATCATCAAGCTCTGTTGTCAGCGCAAAAAGCTGCTCAGGGGCCTGCCCCGCGAGGTTTACGGTAACCTCGCCAATGTTACTGTTCTCTTCGTCCACACCCATGATGGTCACAGCATGCGCGCCCGCGTCCAAAGAGACAAAAGCCGTGATGTCAGTGCCAACATCATCAAGGCGTGTACCTGTTGCGTCGATCAGGAGGTTGCCGTCGATCAGCACCTGCAGGCCGCTATTCGCGGGCGCACGCACAGTATACATGCCACCCGTTTCCAGCACGAGCTTGCGTAAAATCTGCTCGGGCTGCTCGACCTCTGCGATTAGATCAGAGAAGGATACGGTTGGTGTTGTTGCCTCGGCCTGAGCCAACACAGGCGTAGAAAGTCCGACAGTCATGGCAGCCAACAAAGGCCAGCTTAAGTTACGTAGGTGATTCACAGCGTCCCCCATGGGTTTTTATTGTCGTAGAGCAGTTTTGTTTGGAATTCAGTTATTTGGCTATTTAGCAAATGTGGCAAAATCTAGATGCAGGATTGCGAAACTAGGCGAAAATCTGCTTGTTTTTAAGTATTTATACACCGGTAAGCCGCTCATCTTGGAGAATCCCTGAGCAACATCATGGTTTCGCCGCAATTACCGGCAAAGACTCACTACTGTTTTTCAGGCGCTGGTCTGCTAGTGTTTGGACTGGTAAACGGCTGGAAGTTTTAAGAAGAAAGTAGTGGGTCTGTAATGGCAAGAGTAATGACGGTCCACCTGGACGACATTGAAATTCCAGCACGTTTTCTACATGACGGCACCCTAAGTCACGCCGATGTCTTGCGTGTCAGGCAGGTCAGCACATCGACCGGACAACCCGTGCGCGTTGTCCTGGATCGCCTTGGGATTGTGTCGCAAAGCGCATGGGCGGCCGCCGTCGCCGAAGACCATGATCTACCATTGCTGACACTAGACGATTTTCCGCTCATGCTGCCGCAGGACAGCCGCCTCTCTTTAGACTACATGAAACAAAACAGCATCGCGCTGCTGACTGTTGATGAAACGGAACCACCGAAAGTTGCCATCGCGAATCCCATGTCGGCTCAGGTCCGCCGTGCGCTGAAAATGATCCTTGGCGGCGACATTCAGTATGCCGTTGCTACTGACCGCGATATCGAGACGGCCCTAACACGCAGTGAGACTGCAGCGGACGAAGAGCAGGACATCGCAACAGCGACCGAAACCCTGCTCACGGTGACTGAAGACGGCGATGACACGGATCGCCTGCTTGAACTGGCCAATAATGCACCGACTGTCCGTTATATAGACGGGCTATTTGCCAAAGCAGTCGAAAGCAATGCCACTGATATTCACGTCGAGATATTGGAAAAGACCCCCCGCGTGCGGATGCGCGTCGATGGTATTCTTGTCCCCGCGAACCCAGTTGAGCGTCACCTGTATGAAGGTGTTGTATCGCGCCTGAAAATTCTGGCAGGCATGGATATCAGTGAACGCCGCCTGCCCCAGGATGGCCGCATCCGCCAACAGATGGCGGGCCGGACCATTGATATTCGTGTCGCCAGCATGCCCACCGTGCACGGTGAAACGCTGGTGCTGCGTTTGCTAGACAACAGCCAGACATTGGCCGAACTGGACCGGCTTGCCATGCCAGAACTGGCCTTTGGCCGTATGAAAGATGCGCTGAGCCAGCCCAATGGGCTGATCCTGGTCACCGGCCCAACAGGCAGTGGTAAAACAACGACCCTGCATGCCGCCCTGGCCCAGATTAATGATAAAGGCCGCAAGATCATTACCATCGAAAACCCCGTTGAAATTCAAACGCCGGGGTTGATCCAGATTGATGTGAACCCTGATCTGGGCTGGACCTTCGCCAGCGCCCTACGCTCCGTCCTGCGTCATGACCCTGATGTCTTGATGGTGGGCGAAATCCGCGATGCCGAAACGGCCGAGCTGGCGGTGCGTGCAGCACTGACCGGCCACCTGGTTCTGTCGACCCTACACACCAACCGCGCATCAGAGGCTGTCTTGCGTCTGGGTGATATGGGCGTGCCTGACTATATGCTACAGTCAGTTCTACGTCTGGTGGGTGCCCAGCGTCTGATCCGGACACTCTGTCCCCATTGCGCAGAACCTGTCGATCTGGGCGACAACGACAGATATCAGGCCCTTGCACAAAGCTTTTTCGAAGCGGACCCCAGCCTTGGCCCACCAGAGAGCTGGACCCCGAAACTGGCCGTCGGTTGCAGCCATTGCAACAACACCGGCTATATCGGCCGCAAAGCCCTGTTCGAGATGCTGACCCCGCAAGAGGCGATGACCCCCGACAACCAACCCCAAGTCCAGCACCGCACGATGGGATTAGAAGGTGTCGGGCATTTCGCACGTGGCGAGACGACGTTGAACGAATTGGTGCGCGTCTTTGGCGCTGGCGCTTTCTGGATCTGACCCGATGGCCGAACCTGCATTACGCGCCGAACGGCCCTTTGACTACACCGCCCGAACTGTGGATGGCGATCGCACAA
>JBCAZI010000195.1:0-2725 GCA_038533095.1 Pseudomonadota bacterium
AACTCGAGAGCATGAAGTCGGAATCGCTAGTAATCGCGTAACAGCATGACGCGGTGAATACGTTCCCGGGCCTTGTACACACCGCCCGTCACACCATGGGAGTTGGCCAGACCCAAAGTCATTACTCTAACCGCAAGGAGGGGGATGCCTAAGGTCGGGCTAGTGACTAGGGTGAAGTCGTAACAAGGTAGCCGTACTGGAAGGTGTGGCTGGATTACCTCCTTTTAGGGATTTTAAATAGTTTACTTGGGCTATTAGCTCAGCTGGTTAGAGCACACCCCTGATAAGGGTGAGGTCCCTGGTTCGAGTCCAGGATGGCCCAGGGGGGTATAGCTCAGATGGTAGAGCGTTGCCTTTGCAAGGCAAATGCCAGCGGTTCGAGTCCGCTTACCTCCACAAAATCAATTTATAATACATTTCTGTAATTGTATTTTATAGAAGCTCAAGTGAATAAGGGCTTATGGTGGATACCTAGGCATTCAGAAGCGATGAAGGGCGTGGTTACCAACGAAATACCTCGGGGAGTTGGAAACAAACTAAGATCCGGGGGTTCCCGAATGAGGAAACTTTTTAAACTATTTATTGAATATATAAATAAATAAGAGCGAACCTAGCAAATTGAAACATCTTAGTAGCTAGAGGAAAAGAAAGCAAAAGCGATTCCCTTAGTAGCGGCGAGCGAAATGGGATCAGCCTAAACTATTTGGATTTTTTCGAATAGGGTCGTGGGACAGTAATGTGGAATCTACAAGGTTAGATGAAATAGATGGAATTCTATACCATAGAAGGTGATAGTCCTGTAATCAAAAACTTTAAAGATCCTATCTGTATCCCGAGTAGTATGGGGCACGTGGAATCCCGTATGAATCAGCGAGGACCACCTCGTAAGGCTAAATATTCCTGAATGACCGATAGTGCAATAGTACCGTGAGGGAAAGGTGAAAAGAACCCCGGGAGGGGAGTGAAAAAGAACATGAAACCATAAGCCTACAAGCAGTAGGAGAACGACTAAACGTTTGACTACGTGCATGTTGAAGAATGAGCCGGCGACTTACAGGTAGTGGCAGGTTAAGGTAGAAAATACCGGAGCCATAGTGAAAGCGAGCCTTAATAGGGCGTATGTCACTATTTGTAGACCCGAACCCGGATGATCTAGCCATGGCCAGGATGAAGCTTGGGTGACACTAAGTGGAGGTCCGAACCGACTAATGTTGAAAAATTAGCGGATGAGTTGTGGCTAGGGGTGAAATGCCAATCGAATCCGGAGCTAGCTGGTTCTCCCCGAAATGTGTTTAGGCGCAGCGACTAGCGCTCCAACTTAGGGGTAAAGCACTGTTTCGGTGCGGGCTGCGAAAGCGGTACCAAATCGAGGCAAACTCTGAATACTAAGTGTGTAGCTAGTCAGTGAGACAGTGGGGGATAAGCTTCATTGTCAAAAGGGAAACAGCCCAGATCACCAGCTAAGGCCCCAAAATAAGTACTGAGTGATAAAGGAGGTGGGAGTGCATAAACAACCAGGAGGTTTGCTTAGAAGCAGCAACCCTTTAAAGAGTGCGTAATAGCTCACTGGTCTAGTGTTCCTGCGCCGAAAATGAATGGGACTAAGTACTTTGCCGAAGCTGTGGGATGTTTTACATCGGTAGGGGAGCGTTCTATTGTAGATTGAAGCATTAGCGTAAGCGGATGTGGACGAAGTAGAAGTGAGAATGTCGGCTTGAGTAGCGAAAACATTGGTGAGAATCCAATGCCCCGAAAATCCAAGGTTTCCTTCGGAAGGCTCGTCCGCGAAGGGTAAGTCAGGACCTAAGATGAGGTTGAAAAACGTAGTCGATGGATAACGGGTTAATATTCCCGTACTGCTTCTACTGATATCGAGGGACGGAGAAGGCTAGGTTAGCCGAATGTTGGTTATCGGTTTAAATATGCAAGGTAATGAAGAGTGGAGAAAACACTTTGAGCTAACATATGAGTACAAAGTACTTCGGTACTAAAGTAACTGACGTCATACTTCCAAGAAAAGCTCGGAATATCACAAGTAGAAAGTACCTGTACCCTAAACCGACACAGGTGGATAAGTATAGTATACTAAGGGGCGCGAGATAACTCTCTCTAAGGAACTCGGCAAAATAACTCCGTAACTTTGGAAGAAGGAGTGCCCTGCAAAGGGTTGCAATAACCAGGCCCAAGCGACTGTTTACCAAAAACACAGGTCTCCGCAAAATCGTAAGATGAAGTATGGGGGCTGACGCCTGCCCAGTGCCGGAAGGTTAAGGAAGTTGGTTAGTCAATAGATAAAGCTGATGACTGAAGCCCCGGTGAACGGCGGCCGTAACTATAACGGTCCTAAGGTAGCGAAATTCCTTGTCGGGTAAGTTCCGACCCGCACGAAAGGCGTAACGATTTGGGTACTGTCTCGGAGAGAGACTCGGCGAAATAGAAATGTCTGTGAAGATGCGGACTACCTGCACCTGGACAGAAAGACCCTATGAAGCTTTACTGTAGCTTGGAATTGGATTTAAGTTTTTTCTGCGCAGCATAGGTGGGAGGCTTTGAACACTTTCTTGCGGGAAAGTATGAGCCATCAGTGAGATACCACTCAGGAAAAACTGGAATTCTAACCTTGTTTGCCGTTATCCGGCCAAGGGACATTTTCTGGGAAGTATGACGTCAGTTACTTTAGTACCGAAGTACTTTGTACTCATATGTTAGCTCAAAGTGTTTTCTC
>JBCAZI010000195.1:2735-3496 GCA_038533095.1 Pseudomonadota bacterium
GTAACTAGTCAGTGAGACAGTGGGGGATAAGCTTCATTGTCAAAAGGGAAACAGCCCAGATCACCAGCTAAGGCCCCTAAATAAATACTAAGTGATAAAGGAGGTGGAAATACATAGACAACCAGGAGGTTTGCTTAGAAGCAGCCACCCTTTAAAGAGTGCGTAATAGCTCACTGGTCTAGTGTTTCTGCGCCGAAAATGAATGGGGCTAAGTATTTTGCCGAAGCTGTGGGATGTTTTACATCGGTAGGGGAGCGTTCTATATTAGGTTGAAGCATTAGCGGAAGCGGATGTGGACGAAATAGAAGTGAGAATGTCGGCTTGAGTAGCGAAAACATTGGTGAGAATCCAATGCCCCGAAAATTCAAGGTTTCCTTCGGAAGGCTCGTCCACGAAGGGTAAGTCAGGACCTAAGATGAGGTTGAAAAACGTAATCGATGGACAACGGGTTAATATTCCCGTACTGCTTCTATTGGTATCGAGGGACGGAGAAGGCTAAGTTAGCCGAATGTTGGTTATCGGTTTAAATATGCAAGGTTTTGAGAAGTGGAGAAAACACTTTGAGCTAACATATGAGTACAAAATATCTAAGATATTAAAGTAACTGATGTCATACTTCCAAGAAAAGCTCGAAATACCATAAATAGAAAGTACCTGTACCCTAAACCGACACAGGTGAATAAGTATAGCATACTAAGGGGCGCGAGATAACTCTCTCTAAGGAACTCGGCAAAATGACTCCGTAACTTTGGAAGAAGGAG
>JBCAZI010000196.1:0-3483 GCA_038533095.1 Pseudomonadota bacterium
CGGATAAAAACGCAGGCGAGCCGACATCTGCCCAACTTGGCACTGGCGTCAGCCCGGTGGCCAAAAGCCCAGTGATGAATTGACGCCGGTTGGCCATATCAATCGCCATCCAGCGCGTTGAACCCGGATGCCACCCCTAGGCTGGTACCCAGATCCTCGCTCGCAATTTGCCGAATTTCTTCGACCCGGCTGCGGATCGCTTCCACTTTGATCCGCGATACCGGATCGGCCACACCTGCAAATGCGGGATCATCCAGCGCCGCAACTTGTGCGATGGCACGGTCGAATGCTGCGTTGAGTTCCGTTTGCAATGCAGGATCGTCTTTTGCCAACCGCGCGCCAAGGTCAGCGAGGCTGTTTAACGCGATGGCCACATGCCGGGCGGATCGCCCAGATCGCCATGCCTCGGCCCGGGTTGGGCGGGGGCGGTCGAAGGTGCCCAAAGGCCGCGCCAACCGCGCGTCAGATGTCAGTTGCAGCCCGGTAGTCAGTGCTTTGAACAGTTCTTGCTGGGCTTCCAGATCGGTCCGGTAAATCCCGTTTTCGGTGGGGTTGGTCATCAGCGCCGCGTAGCTGCCTTGCCACTCATCGGCGATGTCATGTGTCAGGCTGGCGATATCGGCGGCGATGGTGCGCACCAACTGGCAACGATAGTCGTCATCGCCTGCAGTGCTGATCGCTGGGTCATAGAGCAGGAACTCCATAGCATAGAACCCGCGGGCCGCGATGGACATATCACGGTAGGCTTCGGCGCTTTGCGCGATAGGGTCTGCGTCGCGGATCAGCGTATTCAGGGCTTTGGGTGTCGCGCCGCGGCTGTCAGGCCAGAAGGCAAGGGCAAAGGCGCGGTCTTCGGCCTCGGTTGGGCCAAACCGCATGTGACTGACGGCGACCCATGCGTCGAAAGCCGTACCATAGGCCGCGCGGAGGGGCGGGGATGTCGCGGTGCAATCGCTGCTAGCCGCATCTGAAAGCGCCTGCCCCTGCGTTGCGAGTGTCGCAAAACCAGGCAGGACGTGATTTTCAACGATATCGGCTGTGATGTCCTGTGCTGATGCAAAGACAGGCAGCGTCGCAAAGAGGCATGCAGCAAGAAATGTCTTCATAGGCTTTCCACAAATTTGATCAATGCGTCACGGTCAGCCTTTGGCATGTCAATCACGGCGTCGCGCTGCGCCTCAGCCTCGCCCCCGTGCCAGAGGATTGCTTCGAGCAATGACCGCGCACGCCCGTCATGCAGGAAATATGTGTGGCCATTCACCTGTTCGGTCAGCCCGATGCCCCAGAGCGGCGGCGTGCGCCATTCGCGGCCATTGGCCATGGCCTCGGGGCGGTTGTCGGCCAGACCTGCGCCCATGTCATGCAGCAGCATATCGGTATAGGGCCAGATCAGTTGGAAGCTTTGCTCTGGCTGGTTTTCCAGACGGTGGGTGACAAAGCTGGGCGTGTGGCAGGCAGCGCAACCTGTGTTGTAGAACACCTCTTTCCCGCGCAGCACTTGCGGGTCGTCCACATCGCGGCGCGCCGGAACCGCCAGATTGCGGCTATAAAAGGTCACCAGATCAAGGATTTCATCATCAATTTCGTGGATGCGGTCATCACCATCGCCATGGATCGCGTTTTGGCAATCGACCTGCAGGTCGGTACATTCGCCCGCCCCATTGGGGTTGAGCGGTGAGGAAATGCCAATATCACCGGCGAAGGCATCTGCTGATTGCTGTCGGATGGTTGGGTTGCCAGCCTTTAGGCCGAAACGGCCCAGCATCGGTTGGTCGAATTCCTTGGACCACACGATATTGGGGCGTCCAGAGATACCGTCGCCATTCAGGTCATCGGGGTCTGCATTTGCCAGAATATCCGCCGCCGGGATCGCCTCAAGCAGACCTAGTCCGATCATTTGCGGGGCGATGCGTGGGCTAAGCATGATGTCGGGATGCAGCGGGCCATAGTTGAGGTCTGTTAGCGCATATGCAGGCCGCCGTAGCGTGGCTGTTTCGCCTTCAGACAGCGTAATCGTTTCTTCGGTATATATGATGTCGATCTGTGCCTCTGCCGGGTAACCCTGCACGCCAAAGTCCTGGATTTGTTCGCCGTAGATTGGGTCGGGCAGGGTGGCCAGATAGCCCTCCAGCTCTGCGGTTTTGGCGGCATAGTCGGCTGGTGCAGGGATGGACACACGCATCAAAAATGAGATGGCGTTGTCATCGCCCGGTTCTGGCGGATGGCCGCGCCCGTCTTTGATATGGCAGCGCTGGCAGGAGCGCGCGTTGAACAACGGCCCCAGCCCGTCTGAGGCCAGGGTTGATGCTGGTGACGATACCCAGAGTTTGCGGAACAGGCCGTTGCCGACTTTGAAGGTCAGCTCATCCTCAAACGCAATGTTACCCGACGGTTGTGAAAACGCATCGGCGTTGCCGCGCGCGCGCACCGTGGCCGCACCGGCGGCGCGTTCTTCAAATTGGCTGGCTTGGGAAAAATCTGTGGGCCATGCGGTGACCGCCGCGATTCGTGCCGCCTCATCTGCTGTGCGGGGGACAATCTGCAGATGGGGTTCGTCCAACACGTCCGCTTGTGCGGATGTGAAGGTGCAAATCGCAAGGATTGCAGATGTTTTCGCAAGTTGTAACACGCGGGCCTTTCATTTCCTGTTAATTCCTTATAATTATACTCAGGATAAAGGCGCAATGGTTGTTTCGCCGCGCGCGCGAATAAGGTCTGTCCAAAAATGCTGTCACTGGCACAACAGTTTGAAACACGCGAAGCACCCCGTCCTGCGGCTTTGATCCCGGGTGAATGGCGCGGTGTTTTGAATGCGTTGCGGGTCGTGGCCCTGCAATGTCGTTCTGCAGCGCGCACCGATTTGTTTGAGGCTTGCGCCCTGATTTCAAACAAAGAAAACACGGCGCATGATGCATATGCGCAAGCCCTGTTCAAATGCCTGCGGCAAGCGGTTCACGCGGCCCCCGTATTTTACCAACCCGGCACGGTTGAATTATCGTTTGACGAGGCATGGTTGATCCGTGCGCTGATGGCGTCCAAACAGGGCGATTGTGACAGTGTGGCGTTCCTGATCCGGTCGCGCGTGCCGAAAATTCATCGACGGCATATCGCATTCCTGATCAAAGGGATTTCCGAGCAGTTTTCTCAGACTTAGAATAATTCTAAAAAGTCCTTGTCAGTCAAAATTTCTGGGTTATGTAATGTGTCAAGCAAGCCAGCCTTACGCCAGCCAGCCTTTCTTTTGACATGCGGAGTAGAGTTATGACACAGACAGCAGCTGCATTGAGCACAGATGCCAAAACACAAATCGCAGACGCATTGAACCAGTCGGTTGCAGAGACCGCTGTGACAACAATGCTTGCGCAGAATTTCCACTGGAACGTCAAGGGTATGTCCTTTGGTCCTCTGCACGACCTTTTCCAGAAAATCTATGAAGATCATCTTGTCCCACGAAATGATCTTCATAGATTGTCTGGAAAAGGT
>JBCAZI010000197.1:0-3458 GCA_038533095.1 Pseudomonadota bacterium
ACCAAGTCATTGATGCTGTCAGCAGTACGATAGAGGCGTTTTGCCTTGGTCCGGTTAGTGTCGGCTTTCAGGGCACTCATGCCGTCCGTGCAGCGCGCAGCATTTGTCAGAAAGGGCTCTCCTGGCACCTTCGCCGCCATCTGCACCAAGGGCCGGTCTTGCATGGACCGACATTCGCTGCACGGCGCCTAAACAGGCATGACGCGGACTTTGCCGTCATTCGATTTTGGATCTTTGCTAATGCAGCATCCTCTCGCACCTGCGGCACACTTGCTGCTGCGGCGCGGCGTATGTCGTCAATCCGGCCGTTGGGTATAGCCGATAGCTTAGGCTAAAACGGTGCATGCACTACATCCGCTCGAACGACTACCTTACGTCCTGGGTTATGCGAAACTTCTCAAAAGCTACAAAAGTGCGTCTCGTCATTCGCGCCCGGTGCATGCTCAAAATCATCTGCCTCGGGGATACGCCCGAAAGCGATTTTACCGCCAACGTAGCCGCCGGGGACGGAGTCATGTGTGCCGAGCGACAACGCCTTGCCACCAAATCGCGCCCGCAGTTCATCCATTACGTCGCTGACGTCCTCCCAGTGATCCCGGTCATCGGCGTCGTCCGTCAACGGTGCCAAGAGATCCCCAATTACATCCGCTTCTTCGTCCAGACCGTGCAAAACCACCGAAACTGCATGTGGTGTGAAGGGAACCTGTTGCCGCGCCTTTGACAGGCCTTGCGCAAGGGTGCTGCGAAAGCTGCGATAGTCACGCGATGGCAGGAACTGTCCTTCCCAACTCCACCGTTTCGCCTCAGCCGACTTTGCGCGGGTTGATCGCAAGCGTTGGCTGCGCAGGCTCAGCGTCAGTTTGGAGGCGCGGAAATCTGTCCGCCGCAAGCGGCGTGCAGCACCGGCCAGCAATTGCTTGGCACAGTCTTCAACCTTTTCCGGGCTGCGCCAATCATTCGGCAGCACACGACTGTGGCCAAACATGCGTTTACGTGTTTTGGCACGCGGAGCATGAAAACCATGCAACTCTTGCAGAAAGCGTTCACCTTCCACATTGCCCCAGATCGCGCGGGCCTGCTTTGGCGCGAGGGACCACAATGCGGGAAAGTCATGTACGCCCGCCGCTTCAAGGCGCAAAGCCATACCTTCGCCAATACCGGGAAGTTTGCGCAACGTTAGGTCGGCAAGCGCGTGGGGAAGCGTCGCAGGGTCAAGCAGCACGGCGCCGTTTGGTTTTTGACGTTCTGCCGCGACTTTGGCCAAGAGCTCTGTCGGGGCCATGCCGATCGAACAGGTCAGCACAGGGCTAAACGCATCCAACAATGCGGCCTTAATACGGGTGGCCAGCGCAAGGCCCTGCTTGCCTTCACTTGGCAGCAGGGCGCAGACCACCTCATCAATAGACCGGACAAATTGAATGGGCAGAACGGTTTCGATGACGGCCAAAATACGTTCGTGCAGGCGCACGTACACATCAGGGCGCGCGACAACAAAGACCATACCGGGAATGATCTTGCGCGCCTCGCGGGCGGGCATATTAGTTTTGACGCCGCGCGTTTTTGCTTCACGGCTCACTGCGATACAGCCGGTATGCGGGGAATCCAGCGCCACGACACCCAAAGGTTTGCCGCGCAAATCAGGGTTAAAGTGCTGTTCGGCTGAGGCAAAAAAGCTATCGAAGTCGAGATATAGCCTTTCGGGTAGGCGCGGCTCAGTCATCAGACCGGATCACTTGATCGGCCGTGCCGGTTTGGCGATATGCGGGACGGCGTAAGGCACGGCTTTCTGGTAGTCCTCAAATTTCGCGCCGTAGCGCTTTGTGAAGCGCCGTTCTTTCAACACCGGCGCGCCAAGGCAATAGGCCGTCAGCATGATCGCCAATAGCAGTTGATCAGGCGACCATGTTGGGACCGTCCACGTGGTCAACGCGAATGACACGTAAATCGGTTGCCGGATGATGCTGAACAGGCCGCGCGTTGGCATCGCGGGAAAGACCGGCTTTGCCCGTTGCGCCAGTGACATCCACCCCAGCGCACCTGATTGCACCTCTGCGCCCGCGTCATAGCTGGCCCAGATCAAAAGCAGCCAAGACATGCCGTATAGCCCTGTCATGAGGACCAGAGCGATGCCTTCAGCCTGCCACCAGATGATCCCGCTTGGCGTCCACAGTGCAAAAAGCGCCAGCAATTGCAGCGACGCGATAATCGCGTAGGTCGTTGTGGCCAGTACGGATCCATGACGCTTGGGGGCAAGCCGCGCAAGCCACGCGCCGCCACCTTTTGACAACAGGAATGAGTGCATGAGCGGGAATTGCAGGATCAATGCCAGATTCACGACGATCGACCAGGGCGTCGGCATCCTACCAAAGCTCTCACTCATCCCGTAAAACATCGCCACGATCATCGCGATTACGGCAGCGGCAAAGACGCTGTGACACAAGACACCATAAGCCAGCGCAAGCACAAGCTGACGCGGTGGCGCGGGGGTCCGGAAGATCCCAAGGCCAAGGCGCAGCAGCTGACGCAGCGGTTTCATGGTCGAACGTTTCATACAGGACTAAGCTAGCTGTGGCGCGAAACAGGTCCACACCGATTGCCGTCCGCTCCCCTGCGACTAATTCATGCACCTATGGGCAAAAGAGGGCTGAACAGGATGGACATGACAGCACGTGGCACAATCACGCTGACGGATCTGGTGATCGACACCAACATCGGGACATATGGCCCGGGCGATGTGATCCCCGACCATCACATTCTGGATCTGACGCTGATTGTGCCGCGCACGGCTGTGTTGATCCCATCAGATGATATGGCGCATGTCTTTGATTATGACCCCTTGATCGCAGATATTTTGCAGCTTGCCCAAAGCGGGCACAGGGCAACGCAGGAATGGCTGATGGCACAGATCGCCACCCTTTGTGCAGGCTATTCCCAGATCGAAGGGGTAGAGATCTACCTTCGTAAGACGCCCGTGCATGGCGGTACCGGGACGTTAGGGGTACGGGTGTTTCTCAATCATGAAGACCTACGGCAGCTTGTCGCGATCGCGTGACTTTCTACACGCGGCACTTAGGTTCTCGCGCGAGACACATAGAGAACAGGTGACCCAGCCATGACAACTTTTGCGCTTCTGATGACAGCGATGCTGTTTGGCGGGATGACCTTTTTCAGTTTTGGCTTCGCGCCGGTGCTGTTCAAACAGCTACCGATGGACAAGGTGCGCCCGTTGTTGCGGGGCACTTTCCCATACTACTATCTTGCGGTGATCGGCATGTCCGCAGTTGCAACCGCCGCGGCGCTGGCGGTCTCAGGACACGCCACCATCGTTTTGGCCGTGATCCTGATCGCGACAATCTATGCTCGGCAAATTTTGATGCCGCAAATTAACGCCGCCACCGACCGCGATGATCAACCCATGTTCAAACGCCTGCATGGGCTGTCGGTTGTGATCCAGCTTG
>JBCAZI010000198.1:0-3439 GCA_038533095.1 Pseudomonadota bacterium
GCCAACTTCTGGGGAGGCTACGGCGACCAATGATCCGTTCTGAAATTCTCAAAGAAATCGCACCGATCCTGAACCCGCACCTCGTGGTGTGTAACATCGGTCTGCCCAGCCAAGAGCTGCATATGATCGACGATAACGAGCGTAACTTCTACATGCTGGGCACAATGGGGTTGTCGTCCTCGATTGGGTTTGGTCTGGCGCTTGCCCAAGACAAACCCGTTATCTCTATTGATGGTGATGGTTCCGTTCTGACCAACCTCGGCACGCTGCCAACAATCGCCAACAACGCCACCGGCAACTACACGCTGTTGATCATCGACAACGGCTCTTATGGCTCGACCGGCGATCAGCCCACCTATGCCGGCCAGAAAACCAATCTGACAGACGTGGCGCGCGCCTGTGGTTGCGACAACGTGATCGAGGTGCAGGACAAGGATCTTGGCCCTGTGCTGCAGTCCGCCATCGACAGTGACGAGATGACGATCATTGTTTGCAAGTGCGACAGCGGCAACATCAAGCTGCCGGTTATCACGCTCGACCCGGTTGTCATCCGCCACCGTTTCATGGAAGCGGTCGCAAGCTAACATGACAAAGATTCATTCCAGTGAAGACGCAAGGCGTCTGGCACGCAAACGTCTTCCCTGGATGGTCTTTGATTATATCGACGGCGCTGCTGGCGCCGAGACAGGGGCCGCGCGCAATCGTGCGGCCTTTGACAATCTGGAACTGCGCCCGCGCATCCTGCGCGACGTCAGCGACCGGTCTTTGTCGGTGCCCCTGTGGGACAAACCAACGAAAGCGCCTTTCGGCATTAGCCCGATGGGGATGTGCAACCTCTCTGGCCCCGGCGCGGATATGATGCTAGCGCGGCTTGCAGCGCGCGAGAATGTGCCTTTGGGCGTCTCTACAGTCGCCTCCACCGCGATGGAGCCACTCATCGAAGAGGCCGAAGGCAACGCCTGGTTCCAGCTTTACTTTAGCGGTGATGGTACTGGCACTTTCAAACTGGTCGAACGCGCCAAGTCGGCGGGATACGAAACCATCGTCCTGACCGTGGACGTGGCCGAGGTGGGCCGCCGCCCGCGCGAGCTGCGCCACGGTTTCACCATGCCGTTCAAAATCGGCCCCAAGCAGTTCATCGACTTCGCCTTGCACCCGCGTTGGTCGCTCAAGTCGCTCTATGCGGGCAAACCGCAGATGGCGAACTTCGAAATGGACGGCTACGATTTTGATCGCACCGAAAGCCGCGCCAAGGCGGATTGGGACACGCTTGCGCGCCTGCGCGAGATGTGGCCGGGCAAACTGGTGGTCAAAGGGGTGCTGGATGTTGAGGACGCGCTGGCGCTCAAGGCGGCCGGAGTGGATGCCATTCAGGTCTCCAGTCACGGCTCACGCCAACTCGACAGTGCGCCGCCGCCCATTCTGAAGCTGGCCGGCATTCGCGAGGCGCTCGGGCCCGACTATCCGCTGTTTTATGACACCGGCCTGCGCGGCGGCGAAGATGTCGTGAAAGCCTTCGCCCAGGGCGCCAATTTCACCTTCTTTGGTCGCGTGCTGCAATTCGCCATTGCCGCTGGCGGCGAGGACGGCCTGCGCGCGCTTTGGTCCGTTTTGAAGAACGAAACCAGTATCACACTCGCGCAGATTGGGCAGCGGTCGCTAATCGGGGACCAGACCGCGAACCGCTAGTTTTATTCGGCAGCGATAGACTGCACCGCGACGTTGCCGTCAAAGTTACCCCATTTCAGATCACCGACGTAGCGCTGACCAATCTTGCCTTCCGCGTCGAGGGTAAAGAGGTGCAGCCAGCGGTTATCAAACAGCGCCCGCACGCCGGAGTGCTTTTCGAGGATCGCAGTGATCGCCTCTGCCGGGGCCTCCACACAGACAGACAGGCGCAGAGGATCATGGGCGTAGCCTTCACCGTCATGCACGGACTGCCATGGCAAACCACCACGCAGCGCGCCACCGTTGCCTTCAACAACCCCGACCCCACCAGTGACGTTGTGCAAAAGCTTGTTACCAGCGCCGAACACCTGAGGTGCCACGACAGAGCCGTAGTATTGCAGGCTGATCCAGCTTGCGACGACCACAGGGGCGGTCAGGATCAGCTCCAGCACGCCAAAGCCATCATCCTTCAGCCAGTCGTAATCATGCAGAAAAGCGCGACCAGCAAGGCCCTTACCCTTGGTGCGTGTGCGTGGGGCGGCGATAAAGGCTTTGCAGCCTGCCAGTGCCCACTCTGGCCGTGTTTCTGACCAATCGCGGCTCCGCTTGGAGACGTCCTCACCGGACCCTGCCCGTGGTAGGCGCAACGCCCGCTCCGTCCGCGCCAGCTTGCCTGCAGATGCCAGCCAATCACGAGCGGTCTTCAGGTGGCTGCCATGGCTGTGCCCTGCGAAGTCAACCTCATAGATCGTGACCTCATCCGTCGTCGTATCATGCAAACCACCGACAAAAAGCGTATCATCAGGGATCGTGATCCCGTTCTCGGCTAGCCCGGCACGCACGTCCTTGTCGTTCAGGATACCGGCTAGCAACCGCGCATTCACCTCGCCCGAATAACCGCCGCACGCACCACAGTGCAGTGCACTCGCATGCGGATTGTTCACCACATTCGCACCATGACCAAAGAGCAGAACCAAGGGCGCGAAGTTCTCGGTCATCGACATCGCACCCAGAATAGAGGTCGCAGCCCCAATCCGATCTTCCAGACCAAAGCTTTCGTCCAACTTCGGCGCACGGCTGTCCGGCCCTTTGGCCGCGTCCATGCCCAGCGCATCGCGCAACAGCTTGCCCATGTAGACGGGGCCTGTCGCCTCAACAAAAGCGAAGGAGGACACGGCAGCAAGCTTGAACCGGCCCCAGGCCCGCTTGGCCCGTGCGCTGAAACGCGCGGTTTGATCGACGGCGGCATCCACATTTGCGTGGCTGGTCACACCATGGTTCAGCAACACAGGCAGACGCTTTTCAGCGACGTCGGATGCACAGCCATGGTGCGAAGCAGTCAGGCCGAAGAAGCCCGCAAAACCAAGCGTCTGAATGCCCGGATCAACGCTTTCCAGCGCGCGGCGGAATACCTCTGACCGGACGTCGATGCAGAAGGCAGCCTGCATCGCGGGGCGACCCTCTGGGGCAGGTTCAGTTGGCGCATCGAGAGTGGCGGAGAGCTCCCGCTGGCCTGCAAACTCAGCAGCGGCCTGCAATGCGGCATCAATCAATTGATCCTGCGATGGCTCAACCGGCGCGGCATGGGCTGCACGCACCTCTGTCCATTTCTCCGCAATCTGGTCTTCATATTGCTGATAAAGCGCCTGTTCCCAAATCATGCGGATCGTCAGCACGTCGATCAGCGTCAGGTCGGTATCCCCGGCCAGCTCTGCTTCCCACAGTCGGTAGCGGGCCACTTGCGACCAACCACCAAGACCCAGCAGAAGCT
>JBCAZI010000199.1:0-3434 GCA_038533095.1 Pseudomonadota bacterium
CGTTACCGCGTTTCAATATCTGACCGTCCATCCCGATCACCGCATATTGCCCTTGCTTCAACCGTAGCTTTGGCCGCTTTTCGATTTTATAGAGCGGATGTTCAGCCGTCCGCCGAAAAACCGAAAATATGGCAACATCGCGCAGATGCGACATCCCATAATCGCGCCATTCCCCAGCGGCAACCATACGGCCATAAAGGCTGAGAATCACGCTAAGCTCTGTTCGGTGGAATGCGACCTGTTCGGGGGCAGGGAACTGTGTCGTAGATTGAAACGTCATACCCCAGCGTCACCCCAAACCCCTGCAAAATCAAGGGTTGTTCTGCGTCCGCCTTGGTTATGCCACAAAAAGAACACTTGGGTGCCGCAGGGGCTACCAACTGGGAACACAAGTGATTGCAACATTGCAGGCATAGCGAAATGCTACCCCGATGTTGCGGTCAATAGCCCCCACCCAGTTCGTGACATCGGGGAATTTCGTTTCCCCCACAACGCTAGCCGCAGTCGATAGATCGGATTGTTTCGTTTTCGTCGATCATAAAGTTGATGCGCTCGACACGGAAATCGCGTGTGACCGCATCGCCCGGCCGGATCACGCGGACAGGCCCCAGCAGCAAGACGCGTTCCAATGAGGTGGCATCCTGCCCGATCAGATCGGCAAATTGGCGGGCCCCACAGGTATCTTCCAGCTGTGGCGGAAGCGGTGGTTCAGCGGCGGTGCAACCCGCCAGCGCGATAAGTGCAAATAGACGTTTCATCTGATCATTCTTGCCGCTTTGCCTGCAAACGCAAGCCGTTCATCACAGAAGTGTTGATATTTCGCGGTATTTGCCTGATCGTCAAACCTGACTAAAGGGAGGTAGACGAGATGCGGACACGTGCGGCTGTAGCACTTGAAGCGGGCAAACCGCTGGAAGTGATGGAAGTGAACCTTGAGGGCCCCAAGGCGGGTGAGGTTCTGGTCGAGATCAAAGCGACAGGCATTTGCCACACCGATGAATTTACCCTGTCGGGTGCTGATCCCGAGGGGATGTTCCCTGCGATCCTTGGCCATGAAGGTGCGGGCGTTGTGGTTGAGGTAGGTGAAGGCGTCACCAGCCTGCAACCTGGCGATCACGTCATCCCGCTTTACACCCCGGAATGTCGTGAGTGTGACTACTGCCTGAACCCCAAGACGAATCTGTGTCAGAAAATCCGTTCCACCCAAGGGGCGGGGGTCATGCCAGACGGTACCTCGCGCTTTTCCAAGCTCGATGGGACGCCGATCTTGCACTACATGGGGTGCTCGACCTTTGCCAACCACACGGTGCTGCCCGAAATTGCGCTGGCCAAGGTCCGCGAGGACGCGCCCTTTGATAAGATTTGCTATATCGGATGTGGTGTAACGACCGGCATTGGTGCTGTGATCAACACCGCCAAGGTCGAGATTGGATCGACGGCCATAGTCTTTGGCCTGGGCGGTATTGGCCTGAATGTCATTCAGGGCCTGCGCATGGCCGGTGCGGATCAGATTGTCGGCGTTGATCTGAACCCCGGTAAGGTCGAGATGGCCACGACATTCGGCATGACCGATTTCGTGAACCCGACGGATGTTGAAGGTGACATGGTGGCCCATCTGGTTGAACTGACAGGCGGCGGTGCCGACTACACCTTTGACGCGACAGGCAATGTTGGCGTAATGCGTACCGCACTGGAAGCGGCCCATAAGGGTTGGGGCGAAAGCATCATCATCGGGGTGGCCCCCGCAGGTGCCGAGATTTCAACACGACCCTTCCAATTGGTCACCGGGCGCAGCTGGCGTGGGACCGCCTTTGGCGGGGCGTCAGGCCGGACGGATGTGCCCAAGATTGTGGACTGGTACATGCAAGGCAAGATCGAGATTGATCCGATGATCACCCATAAGCTGGGCCTTGATGACATCAACAAAGGCTTTGATCTGATGCATGCAGGGGAATCGATCAGGGCTGTGGTGGAGTTTTAACGGATTAGGGATAATTCACGATGGCCTGCATTTTCCGGATGTTTGCGCCCGGGAACAGTGTTGCCACGTCCATATTCGCCATCAGGGCCCGTGCTTCCGCTTCTGTTGCGCCCGCATGGATGGCGATGAAACTGACATCGGGTGAGACGTTGCTATAGCTGGTTTGTTCAGTGATATCGTCATCGCAGTAAAATCGCTCCATAAAGACCTTGTTGCGTGGAAAAATCGTCTGAATATTCTGCCGCTCGGCCTCGGGTATCGTGCAGCGCGGCGCAGACATCAGGATGATCGCGTAAAATGGGTCAGACGCAAACTCCGCCCGCGCAACCCCATCATTGGGCTGGGTGAATGCAAGCTCGTGCGGTTTTGCGCCAATCAATGCAGGATCAAGCGTCATGGAATATATCGTGCCCGGCGTCGTCGCATCCGGTTGGATTGCAGTTTTATCAGCCAAGCCGCGTTCATTGAAGGCAGACCAAGTCATCGCACATGGCACTGTGGAATAAAGCATTTCGCGGACTGTCAATGCGCCGTATTCATATTCCCATACAGCCGGTGCGATTTGTGTGCCTCCTTCCACAAAGGTATCGATCATCAGCATCATGCGCCCCTGATCTGATGTCCCGTTGAAATTGGAATGGTAACCCCATGTTTCCCCTTCGGCTGTTGTCACATTGCCAAATTCAAAACCCAGCACATTGGCCCCGTTTGCCTGCAGGATGACATGACCCAGCAATGTGTCGCTTTCATGCAGGAAACAGCGTTCAAGCTCAGTCTTAGCGGTATCAGCCTGTGCTGGTGCCGTTAGTAGAAGCAGGCTGGCCGCCAAATGCGTCATGATAGCAAAATTGCGCAATGGTACGTAAAACATGTAAAATCCCCCAATAACGTATAAAATAACAGCAAAGTTTGCGCCCGTTATTCAATAACACAGTTATGTGATCGCATGTCGGGCCATTTTTCCGCACGATCTGATCAATGCTAAAACAGCATGAGTGAGACCTATGAAACATATGCTCAAAGCCACGTTTCTCTGCTTCATCTGCACGGCGCTTGCTGCTGAAGATAACCCGCTGCGTCCTTACGACGTTGAGGTCGAGATGTCAGCGCTGATGGCCTGCGACGACCTGACCTATATTTGGCAAAACGAAATGGTCGGGGAAACGGCAGAAACGCGCATTTTCCTGAATGACGATGGTACCTGTACCTTTCACGCCCGCCGCACCGCGACATTTCACCAGCTTTGCATTTTCGACGAGGTGCAACGCGTGAACTATGCGACCGAGACCCTGCGCCAGGCAAAGGCCGACAGCGTGCAAACGCGCAGCGTGTTTGAAGATGGGCAGATGGTCATGACCTACACGATCGATGACGGGGAGGAGGTCTTTCGCAGCTATGTTTCTGAAGCATTAAACGACGGGACCTGCGAAACCTATAGCACGGACCCTGCTTC
>JBCAZI010000200.1:0-3403 GCA_038533095.1 Pseudomonadota bacterium
GTCCAAGTCGCCCCACTTTAATACCGAAACAGGCCGCAAGCAGATCAGTCAGATGGTCACCGTGGCCGACCTGACGCGTACGGCCTTTATGAATGGCGATCTGTCGACAGTGATGTCACCCCGCACAGTGCTGGCATGGGCCGAGAATGCGCGCATCTTCCAAGACGTGGGCTATGCATTCCGCCTGTCTTTCCTCAACAAATGTGATGAGCTGGAACGCCAGACAGTGGCAGAGTTCTATCAACGTTGCTTTGACGAAGAACTGCCGGAAAGCGCTGCAAGCCTCAGCTTAGGCTAACATCAAAAGTACGACTTAAACGACGGGCCTGTCGGCGCAAACAACCAAGAGATTGGTTGAACTTGCTCGCGTGTTTGGACGAAATTCCTTCAGAAAATGGCAAGGTGTTTTGCCCAATAGAAGGCAACGCCTGTCGAATCGATATGCGCCGCATTTCAAATCTGAATTAAGTTTGTCTTAAATTCGCCCAATTTGTAGGCGATTTTTTTACTGTCATGATCTTATTGTGGGCAGTATGAGAAAAGCTCTTCAAACCCTGATCACCGTTTTGGCGTTATCCAGCGCCCAATCAAGTCTGGCGCAAAGCATTGATTCCAATAGCCAATTACGCACCTTTGCCACCTGTGCTGGCCGTCTGTCTGCCGTCATGGAATATCAATGGATGTTTGATGGTGAAGCCTCTGAACAGACAAAACTGCAACGCGCCGCGGTGATTGATCTGGTCGAAGCGATCATGCCACCCGACCGCGGGCGCGACGTATTGCATTGGCGTATCTCGGCCAAATTGGCGCAATCTGCCCTGCTGACCCGCGCCACATTCAACGACAATTCCGATGATGCGGCCTGGGCCCGCCAACAGGCCGCTCAGTTCGAGCGGGCCTGCACCGGGCTGCTTTTGAGTTAAATTCACGCATCTGGGTGAAGACACGGGGTTGTCTTAATGCGGCCCGTTTTCTACCCATGGTATCAGACAGATATGAACCGGAGCAGACCCAGATGAAAATGAAGATCGGTACCCCGCTACCCGCTGATTATGTGGTCAGCCACGAAGATCTGGCCGAAACCGCCTCGACCTTGATTGCCCATGCTTTGCTGCCACTTTTTGCAGAAAACATGAGCGAAGACATGGCCAAAGCAAACGTCGAAGGTATCGTAACGGAACTGGCCTACCTCTTTGACGAAGGCGAGATTGAGCTGGGTGGCAAAACATTCCGCCCACGCCTTGCATTCATTGACGATACCGGCGCTATTCTGCCCGGTGCGGCACAGCTGAACACGCTGCACCAATTGGCCGAAGCCCCGTTTGAGATCGCGCCGGAGGCCGGGATCACATTCGAAGAGCCTGAATTCGCGGAAGAGTAGCACTTCTTCCTCTGGTCAATACCCGTTCTGAGTTCTAGTTTGTCATGCAGATCGCAAAGGGATTGTGCATGCAACTTAAGACGGCAATAGCCTTGATTATCAGCGTCGGCAGCACACCCGTGTTTGCAGAGTCAAAAAGCGAAGTGCTTTCCTGTTCCGCACATTTTGAGGCGCGCGCAATCTGGGGTGATATCGTGGGCGCTGATCATGGCTATGTGACCGGCATGGAACGGCGGTCCAAACTGCTTTTCGATGCCTATGAAGCAGCTAATCCGATAACGCCATCGCAGGATTGGGGCATGGTCCTGCTGGGATCACCGCCACCCCCGGCGCATGAGGT
Organism: Pseudomonadota bacterium; assembly: GCA_038533095.1. GTDB lineage: Bacteria > Pseudomonadota > Alphaproteobacteria > Rhodobacterales > Rhodobacteraceae > Yoonia. Next base: position 1,722 of record JBCAZI010000200.1, read on the forward strand.
TACCCACGCCCGGATCGTAGAAGATACCATGATCTATTTTGCTGATTTCGCCCCGATGACCGGCCAAGCCCCTCTTTGTGTTGAAGACCCGATTTGCCAGGTCTGCTCGGACGTATTGCGGAGCGTGATGCCATGAATAAACCATCCGACAATCCCGCCGATCCCTTTAAAAAGGCATTGGCCGAGGCCACCAAAGTTATGGCGGATGACCCTGAACTGGCGGTCACCTATTCGGTTGATCCTGCGGGGCAAACTGCTGACACGATCCGCCTGCCCCAGGTATCCCGCCGTATGACCCGTGATGAAGTGTTGTTGGCACGTGGCACAGCAGATGCTTTCGCGCTACGACACAAGTTCCATGATCCCAAGGTATCTGCCCGCTACATGCCACAAGGTCAGATGGCGCAGGACCTCTATGAGGCGATGGAAACTGCGCGGATTGAGGCGGTGGGCGCCGAATACATGCCCGGCACCGCAGGCAATATCGACGCCAAGATCGGCACAGAGGCGATGCGCAAGGGCTATGACCAGATCACCCAAGCCTCCGATGCGCCTTTGGCCGTCGCCGCAGGCTATCTGATCCGCAATATGGCCACCGGTCGCGATCTGCCCAAGGGGGCGGATAACGTGATGGAACTCTGGCGTGGGTTCATCGAAGATCACTGTGGCGGCACTTTGGAAAGCCTGTCTGATACGCTGAACGACCAGCAGGCCTTTGCCAAATTTGCGCGCCAGTTGATCAGCGATATGGGCTATGGCGATCAGCTGGGCGATGACCCCGACAGCCTGGACGATGATCAAGAAGATGAGGCCGAAGAGGGTTCTGACGACGATCAGGAAGAGCCTGATAGCACCGGCGAAGACGACGGCGAAGGGGACGAGGCCGAGGGCACGCCAGAGCAGTCGCAGGAAGAACAGCAGGACGCCAGCCAAGCGCAAGTCAGCATGGATGATCAGGCCGACGCCGAGATGGGCGAAGAGGCCGAGATGCCGGAGGGCGAAGCGCCGCTGGAACCACCTGCCCCACAACCTATCTCCGACGCGGACCCTGACTATAAGGTGTCGACAATCGAATTTGACGAAGAAATCGCCGCCGAAGATCTGGCCGAACCCGTCGAGCTGGAGCGGTTGCGCGCCTATCTGGACCAGCAGCTTGAGCCGCTCAAAGGGGCTGTGTCCCGTCTGGCCAATAAATTGCAACGCCGGTTGCAGGCCCAACAGAACCGGTCATGGGAATTTGATCGCGAGGAAGGGATTTTGGACGCTGGGCGTTTGGCGCGGATCGTCGCCTCGCCCACAACGCCGCTGTCTTTCAAGGTTGAGAAAGACACGGATTTCCGCGATACGGTTGTGACTTTGCTGCTGGATAACTCTGGCTCAATGCGCGGGCGTCCGATTTCTATTGCTGCAATTTGCGCTGATGTCATGGCTCGTACGTTGGAGCGTTGCGATGTGAAGGTCGAGATTTTGGGCTTTACCACCAAAGCGTGGAAAGGTGGCCAAAGCCGCGAAAAATGGCTGGCCGAAGGGCGCGAAGCGACGCCGGGCCGCCTGAACGATCTGCGCCATATCATCTATAAATCTGCCGATGCGCCTTGGCGCAGGACCCGGCCCAATCTGGGTTTGATGATGAAAGAGGGCCTGTTGAAGGAAAACATCGACGGTGAGGCGCTGGAATGGGC